>NZ_JAJGVH010000078.1:0-25877 GCF_020785355.1 Limosilactobacillus reuteri | reverse complement strand
CTCGTATTCTATAAATATATCCTTACGGATTTTGCTACATTACAACTTGTTTTCTGGTCACCGCATGATAACCTCTAATTATCATTGGCTTTGGTCAACTGGTATAGGTTAATACCTCCTGTAGTTTTTAACTACTTATGAAGTCTGCCGCCCAGCCAATCTACTGATTTTCGAACTCACATGCTGTATCGATTAGATAGTTTACTAATTCAGAGTAGGATTAGGTGCAGCTTTAACTCTCTAACCAATGAATACTGATACTTGCGAGGATGTTTTTAGTGATTGTAATTAGGGGCTATCATGCAGTGATCAGATTAAGACCAGTAAATTTTAATGAAAGGAGGCCATTCCAATGAAACTTTTTGTCGGTATTGACGTTAGCTCAAAAGATTTAGTAACTTCAATGATTTCTGAAGAAACAACTGAAGTTGTTTTCCATGGTAACTTTGTTAATGATTTGAAAGGCGCAACAGAATTAAAAAACATGATTATCGATACGGCGAATTCAAATCATCTCGACCAAGTTGTGATTGGCATGGAAGCCACTTCCATTTACAGCTTTCACCCAGCAATGTTTTTCCAAGAAGACTCGGACCTTAAAAAGTTCAATACACAATCCGTGGTTATCGATCCTAAGAAAACTAAGCGCTATCATGATGTCTTCGCTGAAGATAAAAATGATCAAATCGACGCTTTTTACATTGCTGACTTCCTACGTGTTGGACGCTATTCAGTAGGGATTGTTCGTCAAGAGAACTACATTGCCCTGCAACGCTTAACGCGTTCCCGATATGAGCTTGTTCAAAGCTTAGCTCGGGCTAAGCAACACTTTATTGAGAACCTATACTACAAGCTCAATAAATTAGTAATTTCTGATGAACTGAATACTTCTATCTTTGGTTCAACGATGATGAGTCTGCTAACTGAAGATATGACTACTGATGACTTACTTAATCTTTCGATTACTGATTTAGCCGATTATCTGAATGAACACGGCCGGGGTCGCTTCGCGAACCCTGAAGCCTTGGCGAAAATAATTCAAAAGGCAGTTCGTGCTTCTTATCGTTTAGACAAAGTAATTGCTAATTCAGTTGATACAGTTCTCTCCGTTTATGCCGAGGAAATTAAAGCTTTTCAGAAGATGATTAAAGACCTCGACAAAGCAATTGAGAAAGTAGTTCAAGTAACTGATGAAGAACAGATTTTGCGCTCCATTCCCGGAATTGGACCAGTATACGCTGCTGGTATTTTAGCTGAAATTGGTCAAATCGAACGATTTGATAATGAAGCTAAATTGGCTAAATATGCTGGGCTTTCCTGGCGAGAAAAGCAGTCCGGAGCTTACGCTAGTGATAATACTCCGCTCAAGAGAACTGGTAATGCTTATCTTAGATACTATTTGGTTGAAGCTGCCAACAGAGTTAGAATCCAAGATCCAGTTTTTGGTGAATATTATCGGCGTAAATATCAAGAAGTAAAGCATACCCCATCAAAACGCGCTCTCGTCCTTACCGCACGTAAACTTATTAGGGTGATTTTCTTCCTACTCAAAAATCATCAAATCTATCAGGAAAAGAGGTAATTGGTATAGGAAGATAAACTGATTCTCGACGCTTAGCTTTTAAAACACCTTGGGATCAAGGCTTATTTAAGTGCGTCAAAAATCTGGTCAAAACAAGTTTGTCAGTGATAATTTTATCTTGACTTATTACCACATGACTTCATAGGTAATTATGTCTATATTTTAACGTAATCGAAAATGAAAGGGAATACATTTATAATGACGAACGATATAATAAGGGCCTCCATCACCCGGTTAAGCCGAACGTTGGAGACCCATTTGTTTTTTATTTTGTCATGTAATCCCGAGTCATTGGTAAGTTTTTACCTGAAGGACCCTTAGTTATCAAGTATTGAATAACATCAATGTTTCCAGATTCAAAGGATGCAGCACATGCTTGAAGGTATAAATCCCACATCCGTGTAAAACGTTCGCCCATCATATCAAGAATTTGGGCACGATGTTCATTAAAGTTCATATCCCAAATTTCGAGGGTGCGTTGATAGTGACGACGAAGCATTTCGATGTCAGCGATTTGCATATGATTTTCTTCAATGTGACCAATCATTTCTTCAAGACCAGGTACATAACCACCAGGGAAGATATACTTGTTAATCCACCCGTTATATGCGCCGCCTTGTTGACGAGTAATCCCGTGAATCAAAGCAACACCATCATCGGTAAGATAACCTTGGATGTCTTTAAAGTAAAGGCCTAGATTTTCTTTTCCGACGTGTTCAAACATTCCGACCGATGTAATGTAATCCCACTTTTGGTCACCAAGTTCACGATAATCAACTAGTTTAACTTCGGCAACGTCTTGCAAACCTTCTTTTTCAATCCGTTCCTTAACAAGGCGATATTGTTCTTCACTTAGAGTAACCCCGGTAACTTTTAAGCCGTATTCTTTTGCGGCGGTTAGCATTAATGTTCCCCAACCACATCCAATATCAAGCAATGTTTTGCCAGGCTTTGGATCAAGCTTCTTTAAGATGTGATGAACCTTGTCAACTTGGGCCTTAGTAAGATCATCGTGGTTGCCGTCAGTAAAGTAAGCACATGAGTAAGTTAGCGTATCATCAAGCCATAACTTGTAGAAGTCGTTCCCCACATCATAATGACTTTGAACATCATTTTCACTTTCTTTTTCTGAGTGGCCTTGTTTAGGCAAAAATTTGCGGAACTTAGAACTCCGCATAAAACTATCGGCACTTTCATATGCTGATTCGATTAATTCTTGAATGCTACCCTGGATCTCGATCTTCTTATCCATGTAGGCTTCCCCAAGTGCAATTGAGGCGTTCTTGGTAATATCACGCATTGGAATTTTTTCGTTGAAGGTGATAGTTACCTCAGGAGTTCCATCACCATAGATAACACTTGATCCATCCCAAAACACGATTTTTACTGGAATGTTAAACGAGTGCTTTAGTAGTGACTTATAGAACGTCTTTTCTAACATGAAACGTATCCTTCTTTCTGCAATAATAATATTCATTATAACACCCTTAAAATAAAAGTGTTTCAAGACAATTTATAAAAAACATTTCATAAGAAAGCGATAAACTAATTGCTGAAAAAATGAAAGCTTGCTACTATGCTAATTAGTAAGAAAAATAGGGAGATGATTGAATGACGAATGCCTGGAAGCATTTTATTGAGAATGTAAAACTACGGCGATTCACCGTCTTATTATTAATCATTGTCGTACTCTGGTTAATGAGATCAATGATGAATTTAATTTTATTTACGTTTATTCTTACTTACCTTGTTGTTAGTTGGGTAAGACTCGTCCAGCGGTGGTTACCACGAATGTCGACAAGTTTAATTGTAATCGTTACCTATGTGTTGTTAATTGTTCTATTGTATTTAGGAGTGACACGCTATTTACCAGTTTTGTCTCGGCAAGTTGTTAAAATGGTTAATTCGGTAGTTCATTTCTATAGTACGCATCAAGCGACGATGATATATCGTTATGTCAGCCATTACGTAAGTACCGCTACTATTATGAGTCAGGTTCGACATGGGATAACAATCGCAGTTAGCACTTTGACAAGTATTGGTGCAATCACTGTTTCATTTGTAATGTCTTTAATCTTGAGCTTTTTCTATACGCTTGAATTAAAACAGATGAATGAATTTTCTCATAGCTTTTTAGATAGTGATTTTGGCTGGTTTTTCCAGGATATTGATTATTTTGGCAAGAAATTTGTCAATACTTTCGGGGTTGTATTGGAGGCCCAATTCTTTATTGCTATTTGCAATACGGTGATTACCACGATTGGCCTATTATTTATGCGGATGCCACAGATTTTCGCCCTATCGTTGATTGTATTTATCTTTAGTTTGGTTCCGGTTGCTGGAGTAATTATTTCAACAATCCCATTGGCAATGGTTGGTTACTCAGTCGGTGGAATTCGCGATGTGGTTTACATTATCATCATGATTATCATCATCCATACTTTGGAGGCCTACGTCTTAAATCCTAAGTTTATGGCTAGCCGGACAGATCTGCCAATCTTTTATACTTTTATTGTATTGCTGATTGGTGAACATCTCTTTGGTACATGGGGATTGATTGTGGGGGTACCAATCTTTACCTTCTTACTTGATGTATTAGGCGTAAAACCCATTCGTGGTGCAAAAAAAGAAGTAAGTAAAAAATAAAGTTCCATAGCGGAATTTTATTTTTTTGCCCTTTCTTTATCCGAACAATCTGTGTTGGTTGGTTGAATAAAGTTAATGAAAATCGAACTTATTTTGCAAAATAGCTGAAAAAGTCTTGAGTTAGTGTATAATGAAATTAAGATAGGCCTAAAGAAAGGAAGCTGATATTCATGACAGACATTGAGATTGCAGACCAAGCGACCCTGGAACCAATTACAGAAATTGCCGAGAAACTCGGACTTTCAGAAGACGAAATCGAACAATATGGTAAGTACAAAGCTAAAATTGATTTAAATGTAAAGCCATTACCTGATAAAAAACATAAACTGATTTTAGTTACATCCATCAATCCGACGCCTGCTGGTGAAGGAAAGTCGACTGTCCTAATCGGCTTAGGGGATGCATTAAATCAATTAAACTATCAGACAACGATTGCAATGCGTGAGCCATCGATGGGTCCTGTTTTTGGGATAAAAGGTGGTGCAACCGGTGGTGGATATAGTCAGGTTGTTCCAATGGAAGATATTAATCTGAACTTTACTGGTGACTTGCATGCTCTTACAAGTGCTAATAATACTTTGGCCGCTTTAATTGATAACTATATTATGCGTGATAATGCAATGAACCTTGATCCGCGGCGAATTATCTGGAAACGGGTAGAAGACGTTAACGATCGCGCGCTCCGGAATGTAGTTACCGGTCTTGGGGGTCCAATGGCTGGTGTTCCACGTGAAACGGGCTTTGACATTACAGCTGCTTCCGAGTTGATGGCAATTTTATGCCTTTCAACTAGCCTTCATGACTTGAAAGAACGGATTAGTCGAATTGTAGTAGGATATACATACGATAAAGAACCGGTTACAGTTGGTCAACTTAATTTTCAGGATGCAATTACAATTATCTTGAAAGACGCATTAAAGCCTAACCTTGTTCAAACTTTAGACCATACGCCAACAATTGTACACGGGGGACCATTTGCTAACATTGCGCATGGATGTAATAGTGTTCTGGCGACGCAAACTGCCCTTAACCTTTCTGACTATACTGTAACGGAGGCTGGTTTTGGGGCTGACCTTGGTGGAGAAAAGTTCCTTGATATTAAGCAACGTGTTCTTGGTAAGCATCCTGATGCAATTGTCATCGTAGCTACTGTCCGAGCGCTAGAATACAATGGTGGGGCCAAGCTCGCAGACTTAAATGAAGAAAATCTTGATGCGCTGAAAAAAGGAATGGCAAACCTTAATCGTCACATTAAGAACATGCAATTATATGGGTTACCAATCGTAGTTGCAATCAATCATTTTGTCAGTGATACTGATAAAGAAATTCAAATGATTAAGGATGACTGTGCTAAGCAAAATGTTGAAGCAATTTTGACTGATGCTTGGGCTAAGGGCGGTAAAGGCACCCATGATTTGGCTAATAAAGTAGTCGAACTTGCTGATAGTCCAAGTGAATTTACTCATATCTATGACGTTCAAGTTGATGACCTTCAAACTAAGTTAGAGAAGATTGCTAAGCAGATTTATGGTGCTAAAGAAGTATCATTTAGCCGTAAAGCACAAAATCAATTGAAGCGATTTGCTAAGTATGGATGGAATGATTTGCCAGTATGTATTGCTAAGACCCAGTACTCATTTACAGATGACCAAAAACAACTCGGTGCCCCAACTGACTTTACTTTCCATATTCGGGAATTGGTACCAAAGATCGGTGCCGGCTTTGTGGTGGCTTTAGCTGGTAATATGATGACAATGCCAGGTCTTCCTAAAGAACCAGCTGCTGTAAACATGACGATTGACGATGATGGTAAAATTACCGGATTATTCTAAATAACTAACATGAAACATCGATTGTGCAATAACGTACATCGATGTTTTTTTCACAAACTTTTTGGGACTGGCGGGCTGGAATCATTGATATACTGCTATGTGAACTTACTCGTTTTCTTGTGAAATTGTAAAATAAGGGCTACAGTAGAGATATATTGTTTTATAAGTTTAACTAGGTAGAGGTGAATGGCTAATGGAAAAGAAACTATATGGTGCCGATGTTGTTATTGATAGTTTGAAAAAGCACGGGATTAATCTCGTCTTTGGGATTCCTGGAGCAAAGATTGATCGTTTGTTTGAGGGACTAGATGGTCAAGACAGTGAAGATGCACCTAAGTTAATTGTTACCCGGCATGAGCAAAATGCGGCATTTATGGCCCAAGCTTATGGTCGCTTAACCGGAAAAACAGGGGTCGCAATCGCTACTTCTGGTCCAGGGGTTGGTAATTTAGCAACCGGAATCATGACCGCTAACGCAGAAGGAGATCCAATGTTAGCGATTGGGGGCCAAGTACAACGGAAGGACCTTCACCGTGCAACCCACCAAAGCACGCCTTCAACTGAAATTATGGCGCCAATTACGCAATATAGCGCTGAAATTCAAGACCCTAATAATATTTCAGAGATTATGGCCAATGCGTTTGAAGCAAGTCAAGATGCACGTAAGGGAGCAGCCTTCGTTAGTCTTCCACAAGACGTTGATGATGCTGAAGTAACCGAAAAGCCATTGCCAATTTATGAAACACCTAAGATGGGTCCTGCTGATCCAAATGACTTACAAAAACTAGTCGAACTAATTAAAAATAGTAAAATGCCGGTTATCTTAGTCGGTCAACGGGGTGCGGATGAAGAAATTACAACCGCTCTTCGCAAATTATTAAGTGATTATTCGTTGCCGGTTGTCGAAACATATCAAGCAGCTGGAGTGGTATCACGTGACTTAGAACAACAGTCATACTTTGGACGGATTGGCCTTTTCCGCAATCAAGTTGGGGATCAACTCCTTCAACAAAGCGATCTTGTTATTGCTGTTGGTTATGATCCGATTGAATATGAACCACGAAACTGGAATAAGGAGGGGAATCTGCGCATAGTAAACCTTGATACCTTGCCAGCTCAAATTGATAACCACTATACGCCAATCATGCAACTCGTTGGGAATATTGCTACCAGTTTAACGGAACTTGATAAGTTGCTAAAGGGGTATGAATATCCTGTTGCAGCGACTGAGCAACTCGCTAAGTATAAGCAAGAACTTGACCAAGATAAAAAGATTCAAGTACCAGCAAGCGATGATGCTAGTCATCCGTTAGCGGTTGTGCATGCAATTCAAGAAAATGTTACTGATGATATGCACGTTGCTTTAGATGTGGGTTCCCACTATATTTGGATGGCTCGGCATTTCCGTTGCTATCAACCACGACACCTGTTAATCAGTAACGGGATGCAAACGCTGGGAGTTGGCTTGCCATGGGCGATGGTTGCAGCGATGCTTTATCCTGAACATAAATCAGTGGCAGTTTGCGGGGATGGAGGCTTCCTCTTCTCAGGAGCGGAATTAGCGACAGCCGTTCAACACCATCTTAATGTTGTAACGATTGTATGGAATGATGGCGGCCATTACGACATGGTTAAGTTCCAAGAAGAGATGAAATACCCGCAAGCAGCTGGTGTTAAGTTTGGAAATGTTGATATTGTTAAGTATGCTGAGAGTTTTGGTGCAACTGGACTGCGGGTAAATAAGCCGGCTGATCTTACTAAGGTACTCAGTCAAGCCTTTAATATTGATGGTCCGGTTGTGGTAGATGTTCCAGTTGATTACAGTAATAATAAAGAATTAGCTGCCAACCTGATTGATTCACAACTTGGCTAAGAGGGGAACAAAGATTATGACAACATTATATGAACACGGAACGTTAGCTGCGTTGATGGCAGGAAATTTTGATGGCACAATTACTGTCGGTGATTTGCTAAAACATGGTTCGATGGGAATCGGGACTTTTACTGGCTTAGACGGTGAGGTTGTTATCCTGAATAATGAAGTGTACCAGGCCGTTTCAAGTGGTCAGGTCAATCATATTACAGATATGGATGCTACAATGCCATTCGCCTCAGTCCATTTTCCTACTGAGCAACAGGATATAACATTAAGAAATGTAAACTTTGCTAAACTTAATAATGATTTTGTTAAAGAACATAAGCTTGCTAATGTTTTTGCATTCTTACAATTAAGCGGTGAGTTTGAGCACGTTAAAATTCGGATTGCTCCGAAGCAAGAAAAACCATACCCGACGTTGCTCGATGTCGCTCAACATCAACCTGAGTTTACGGCTGAAAATATTTCTGGGACCATTATCGGTTATTATGCACCAGAAATTTTTGGCACGATTACGGCAGCGGGCTGGCACCTTCATTTTATTAGCGATGATCGGCAATTTGCTGGACATCTCTTGGACTTTGATGCTCCTAAATTAACAGGTAGTTTTGAAATTTTTGATAACCTAGAACAACATCTGCCAATTCATAACAAAGAATTTCGGGAGAGTACAGTTGATATGGCAACTTTACGTGATGGAATTGCTAAATCGGAGGGTAATGCTGAATAGAACGCTTAACCATCCATTCTTCGGGGGTGGGACTGAAAACTCGCAAGTGAGTTCAGTCCTACTCCCTTTCTTTTTCATTTATTAAATACGAACTATTTGTTGTTTATTTAATTTAAAGTTCGAATTTGTGTTGAATTACGGAAAATGATTTGCTATCCTTAAAGCAGATTTGAGGAGGCATTGTTATGAGTGATATTAGTGTTGTGATGGGCAGTAAATCAGACTGGCCAACTGTTAAAGAAACTTGTGATATTTTAGATGAATTTGGTGTTTCATATGAAAAGAATGTGATTTCTGCTCATCGGATGCCAAACGAAATGTTCGCGTTTGCACAAAATGCGGTTGATAATGGAGTTAAAGTGATTATTGCATGTGCCGGAGGTGCAGCCCATCTCCCTGGAATGATTGCGGCCAATACCCCCCTGCCAGTAATTGGGATCCCAGGACAGACAAAAGCTCTTGGTGGCATGGACTCGCTTTTATCAATTGTTCAAATGCCGGCGGGAATTCCGGTGGCAACTACTGCGATTGGGAAAGCAGGCGCTAAAAACGCTGCGTTATTAGCATTGCAAATTCTGGGGATCACAGATAAGCATATCCAACAACAAATCATCGAGTATCGACAGGCAATGCATGATCAAGCAAAAGAAAGCGGGCAGTATCTTGAATAAATTTATTCCACAAGGCTCAACGATTGGCATTATTGGTGGTGGCCAATTGGGACAGATGATGGCATTGGATGCCAAACAGACGGGGATGAAGGTTATTATTTTAGATCCGACACCAAATTGTCCAGCGGGGCAGGTTGCTGATGAACAAATTGTTGCTCCTTATGCCGATACTAAAGCGATTGAAAAGTTGGCTGATAAAGCGGATGTATTAACCTACGAATTTGAAAATGTTGATTTAAACGCTTTGGAAGATGTACAGGATCGCGTTTATCTTCCCCAAGGAACTAATTTGCTTTACACGACCAAAAATCGTTTGCGAGAAAAGGACTTCTTGCGTCAGGCAGGGGTAAAAACAGCTCCATTCATGGCAGTGCATACTTCTGCTGAATTAAAAGATGCGGTAAAGAAAATTGGTTACCCGTCAGTTTTGAAAACCAGTGAAGGGGGGTATGACGGACACGGGCAAGAAGTGTTACGTACTAAGGACGATCTTGATAAGTGTGCCCCTATTTTAGCCACTGGCGACTGTATCTTAGAGGGATGGGTTCCTTTTAGCCGCGAATGTTCAGTGATGGTCGGACGTAATGAAGATGGAGAAATAACGGCTTTTCCTGTTTCAGAAAATATTCACCATGATGAAATTCTACATTTAAGCATTGTCCCAGCAAGGATCTCTTCTGAATTACAACAAAAGGCGCAAAAAATAGCGGTGCAGATTGCCCAAGCGATTAATTTGCGAGGAATTTTAGGGGTTGAAATGTTTGTAACAGATGATGGAGAGATTTATATTAATGAGCTTGCTCCTCGCCCGCACAATTCCGGTCATTATTCAATTGAGGCTTGTAACTTCTCCCAGTTCGCCATCCATAACCGAGCAATTTGTAACTGGCCACTCCCGCAAGTAGAGTTATTAAAGCCGGTGGTAATGGTAAATGTTTTAGGCCAGCATGTTGATGGAGTCCGACACCAGATTCAGAAAAAGGCAAATTGGCATTTTCATGATTATGGGAAAGCAGAAGTTCGTCATAACCGGAAAATGGGCCACGTTACAATCTTGACTGATGATATTGAAGCTACTTTAGCAGAAATTGACAATACAGGAATTTGGAGTGCATAAAGTTCGGCTTTACGTAACCGCTTTTCCTGTGCGATAATACATTTAGAAAAAATAGAGAGGATTTTTAACTGATGATTGATCGTTATACCAGTCCAGAGATGAAAAAGATTTGGAGCTTAGAAACACAATACCAATGTTGGTTAGATGTTGAGATTGCTGCTGATGAAGCGTGGAGTAAGCTTGGGCATATTCCTGCAGAAGATGTGGAAAAGATTAAAAAGAATGCCAAGTTTTCTGTAGAAGGAATTGCAGAGATTGAAGCAGTGACCCATCATGATGTGATTGCTTTTACCCGAGATGTTTCTAAATCATTGGGGCCTGAACGAAAGTGGGTTCACTATGGAATGACGAGTACAGATGTAGTTGATACTGCACAAGGCTTGCGTCTGAAAAAGGCGAACGATATCCTTCGTCAAGATATTGATAACTTTATGGATGTTCTTAAAGAATTGGCTGAAAAGTATAAGTACACAGTTTGTATGGGACGGACACATGGTATCCATGCTGAGCCAACAACTTTTGGCTTGAAAGCTGCTCGTTGGTATTCAGAAATGAAGCGTAATAAGGAACGTTTTGAACATGCTGCTAAGGGTGTTGAAGCGGGCAAAATTTCTGGTGCAGTAGGAACTTTTGCGGAAATTGATCCATTTGTTGAGGAATATGTCTGCAAAAAACTTGGCTTACGTCCTCAAGAAGTCTCTACACAAGTTCTTCCTCGAGATTTGCATGCTGAATATATTGCTACCATTGCGCTTATTGGAACAAGTATGGAAGAAATGGCAACCGAGATTCGCTCTCTGCAACGGACAGAAATCCATGAAGTCGAAGAACACTTTGCCAAGGGACAAAAAGGATCTTCTGCTATGCCACATAAACGTAATCCAATTGGCTCAGAAAATATTACTGGCTGTGCGCGGATGCTTCGTGGCTTTATGGTACCTGCTTATGAAGATGTTTCACTTTGGCATGAACGGGATATTTCTCATTCCAGTGCAGAGCGAATGATTTTACCAGATGCAACTTCATTACTTGATTACATGTTGCGGCGTTTGGGTCGAATTTTAAAGAATCTCGATGTATTCCCTGAAACAATGAAGAAGAATATGGATAAGACATTGGGCTTAATTTACAGTGGTCGGGTTCTTTTGAAGTTGGTTAACAGTGGGATGACTCGGGAAGCAGCTTATGATTTGATTCAACCATATACCGCTAAGTGCTGGGCAGAACAGATTCCGTTCCGTCCATTATTGGAAGATGACCCAACAATTCAAAAGCAATTAACTAAAGAAGATCTTGACGATGCCTTTGATTACCACTGGCACCTCCGTCATGTTGATGACATTTATAAACGATTGGGATTAGACTAATTTAAGTTAGTTTAAGGGGCTAGACGAACAAAAAAGTTTGTCTAGCCTTTTTGTTATGCTTCATTTGGTAAAACACGAACAATTTAAGTGAAAGATCATATAAATATCGTAATTTGTGTTGACAAGGGGGAGGAGGAAAGAGTATATTGTTGTCATGAAATATCGAATTAATTTTCGGATATCAAAATAAAAGTTCGTGTTTTACTGAAAGGAAGTTCCCTAAATGGAGAAGTTATTGTATACCGGCAAGGCAAAACAGATGTGGCAAACAGAGGATCCAGCAGTTTTACGGGTAGTTTATCTGGACCAAGCTACCGCCCTCAACGGAAAAAAGAAGGATCACTTTACCGGCAAGGGTGAGGCTGCGAATGCTATTTCTTCGCTCGTTTTTGATTACTTAATGAAGCAGGGAATTGAAACCCACTTTATTAAGAAACTATCAACTAACGAAGACCTTGTAAAAAAATGCGAGATGTTCCCGCTTGAATTTGTAACGCGGAATGTAATTGCTGGTCATTTTGCGAGTCGGTATGGACTTTCAGAAGGGGAAAAGCTTCCTTCACCAGTTGAGGAAATGTTCTATAAAAGCGATGAACTTGATGATCCCTTTATCAATGAATCCGCAACGATTGCTCTTGAGATTGCCAGCAAAGAGGAGCTTGCGCAAATGTGGGGGATCTGTCGGAAGGTCAATAACTTACTTAACCCATTATTTGCCCAAGCTAATTTACGGTTGGTTGACTTCAAACTCGAATTTGGCCGTTTGAATGATGGCAAGATTATCCTTGCAGATGAATTTTCGCCAGATAACTGTCGGTTATGGGATTTGACAACTAAGCAACATATGGATAAAGATGTATATCGGCGTAAACTTGCTGATTTAACCCAAACATATGATGAGGTATTGGAACGGTTAGAAGCAGTAATTAAGGAGGAAGCATAAATGGTTAATGTTCGGATTTTCGTGACTTATAAGCAATCGGTCTTTGATCCGCAGGGGGAAACAATTAAGGATGCGATCCATTCCCTAGGTCATGATGAAGTAACTGCCGTTAAAGTTGGAAAATTCTTTGACGTTACCTTGGATACCAATGAGGGTGGGGTAGCGGTAGCAGTAAAAGAAATTGCTGATCAGCTCCTTGTTAATTTCAATATGGAAACTTATACATACCAAGTTATGGAGGAAGCCTAGATGAAAATTGCGGTGGTTGTTTTCCCAGGATCCAATTGCGATGTGGATTTATATGAAGCCCTTCATTCCGTTTGCCATGCAGATGTGGAATATGTTTCTCACCGGCAAAAAAGTTTAGCCGGTTTTGATGCTGTGATGTTACCAGGAGGCTTTTCCTATGGTGATTATCTACGAGCTGGCGCAATTGCCCGGTTTACCAATATCATGCCTGCAATAATCAAAATGGCCAATGAGGGGAAACCAGTTTTTGGAACGTGTAACGGATTTCAAATTTTGACAGAAGCAGGTCTTTTGCCTGGCGGACTTAAACGCAATGATAACCAACATTTTGTTTGTAAAACTGTTCCTTTAGAAGTAGTGAACTCGCAAACTCTTTTTACTAGTCATTACCAGGATCACGAACGAATCGCATTACCAATTGCGCATGCCGATGGTAGTTATTATGCGGATGAAAAAACACTAGATGAACTTGAAGCAAATAATCAAGTTGTCTTTCGTTACGCGACTGAAAATCCAAATGGTAGTTTGCATAACATTGCTGGAATTACCAATAAGCAGGGAAATGTCTTAGGCATGATGCCCCATCCTGAACGAGCAGTAGAAACCATTCTTGGCAGTATGGATGGCTTACGGTTATTTGAGTCCTTGTTAGAAAACGGCAGAATTAAAGTGGAGGCATAGTTAATGAAGCAAGCAATGACCCCAGAAGAGATTAAAGAAAAGAAACCATACTTAGATTGGAGCTTGACTGAAGCAGAATATGATTACATTCGTACCCAACTCTTGGGACGATTACCAAATTATACTGAAACCGGCTTATTTTCTGCGATGTGGAGTGAGCACTGTTCATATAAAAAGTCAAAGCCGGTTCTGCGTCTCTTCCCTAATAAAAATGAGCGAGTATTGCAAGGTCCCGGAGAAGGAGCAGGGGTTGTTGATATTGATGATGGACAAGCGGTGGTATTCAAAGCTGAAAGTCACAATCATCCGACAACTGTTGAACCTTATCAAGGAGCAGCAACCGGTGTCGGTGGGATTCTACGGGACATTTTCAGCATGGGGGCACGACCAATCGCTTCCCTTGATTCCCTCCATTTCGGTGAATTAGATAATTCGACAACGCGAATGAAAGTAACTAATACCGTTCGGGGAATTGGTGATTACGGTAATTGTATGGGAATTCCTACAATTGCGGGTGAAACAACATTTGATCCATGCTACCAGGGCAATATTCTGTGTAATGCGATGAGTGTCGGCTTAATGGACCAGAAAGATATCCAGCAGGGTCGCGCTGCCGGAATTGGAAATGCAGTGATGTATGTCGGCGCTAAAACCGGCCGTGATGGAATTCATGGCGCCACCTTTGCTTCAGCAGACTTTAATGATGAAAATATGACGCAACGTTCGGCAGTTCAAGTTGGTAATCCTTTTATGGAAAAACTCTTATTAGAAGCTTGCCTTGATCTTATTAGAAATCATCCTGACTGGTTAGTAGGAATTCAAGATATGGGGGCAGCGGGAATTGTTTCTTCAAGTGCGGAAATGGCTTCCGAAGGTAAAAGTGGAATGGAGCTAAATTTGGATCTTGTTCCGCAACGTGAACCCGGGATGTCGGCTTATGAAATTATGCTTAGTGAATCCCAAGAACGAATGCTTCTTTGCGTAAAAAAAGGCCATGAAGAAGATGTCAAAAAGATTTTTGATTTTTACGATCTTGAAGCGGTCACAATTGGCCGGATTACTGCGGGTCATGATTATGTTCTCTTTCATGATGGTGAAGAAGTATGTCATATCCCAGTGTCGAGTTTAACTGATGACGTACTAGAAGAAGAAAGCCTAGAAAAAAAGCCTGCGCGGATTGAATTAGCCGAACAGCAATCAACGTGGATTCCAGATGTTGATAACGTTGCTGAAGTTTTAACTGCCTTGCTTGCTCAGTCAACGATTGCGGATAAAAGTAGTCTTTATCAGCAATATGATTCCCAAGTACGGACAAACACAGTGACCGGTCCCGGGAGTGATGCTGGGGTTCTGCGGATTCGTGGAACACATAAAGGGTTAGCGATGACAACTGATGGGAACGGTCGGTTTGTTTACCTTAGTCCAGAAGTTGGTGGGCAAATTGCCTTAGTTGAAGCGGCTGCCAACATAATTGCCAGTGGAGCCGAACCGTTAGCAATTACTGACTGCTTAAATTATGGTGACCCAACTGATCCAGAAATTTTCTGGGAACTTCATCAATCTGTCCAAGGGATGGCTGATGCTTGCCGTGAATTTAATACCCCGGTTATTTCTGGGAATGTTTCTTTATATAACGAAAACAATGGGCAAGCAATTCATCCGACGCCGATGGTTGGAATGGTTGGTCTAATTAAAAATATTGATCGCGTAATTCCTTCGTTTGTCCAACACCCGGGAGATAAGGTTTATCTAGTGGGCCAAACTCGTGATGATTATGCGGGGTCTGAGTTGCAAAAAATGATGACCGGCGATATTAGCGGAATTGTTAAGTCATTTGACCTTCACCATGTTCATCAATATATGCAACGGTTACTGACGACGATGGAGAACGGCCTTGTTTCCAGTGCACATGATTTGAGTGAAGGTGGCCTCGGAGTAGCTTTAGCAGAAACGGTCTTCAAAACTGATTTAGGGTTGAAAGTTGACCTTGCTGATCAGCCTGCAGCTCGCCTTTTTAGTGAGACTCCTGGAAGATTTATCGTGACGGTTGCTCCTGAAAAGGCAACCGAATTCGAAAAGGTATTAGGAAAAGATGCACACCTAATTGGAGAAGTTACAAATAGCCACTGGTTAATGGTTAAACTGGCAAATGGTGAACTCAATGAAAGTGTTGCACAATTACAAAAAACATGGGAGGAGGCAATTCCGTGCCAACTGAAATCAAAGGATTAAATGAAGAATGTGGGGTCTTTGGGGTTTTTGATGCGGCGAACGCTAGTCAATTAACCTATTACGGACTGCATACTCTTCAACATCGCGGCCAAGAAGGAGCCGGCATTGTCTCAACTGATGGGACGGAACTTTATCAGCACCGTGACCGGGGATTGTTGGCGAAAGTGTTTGCTGATCCGGCTGAGCTTAAACGATTAAAAGGAAACGCTGCGATTGGCCATGTTCGTTATGGGACAAGTGGACATAATTCGATTGCTAATGTTCAACCCTTCCTTTTTCACTTTCATGATGGTGCTGTTGCCCTCGCCCATAATGGTAATTTAACTAATGCTATTACCCTTCGTCGTGAATTGGAAAATGAAGGGGCGGTTTTCCAGTCAGATTCTGATACGGAAATTTTAATTCACCTTATCCGGAAATATATTAATGAAGGTTTTATTCCTGCTTTGAAGAAAAGCCTCAACCTTGTCCATGGTGGATTTGCCTACCTATTACTGCAAAAAGATCGGTTGATTGCGGCTTTAGATCCTAATGGGATTCGTCCTTTATGTATTGGAAGGTTAGAAAATGGTGCTTATGTTGTTGCTAGTGAGACTTGTGCTTTAGATATTATTAATGCTCAATTTGTGCGTGATGTTTTGCCAGGAGAATTAATAATTATTGATAAAGATGGGTTACATATTGACCATTACACTACCAAAACCCAACTGGCGATTTGCTCAATGGAGTATATCTATTTTGCCCGTCCTGATTCTATTATTCATGGGGTAACGGTACACAATGCGCGTAAACGAATGGGAAAGTTCTTAGCAAAGGAACACCCAGTTGATGCTGATATAGTAATTGGGGTACCTAACTCATCGTTATCTGCTGCTAGTGGGTATGCTGAAGAAAGCGGCCTTCCATATGAAATGGGGTTAATAAAGAGCCAATACGTTGCGCGGACGTTTATTCAACCAACTCAAGAGTTACGGGAGTTAGGCGTTCAGATGAAATTATCAGCTGTCCGCGGAGTTGTAAAAGGAAAAAGAGTGGTAGTAGTCGACGATTCGATTGTGCGCGGAACAACTTCTAAGCAGATTGTCCAAATGCTAAAAAGAGCTGGGGCCAAAGAAGTTCATATGCTTATTTCCTCACCACCATTTAAGTTTCCATGTTTCTATGGGATTGACGTATCAACGCGTTCAGAACTGATAGCTGCTCATTACCCCATTGAAGAAATGCGGCAGTTAATTGGTGCAGATTCTCTTAATTTTTTGAGTATTGATAGTCTAATCAAAGCAATTAACGTACCAGATGCAGGAGATGCTCCTAATGGTGGACTTACCGTGGCTTATTTTGATGGGAAGTACCCAACACCACTTTATGATTATGAAGAAGGGTACTTAAAGTCGTTAAGCGAACAAGAACGATTAGCAAGAAAGGGGTAAGAGGATGAGTCGTTATCAAGATGCAGGGGTAGATGTAAATGCCGGGTACGAACTTGTTCACCGTATTAAAGATGCAGTCAAATCAACTGATCGCCCAGGTGTGATTGGAGGAATTGGCAGCTTTGGGGGGATGTTTGACTTAGAAAAATTACAGGTACGGCATCCGGTCCTTGTCTCTGGCACTGATGGTGTGGGAACGAAACTCTTAATTGCTCAACAAATGAATAATCACGATACAATCGGGATCGATGTTGTCGCAATGTGCGTTAATGATGTCCTGGCGCAGGGAGCGGAACCAATAACATTTCTCGACTACATTGCGACCGGCCATAATGATCCGGCTAAGATGGCAGCGATTGTTAGCGGAGTAGCGACCGGTTGCCGAGAAGCTGGAGCCGCTTTAATTGGTGGAGAAACAGCAGAAATGCCAGATATGTATGCAGACAATGAGTATGACCTGGCAGGAACAGTAACAGGGATAGCAGAAAAAGAAGAACTTCTTACCGCTGCTGGACCGCAAAAAGGTGATATTTTACTTGGCCTCCCATCAAGCGGCTTGCATTCCAATGGCTTTTCCCTTGTCCGGCAGATCTTATTTAAGGATAATCACGTCAAATTAACTGATCGCCCAGAAGCATTGAGAGGAAAGACAGTAGGAGAAACGATCCTGACTCCTACTAGGATTTATGTTCAAGCGGTCTTGCCATTAGTCCATCGCAAATTGGTTCATGGGATTAGCCATATTACTGGTGGAGGATTGATTGAAAATGTTCCCCGGATGTTGGGAGATAACTTGCAAGCGGTGATTGATTCTAGTCGGTGGCCACAGCTTCCGGTCTTTGACTATTTGCGGGTGCTAGGAGGCCTTACTAAGGAGGATTGTTTCGAAGCATTTAATATGGGAATAGGAATGGTCTTAGCAGTGGCACCAGAACAAGTAGCGCAAGTTCAAGAGATACTATCAAATAAAAACATGACAAGTTATCAAATTGGTTATCTTCGTCATTGTTTACCAGATACAAAAAAGATTGTTATCAAGTGAGGGTTGTAAATGAGAGTCGCAATTTTAGCATCAGGAAACGGAACGAATTTTGAAGTCTTAGCACAGCACTTCAAAAATAATGATCTTCCTGGTGAATTAGCATTATTATTCTGTAATCATCCAGATGCTCCGGTAATGAAAAGAGCTGCCCGACTGGGGATCCCGGCAGAAAGCTTTACGGTCAAATCTTGTGGGGGAAAACAGGAATACGAGGAAAAATTATTGGGAGTGTTGAAAAAGTATCAAATTGACTTTATTGCCCTTGCTGGTTATTTACGAGTAATTGGGCCCACTATTTTGGATCATTATGCTCACCGAATTATTAACCTTCATCCAGCATGGTTGCCAGAATATCCGGGACTACATTCGATTGAACGGGCATTTGCTGATCAACAAGCACAGACAGGTGTCACCGTACACTATATTGATGCGGGACTCGATTCCGGCCCCATTATCGCCCAGGAACACGTCCCAATTTTACCAACTGATACTATTGAAACCTTAGAAGCACGGGTTCATGAAACTGAGCACCGATTATATCCTGAAGCATTAAAGCAGGCATTAGAAAAGGAGCAACATTAAATTATGAAAAGAGCATTAGTAAGCGTTTCTGATAAGCAAAACCTGGTTCCATTCGTTAAAGGGTTAGTTGAAAATGGTTTTGAAATTATTTCGACTGGTGGGACAAAGCGGGTTTTAGATAAAGCGGGAGTTGAAACGATTGGGATTGAGGATGTTACTCATTTTCCAGAAATTCTTGATGGCCGCGTAAAGACTCTTAACCCATACGTCCATGGGGGACTATTGGCTCGCCGGGACTTACCAGAACACATGGCGACCCTCGAAAAACTTAATATTACGCCAATCGATTTAGTCTGTGTTAATCTTTATCCATTTAAAGAGACGATCGAAAAGCCGGGAGTGGAATTAGCCGATGCAATTGAAAATATTGATATTGGTGGTCCTAGCATGGTCCGCTCAGCTGCTAAAAACTATCATGATGTAACAATCGTGGTGGACCAAGCCGATTACGATGAAGTCTTAGCCCAGATCAAAGAAGATGGTGAAACATCATTAGCAACTCGAGCATGCTTAGCAGCGAAAGCCTTTCGTCATACGGCAGCCTATGATTCCCTTATCTCTCAATACCTTACAAAACAGACAGGGCTTGAAGATCCAGAAAAATTAACTTTAAGCTGGGATTTAAAAGAAACAATGCGTTATGGTGAAAATAGTCACCAAAAGGCTTGGTTATATGAAGACGCGCTTCCTAAGGCTTTTTCAGTTTTACAGGCTAAACAATTACATGGTAAGAAGCTTTCCTACAATAATATTAAAGATGCTGATGAAGCATTACGGTGCATTCGTGAATTTGATGAACCAACAGTTGTAGCGATGAAACATATGAACCCATGTGGCATTGGCCGAGGGGATAGTTTGGTTCAAGCTTGGGATCGTGCCTATGAAGCTGACCCTGTTTCCATCTTTGGGGGAGTGATTGCTCTTAATCGGCAAGTTGATTTAGCTACCGCCGAGAAAATGCACAAAATCTTTCTAGAAATTGTCATTGCACCCGGCTTTGACGATGATGCATTTGAGTTATTGGCAAAGAAGAAAAATATTCGTTTGTTGAGTTTGGACTTCAGTAAGAAGGATGAACCAACTAAACATGAAGTTGTTTCAGTGATGGGTGGAATGTTGTTGCAAGAACAAGACACGCTTAAGGAAGATTACCACGACTGGCAATGTGTTACTGAAAAGCAACCAACAGAGAAACAGCTTAAGACATTAATGTTTGCCTGGAAAGCAGTTAAGCATGCCAAATCAAATGCGATTGTCTTAGCAAATGATGAGCGGACATTAGGGGTCGGAGAAGGTCAACCTAACCGAATTGATTCATTGAAAATTGCCGTAAAACATGCTGGCGAGGCGATTGATGATCGGACAGTGATGGCATCGGATGCTTTCTTCCCATTTGGTGATTGTGTTGAATATGCGGGTCAAAATGGCATTAAGGCGATTGTTCAGCCAGGAGGATCAATTCGCGATCAAGAATCAATTGAGATGGCAAATAAGTACGGAATTGCAATGGTCGCAACAGGCATTCGTCATTTCCGCCATTAAAGCTAGGAGGGTATCATGGAAAAGCAGGTCAACGTATTAGTTGTAGGTGAAGGCGGTCGTGAATTTGCCGTGGCGAAAAAATTACAAGAAAGTCCCCGTGTTAAGCAGGTTTATTGTGCGCCAGGAAACGTGGGGATGTCGACTGTAGGAGTAGTTTCCATTGCAATTGCGGAAACTGACTTTGCTAAGCTGATTCAATTTGCTAAAGAACATAATGTTGCGTGGACATTCGTGGGCCCTGAGGATTGTTTGGTTGATGGGATTGTTGATGAATTTAAGGCCGCTGGATTAAAGGTTTTTGGTCCTGATGCGCGGGCTGCCCAATTAGAAGGCTCGAAAGACTATGCCCTTAATTTTATGAATAATTATCACGTTCCCACTGCCCGCCATGCGACATATCGGGATCAAACAGCAGCGATTAATAACGTTGGGCAATTTGGCTTTCCAGTAGTAATTAAAGAAAATGGTTTAGCAGGAGGAAAAGGGGTTGTCATTGCAAAAGATCGTGCAGAAGCAACTAAGACAATCAAAGAAATGTTTGTCAATGGTCAGGCGCGCCTTGTGATTGAAGAATGTTTATCAGGTCCTGAGTATTCAATGTTTGTTTTGATTAGTAATGGTCACTATCGAATTTTGCCCATGGCTCAAGACCACAAACGAGCATTCGATGACGATAAAGGTCCTAATACTGGGGGGATGGGGGCTTATAGTCCCTTGCCACAACTTTCCTCAGCTGTTCGTCAACGGATGATTGATGAAGTACTTAAGCCAACAGTTGATGGTTTGGTGGCTGGCGAGTATCACTACCATGGGATTTTATATATTGGCCTTATTTTGACTGATGATGGTCCAAAAGTAATTGAATATAATGTTCGTCTAGGTGATCCAGAGACCCAGGTGATTTTGCCCCGCATGAAAACCGACTTGTTCGAACTTGTAGATGCAGCAATTAATGATCGACCATTACCAGAAGTTGAAGAAAATGAAGATGCTTGTTTTGGCGTTGTCTTGGCATCAAAAGGATATCCAACTAAGCCAATCCATGGACAAAAGCTGGGAACATTTCCAGTTGATCCTAATGTCACTATTGATTACGCAAATGTTGCTGGGACGATTAATGACTTAAGAGGTGCAGGTGGACGTTTACTAATGGTGATTGGGAAAGATGATTCTCTTCAAAAAGCCCGCGATCACGTTTATGACTACTTGCGCCAGCTTGATGAACCTGAATGTTTTTATCGTCATGATATTGGTGCAAAAGCTGGACTACAATAATTTCTTCATCACTATTGGCATTTGCAGGGGAATGGATTAAAATAATATGGTAATGCTGTTTATAGCGATTTTAAGAAGAAAGAGGTCAATTGAACATGGCTAAATTAGTATTAATTCGTCACGGTCAAAGTGAATGGAACTTATCTAACCAATTTACTGGTTGGGTTGATGTTGATTTAAGTGAAAAGGGTGTTGAACAAGCAAAGAATGCTGGTAAAGCCCTTAAGGAACACGGCATTGAATTTGACTACGCATACACTTCTGTTTTGAAGCGTGCTATCAAGACTTTGCACTATGCTCTTGAAGAATGTGACCAATTATGGATCCCTGAATACAAGACTTGGCGTTTAAACGAACGTCACTATGGTGCACTTCAAGGCCACAACAAGCAAAAGGCCGCTGAAAAGTACGGTGACGAACAAGTTCACATTTGGCGTCGTTCATACGATGTATTACCTCCATTGCTAAGTGCTGACGATGAAGGTTCTGCTGCAAAGGATCGTCGTTACGCTAACTTAGACCCACGTGCTATTCCTGGTGGTGAAAACTTAAAGGTTACTTTGGAACGTGTTATTCCATTATGGCAAGATGAAATTGCGCCAAAGCTTTTGGACAACAAGAACGTTATCATCGCTGCCCACGGTAACTCTCTTCGTGCATTGAGCAAGTACATCGAAAATATTTCTGATGAAGATATCATGAACCTTGAAATGGCTACTGGTCAACCAGTTGTTTACGACTTCGATGACAAGCTTAACGTATTAAGCAAGGAAAAGTACTAAAATAAATTTACGATATTAAATTTGGAGAGGCAGGAAAGTTAAATTTCTAACGCCTCTTTTTTGTAGCCTTTTTTGAAAAAATATTGAAGATATTGGCGAATAAATTGAGCTTATAGTGAGTTGTGGTATGATTAACATCAGAATCTAATAAGGTGGAGAGAATTTAAATGAAAATGGAAAAACAACGAACACTCCCAATGAAGGAATTTTTTCCTTCATTGAAAGAACTGGTAAAGCCCAACTATTTAAAGGCAATGTGGCCAGTTGCAGGGGTATCAATTATTTTTATTGCTTTAGTAGCGATCTTAGCACTCCTTAATTCAAATATTGCTGCCTCATTGAGTATGACAATGATGATGGTAATGTACGGAATGGCTTCCCCAGTTGCGATCTTGTTCTCATTATTAGAAATTGTAGGAATTGTCGCAATTATTGCTGCGTTAGCTTTCTTCTATACTTTCTTTGGCGTTGCTACTCAATATACATACCAAGATAAGATGGCTCATCCAGAACAACCAGTTAGTGCTGGCTCAATCTGGATGCACTATAAGCACTTGCGAAAGAATCAAGTATGGCGGATCGTGCTTTATATTGGATTGTTCACTTTCTTATGGAGTTTACCACTCAACATTGTTAATGCATTGCTCTTGCCACGTTTATCAGGCGTTGCTGCTGTTTATACTGGGTGGGCAATTCGAATTCTTAACGATATTGTTGTATTGTGGAAGAGTATCGAATATTCACAGTCATACTTCCTTTATCGTGAAAAACAACCACAATTCCTTGGTCAATCAATGCGTTATGCCTTAACTGCTAGTCGGCGGTTCATGACTGGCCGAAAGTGGAACTACTTTGCGATTCAGTTTGTCTTAGAATTCCTTCCAATGTTTATCTGGACCTTAATTTTTGGTGGATTGGCATTTTACGGTGTTTACACGGCAACTTATGTCCTTACTTATATCGGAATCGTCTTAGTGATTGTTGGTATTTCCTGCTACCTTCCAGTGGTATATGCGATCCTTGCGTTGTACTACAACAAGGCTCGAGCAGGAATGGAAATGGATGTGCTCTTCAAGGATACTTTTAAGCCAGTAGCTGAATTAACCGGTGAAGCTTATGTTCATGAAGTATATGTAGAAAAACAACCAAAAGAACAACCATCACCAACTGTTAAGCGTGATGATGAAAAGAAACACGAAGCAAAAAAAGATGAATAGTGAAGCGAAAAGCTGGAGGGTAACGAAAACTCTTCAGCTTTTTGTATTTTAAATACTTCTTGACAGTAATCGTTAATTCCATGTACAATGACGGCAATAACCAAAGATGAAGAAGTAATCTTAGTAGTAAGCGGTTGGACATTTAGGAAGCGAGTGGTAACTGTAAACTTTGCCAATACCGTTGTACGAATTACACTTACGGAGTCTTTCAGTATTTGAACGGATCGTCTCGTTATCGACTAGAGTGGTAGCTATCTAGCTGCAATCAAGGTGGTAACGCGGTAAATCGTCCCTGACTTCATTATTTGAAGTTGGGGATTTTTTGTATCCGAGAAACTTATGGAGGTAAACATGGATATTCTTAATGAACTAGAATGGCGTGGTGCTATTAACCAAGTTACAGACGAAGAAGGCCTACGCAAATTAACATCAGAAGATAAAATTGCTCTTTACTGTGGAACTGACCCAACCGGGGATAGTCTTCATATTGGACACTTAATTCCATTTATGATTTTGAAACGATTCCAATTAGCTGGCCACCACCCAGTAATTATTATTGGGGGAGGAACTGGTGCAATTGGTGATCCATCCGGTCGAAAGTCAGAACGGCAGCTTCAAACAATGGATCAAGTTCACCACAACGAAGAAGCATTAACTGCTCAAATGAAGAAGTTGTTTGGGACTGAAAATTTCACGATTGTAAACAACTATGAATGGTTATCAAAGATCAGTTTATTAGACTTCCTTCGTGACTACGGTAAACTATTTAATATCAACACCATGTTAAATAAGGAAGTAGTAGCAAGTCGGTTAGATGCTGGTATTTCATTTACTGAGTTCACTTACCAAATTCTTCAATCAGTCGATTTCCTTCATCTTTATCGTCACAACGATGTGCAATTACAAATTGGTGGCTCCGATCAGTGGGGAAACATCACTGCCGGAATTGATTTGATTCATAAGGTTGAAGGACCAGATGCTAAGGTTTACGGACTTACTATTCCATTAATGCTCAAAGCTGATGGAACTAAATTTGGAAAGACTGCGGGTGGTGCAATTTGGCTTGACCCAGAAAAGACCTCTCCATATGAATTTTATCAATTCTGGATTAACCAAGATGACCGTGACGTTATTAAATACTTGAAGTACTTCACTTTCTTATCAAAGGAAGAAATTGATGACTTGGCAGAAAAAGTTGAGAAGGAACCATGGAAGCGAGAAGCTCAACGTCGCTTAGCCCAAGAAGTAACTAAATTTGTTCATGGCCAAGAAGCAGTTGAAGAAGCAGAACGGATTAGTAAAGCATTGTTCTCTGGGGATGTTGCTGACCTTTCTGTTGCAGAAATTGAACAAGGCTTTAAGAATATGCCTTCAGTAGATGTAGAAAACAAGAAAGAAAATATTGTTATTTGGCTAACTGATAATGGTATTGAACCTTCACGTCGCCAAGCTCGGCAAGATGTATCAAGTGGGGCTATCAGAATTAATGGGGAAAAAGTTGATGATGTTGACGCCGAGATTGATCCCCAAGCACATTTTGAAGGTAAGTTTGTGATTGTTCGAAAGGGTAAGAAGCACTATTATTTAGCTCGCGTAAAATAAACTAGACCAATTGTTAGCAAATACGTTCTTAAAAGATAATTTAAGGGCGTATTTTTTATTTTTAGATATAAAAAAACAAATCTTTTTATTTCAAATAATAAAAAAGTTCAGGTTTAAAAAATAAATTAAAAAAGTTGGAAAAAGGTGTTGACGAAAGGATGAAATCCATGTATAGTAGTTATCGTTGTCAAAACAGCTAAGTGCTGTTGAGATGGTTTAACAAAAAAGTTAAAAATAATTGTTGACATCGCCTTGGCAACATGATATATTAATAAAGTTGCTGATTGAGTTATCGATCAAAAGAAATTCAAAAATAATTAAAATTTCTTCTTGACAAGCTGATCCGATACATGTTATAATAAATATGTTGGTTGACTGCTTGATTAGCCAACAGGTAGACCTTTGAAAACTGAACAAAGTTTCGACGAATCAAATGTGTAGGGTCTTCAATCACGATGTGATTTGAAGCAAAACATTTG
>NZ_JAJGVH010000077.1:0-87335 GCF_020785355.1 Limosilactobacillus reuteri | reverse complement strand
GTCAATTCAATGTGATTAAGTTGTCGAACCGCCGTATACGGAACCGTACGTACGGTGGTGTGAGAGGTCGATAATTGAACTAATCAATTATCTCCTACTCGATTATCTGAAATTCTTTTTATATTAATTGCCTTTCCAATACCGTGCCCGGGTAAGTAATTCCCGTGAACGTTGGTCAGCTGGTCGATATCCTTTATTAAATAGATGACGGAAATACATCATATTGTAAAAGAAACCGAAGAAAACAGATGGCCAAGGGAATTGAAGCAAGCTCGTCAACCCAAAAAAGAGGGCAACCAAAGCATAATCCATAGTTAATACGATGATTAAAATAAAGTTATAGTAGTCAGCCCGAAAAAGAGCTGGTAGTGGCCCGAACCAAAGAGTTGTCCATGAAAAGCCAACTTTGGCTATTCGGATATCCCCCTGGTCATTAACGATTTTAGCGTAATTTGGTGGGAGGGGGAGATTGTTTAAATTAAACGGATTTTGGTTATCATTATTGTTATTACCAAATGGGTTTTGCATATCTCGTCCACTTCTTTCTATAAATAATAATATTAACACAATGAGTAATGGATAGGAAATGTCTCTATCAGGCTTTCAAGGAATGTTAACAATTATATGGTAAACTCAAAGTGATAACCATGAAAGGGGAAATAGAGGATGCTTTTTTTCCTAAACGATAATATTCAACGAAACAAATCAGGAATTGAGCATGCGCAAATTAAGCGTCTGCATCTGTTTGAAAAATATCATCAACCGGCTAAGATTGTTACTCGGCAATATTCGAATGAATTACACTTGGTAACAGCAGAAGCAGGGATTGATGATCGTAACTTTATTAACTTGTTTGATTATTTTCAGGAGGCTTGTGAAGTCCCACAAAGGAATATTCGGATTAAAGATATTCCGGTTAACCCTCATTGGGAGCGCAAGGCCGATGGGATCAATTATAATTATTATCAAAATGGCAAACGCGTTCTCTATATCCGTCGGCGCAGTGATACTGATCGGCGGGTAATTAATATTCAATATTTTGACCATTACGGAAAACTGCTTAAGGTTAGTTGGTTTGATAGCCGCGGTTTTATCTCGGTCGAACAACTTTATGACTGGGATGGAAAAATGGCAACGGAAAACTATTACCGTCCAGATGGAACCTTAGCAATCCAGCTAGCCCACCAGCAGGATAAGCGGGGAAAGGAAATTAAAACTTACCATCTTTTTAATTACCATGGTCGTGATTATCAATTCAGTGGCTTTGACCAGTTAACCCGGTTTTTCCTCGATGAGTTGGTCACTGACAAGCAAATCTGTGGTGAAGGTCCGGTTGGCTTTGTCGTTGACCGAGTTTATGAACTAGGCTGGGCAGTTCTGCACATGAAGCACCGGGTTTTTCGGGTTCTTCAACTGCATAATGACCATGTTAATAATCCTGATGATATGCTTCATTCTACCCTTAATTATAACTATGATTGGGGACTTAAGCACCTCCAAGATTGGGATGGGATCATTGCCTTAACTCCGCAACAACAAGAAGATCTTCAAGACCGGTTTGGCAAGTTTGGCGTGAAGATATACCGGATTCCTGGTCCGATTGTTCCTGCGGCAGTTATTAATAAGCGTCATGTTCCTTTTAAAAAGCGAACGAAAAAACAAGTTGTCATGGTTGCTCGCTTGTCTCCCGAAAAACAGCAAGATCACCTATTGAAAGCATGGCCACAAGTACTAGCCGCCGTTCCAGATGCCAAGCTCGATTTTTGGGGTTATGCTAATGATGATTTTGATAAGACACTCAATAAAATTGTCAAAGAGGAAGCGATTAATAGTTCTGTGACCTTCCATGGGTATACAGATGACGTCAATTCGGTTTACGAAGATGCGCAATTACTCATTTTGCCAAGTCGGGCAGAAGGTTTACCACTATCCTTAGTGGAGGCTCAGTCCCATGGGTTGCCGATTATTGCTAATGACATAAAATATGGTCCTTCCGATGTCGTTATTGATCAACAGGATGGATTGCTGACCAAGAACGGCGATATTGATGGGCTGGCTCAAGCGATCATTCGCTTATTGCAAAATCAAGAGCAGTTAGCGCAGATGAGTGAAAATGCTTATGCTGATAGTGAGCGTTATTCTGAACCAAACGTGATGAAGTTATGGAATGAATTAGTTGCTGACATGAAGGAAAAGGGGGAAGAGTAAAGTGTACTTTTTTGTAAATCAATACTTATTAAGTAGCAATTCCAGTGTTGAACATGCTGAATTAAAACGACTAGCCCTATTTAAAAAGCATGGTGGAGAAGCTAAGTTGGTGACTCGTGACTTCGACCTCGTTCTTCATGATACCATCAAAAAATTTGGTTTAACTAACGACCAAATTGTTAATATGTATGATTTTTTTGCAAACACGACTGATTACCAAGGCGAAAAGCTCCATACTGAGGATTTACCTTTACCAATTGACTATCAAGTAGGAACTGGAAATAACTATCGCGAAGTAAAAGACGGTGACCGCCTTGTTTGCGAAGTTCACTTTGCGGCTGGAACGATTGGGCAAGTTAACCATGTTGATTACTTTGATCTTGCTGGTAATATGACTCTTCGCCAACAATATGATATTCGTGGCTTTAAGGCAGCTGACGAATTTTTTGGTGAAGATGGACAGGAATACTATGCGCGTTATTACCGCCCAAATGGAGAAACGTATCTTGAACGGTATTTTGTAAAATCAGTTGAAAATACCCCGATCAATTCTCTGAATGTTTTACGTAATTATCAGGGACAGGATCGCTTCTTTGATTCTTTAGAAGACCTCTTTATCTTCTTTTTGGATGAATTGAATAAGGCAAATGGTGAGGATAATGTGTTTATTGCTGATCGACCAGCAGTTGCGATCAAACCGGTTCAATCAATGATGACAAAAGCAAAGAAGTTCTTGTGGCTTCCGATGAACCAGGTTAATGATGGTCAGGACTTAATAAATGGTCCTTTAAACGCTATGCTACAAGACCCTGTTACTACGGATGCGGCCAAGTGGGATGGGGTAATCGTCATGACTGCTAAGCAAGCTGAGATTCTCCAGCAACAAATTCACAATGCTATGCCAATTTATGTGATTAATGGGGCCCCCGTTCTTGCTAGCTATGTACGGATTAATGAAGCTGATCGGACACCAGGACAGTTGATTTATGTTGGGCGACTGGCAGAAGATAAGCAAACTAGTCAACTAATCAATATGTTTGCGCAGATTCATCATCAAGTACCTGGAAGTAAGCTAACTTTCTATGGGTATGGCACTGGTGAAGATATGGATAACTATAAAAAGCAGGTTAAAAGCCTTGGATTAGATGGGTCAATTGAGTTTGCCGGTTACCAGATATCATTAGATGAGGCATATGATCAAGCTCAATTATTTGTTGATGCAAGTCGAATCGATGCACAGCCATTAGCGATGGGTGAGGCCTTAAATCATGGGGTACCAGTTGTTTCTTATGATTACCTTTATGGACCACGTGAAATGGTAATTTCAGGTAAAAATGGTGAGATCATTCCTTTGAATAATCAGGGACAGTTCATTCAAACCGTCGTCAAATTATTACAAGACCAAGATAAACTGCAAAGCTTGAGTACTGGTGCCTATGACAATCTAGATGAATTGGCAGAAGAAAAAACTTGGAAGCAATGGCAACAACTATCAGCTATTTAGTCAAAATTGGTTATAATATATTCAGAAGACGAAAAGCAGAAAATAATCAAATGTTTTTGAAGCCTTTGGTCGTTATCTATTGATAATCTAAAGACGAAAATGAGGGCGGAATGATGGATAATTATCAAGCAATGAATTTTTACTATGGACTTCTTAATTTACGTGCCGGTTTCTTTAAGGCTAACTTATGCGAAATACTAATGGCGATCGCACAAAGCGTACCTGATGAAAATCAACAATCAGCAACGGCATATCATACTGTGGACGAGGATCTAAGTAAAGACCGTGAACAATTGAAGCATGATCAAGTTGAATTTGGATCATTTTATGAAGATGGTCATATTTTACATAATGTCAAGATTAATACCCAATCAGACTTTTTCCTCGATCCGACCCGGGAAGATACCGTCAAGTGGCATGTTAGTTTTACGGTTGCTAAAGATGTCCGACCGGCCGATCAATTTACTGTTCAACTATCATCAAATTTGATGGTTGCGCCTAATGGTCATCCTGAAAAACCAGTTCCTGACTTTAGTGATCAAGATGGGGTTGTTATTGCGATGGGGGCCTATGACCGTGATAAGCACGAACTTGTCTATACTTTTACCAATTATGTAACCGAGCATCGACAAATAATTGGTGAATTAGAGGGAGAATTAGCAATTGATCCACTCACAACTCCAGAGAACGAATTTGGCTTGGAATGTTTTATAAGTGTTGATGATTACCGAAAAGACTTTACGATTGATATCGACTATCCAGATCTTGCTAACGACATGTTTCTCGGGATTTCTAGCCGGATGATGCATTTTGATAAGGATCAGCAGCTCTTTGAGGACATTATCTATGTTAATCCGGCACAAAAAGACCTTAATCATGCCTATATTGTCTTTAACACGAGTGACCTAGTAGAAGAGTTATCTAATGCCGTAGTAAAACCGTCAACAATGCGGATTGAGATTTATCGTAATTCACGGGGATTAAAGTTGCCTCAATCATATGGGGTAAACCTCCAACGATTACGGGATATTTCTAATCGATTCCCAGTAGTGGAAGGCGATCACCTTGTCGAGACACCTTATACAATGTCCTTTGCTGATAACAAGATGCGGTTGAATTTTGGTGCGGATCAGACTAATGATTCCTATATTATTAGGGTGGTTGGCCAATATAATGATGAGCTTGATGGAACAGTACGATTACGGGCTCGTTTATTTGGGATGGACCAGCAAAATGTTTATATGAGTAATTCTACGGCTACAACAGCTACTGGAACTTCGATGATCGCAAGTGGTCATGCTATTTCTAAGGAGAAATTAGTAGAGGCGGCAGCGATCACAACAGAAGACTTGAAGCAAGAAGAACCTTTTGAATCTTCAGCAATTGAAGGAGTGGCGGAAGATGTTGATATTCCCTTTGCTTCTGATAACCAGGAACAGTTTACTAGTTCTCAAGCGGAAGAAGAGGAAATGCCGATCGAAGAAAACCAGGAAGACATCCCGATTAATGATGTTGCTACAGAAGGGCAAGTTGAACCCCAAGAAGATTTCCCGCAAAGTGCAGTTTCAGTTCCAGATGATGCAGCCGTTGAAGAAGAATCTGACTCATCAGCTTATATAATTTCATTTAATTCAGATGATGAAGAAGAGTCGACTGCTGCTACTGAACAAGAAGAAAATCAGGCGGAAGCTCCTACAGTCAGTGCAGCAGTTGGTGGGGATGAATTATCAATCTCCTTTGACATCACTCCGCAAGCGGCACCAGCAGAGACTAGAGAAGATCTAACAGAAGAAATTGAAGCTTCAAATGGGGAAGAGGAGACAAGCGCAGCACCATTACCAATGCCAGGACGACGACCACCCCGCCGGCACAGTCGTTTTCAAAATACAACACGATCGAATCATTCGTTGCGCCATTTGCGGAGATTCTAATAGAAAAAATAAAGTGTCAGGAGAGATTATCCTGGCATTTTCTTTTTACTAAAATGTAATCGTTTACATAAAATGCTTGCAATTAAAAATATAGGTGTTAATATTTAATTGAAGTTAAGTAAACGTTTACATTAATGGCTAAAGGAAAAAGTGTAGTAGTTTTATGGAGAGAGGTTTTATTTTATGGAAAATAATCATTGGTGGAATAAATCGGTTGTTTATCAAATTTATCCCAAAAGTTTTCAGGATACCAATCATGATGGTGTCGGTGATCTTTGTGGAATAATTGATCGGCTTGATTACATTAAAAACTTAGGCGTTGATGTTATTTGGCTAAACCCTATTTATGAATCGCCACAAGTTGATAATGGTTATGATATTAGTAACTATGAAGCAATTAACCCCACCCTTGGTAACATGGATGATTTTCAAGAATTGATTGATGGCATCCATGAACGTGGAATGAAATTGGTCATGGATTTAGTTGTTAACCATACTTCTGATCAACATGACTGGTTTAAGGAATCACGAAAGAGCAAAGACAATCCATACCGTGATTATTATATTTGGCGTGACGGTAAGGATGGTGAAGAGCCAAATAATTGGGGATCATATTTCTCCGGTGCCGCTTGGAAATATGATGATGAATCCGGTCAATATTACCTTCATCTTTTTGCTCCAGAGCAACCAGATCTAAATTGGGAAAATCCGAAAGTTCGGCACTCTGTTTATGACATGATGAACTGGTGGGCTGCTAAGGGTGTCGATGGTTTTCGGATGGACGTTATTAACCTAATTTCTAAGCCGGATGGATTGCCAGATGCTAACAAGAACGAAGATGAGAAATACGCCAATGTTGAGCCATTAGTATCAAATGGTCACCGCATTCATGAATTCTTACAAGAAATGAATAAGAATGTTATGAGTAAGCATAAAATGGTGACAGTTGGTGAAACGCCAGGTGCGACGCCGGAAGATGCTGAGAAGTATGCCAGTCTTGATAATAAGGAATTAAATATGATTTTCCAATTTGAACATATGGGCCTTGATAGTAATCCTAATCCAGCCCTTGGTAAGTGGGATGACCGTAAGACGAGCCTTAAAGACTTACGGGCAAACTTAACGAAGTGGCAAGAAAAATTGTATGGCAAGGCTTGGAACTCCCTTTATTGGAACAACCATGACCAGCCACGCGTTGTATCACGTTTTGGTAATGATCAGACGGAAGATTATCGAGTTAAATCTGCCAAGATGTTAGCGACTATGACCCACATGATGCAAGGAACACCATATATCTATGAAGGGGAAGAAATTGGCATGACTAACGCCTATTTCCCAAAGCTTGAAGATTACGTCGACCTTGAATCGATTAATGCCTATCACCAACTTGTTGATGACCAACATTTACTTGATGGCAAGACGATGATGAAGTACATTGCGATCCATTCACGTGATAATGCGCGGACACCAATGCAATGGGATGATAGCGAATATGCAGGATTTTCCGACCATACCCCATGGGAAAAGGTTAATCCAAATTACAAGCAGATTAATGTCAAAAGTGCATTAGCTGATAAGAATTCGATTTTCTATTACTATCAAAAATTGATTGAACTACGACACATGATGCCAGTAATTACTAATGGAAGATATGCATTAGTTCCTGGTAATGAAGAAGATGAACAGATCTTTGCATACACTCGGCAAGATGATGACACTACTTTGTTGGTAATCTTGAACTATACTGATGAGACTGTTAACCGCCATTATAATGTGCCAGCTGATGCGAAGTTACTAATTAGCAATTATGAGGATGATCAAAATGATACTATCCGGCCATACGAAGCTAAGGTTTATCAATACTAGAGTGGGGATGAATAATCATGGATAAATCACTTTCGAATTCGAAACAAAAAGTTGAAACGAAGCAGGTTGATCTGGATACAGGGATGCCAGATTTGCCAAAGAAAGAGCTATTTGCGATTACATTTGCTTTTCTGGGAATAAACATGGCTTTCTCACTGCAGAGTTCTCAGATGAGTCGGATTTGTCAAACGATTGGGGCAAATCCTAACAACCTAGGTTTCTTCTTCATTTTTCCACCATTAATGGGGATGATTGTACAACCAATTATGGGAAAGATGTCAGATCGAACCTGGAATCGCTTTGGTCGCCGGTTGCCCTACCTATTATTTGGAACACCAATTGCGGCATTAGTTTTGATTATGTTACCGTTCTCCGGTTCCCTTGGCTTCGGCTATGGTTCAATGGCTGCGATGATTTATGCTGCGACAGCGGTATGTTTGATGGACTTATTTAGTAATATTTGTATGCAGCCATCACGGATGATCGTCGGTGACATGGTTAATAACAAGCAGAAGAACTTTGCTTGGTCCTGGCAACAAGTCTTTTCCAATGGTGGGGGAATTTTAGCAACGATCTTACCATTTATCTTTACGATGTTCGGGATGTCCAATACTGCTAAGCGAGGAGTTGTGCCAAACACCGTTATCTGGTCATACCTTTGTGCAGCGGCGGTTCTCCTGTTCACTGGATTATGGACGGTCTTTAATGTTAAGGAATATGATCCGGAAACATATGCAAAATACCACCACATTGATCCAGAAGAGCGAAATAAATCAGTCAGCCTTTGGGAATTGATTAAGACGGCACCGCGCGCTTTCTGGGAAATCAACTTAGTTCAATTATTTAGTTGGTTTGCGATTATGTATGTTTGGACATACACAACTGGTACCTGTGCTCGGAATATTTGGCATACGTCTGATGTAACTTCTGCTGGTTATCAAGCTGCCGGTAACTGGTATGGGATTTTAACTGCTGTTTATAGTATTGCTGGTATTGTTTGGGGATTAATTTATGCTCATGCTAAGGCTGGTTCACGGAAAAAATGGTACACATTTGGAATGATTGTTGGTGGCTTAGGATTAATTTGGATGACTTTTGTCACAACTAAGACAACTTCAATTATCGCAATGATCATGTTTGGGATTGGTAACTTTAGTATCAACACAATTCCATTTACCCTTCTTACCTCATCTTTGAACGGGAAAAATGAAGGGGCCTACCTTGGGCTCTTCAATGTTGGTATCTGTGTACCGCAAATTATCGCTTCATTATGCAGTTTCTTCCTTTTCCCAATGGTAGGACACAATCAACCAATGATGCTTTTGCTTGGTGGAATCTCTCTTCTTATCGGGGCATTTGCAGTGCAAGCAATCCATGAGGGGGTAACTGTTAAAGAAGCATAGAACTAATTAAATCTCTCCTTAAATATAAATAGTTAAAATAAAAGCGGGACTGGAAATTTATCCGGTCTCGCTTTTGCAATCTATTTAATTGTGATGGCTTCCAAAGATTGATCTTCTTTAACGTGCAGCAATGCATTGACTGTATCAAGTGAAGTCATGAGGGGAACATTTTGCGCGATTGTACTTTGGCGGATCTGAAAGCCAAGTGAATCTTGCTCATAATCATGGCGCATAGTGTTGATAACAAGATCGATTTGCCCGGCTTTTAAGAGTCGGTTGAGTTCATCAATGTTGGATATTTTTTGATGGACGTGAATGCCATTATCCTTAAAGTGCGATGCTGTTTGTGGGGTAGTGAAAATTTGGTAGCCAATCTGAGCAAACCGTTTTGCTAGTGGGAGAACTTCTTTTTCATCCCCGTTTTCAATCGTAAAGAGAATTTTACCATCGTTAGGGACTTGAATGTGTGCGCCAGAAAAGGCTTTATGAAGTGCTTTTTCATAGGTGGTATCTGTCCCCATCACTTCGCCTGTCGATTTCATTTCTGGACTGAGATAAGAATCAACGTTCGCTAACTTGTTAAAACTAAAGACGGGAGCTTTAACGTGAATAGTTTGTGGCTCTGGGTAAAGCCCGTTAGTAAAGCCCTGATCAGCAAGGGACTGTCCAAGGATAACTTTAGTAGCAACTTGGGCCATTTCGATTCCTGTAATCTTACTGAGGAATGGCACTGTCCGACTAGCTCGCGGATTAACTTCAAGGATGTACACCTCATGATTATGAACAATAAATTGGATGTTCATGATGCCGATACATTTAAGCGCAACTGCTAATTTTTCGGTAGCAGTAACGATTTGTTGTTTAATATCATCATCAAAATGTTGTGGGGGATAAACTGCCATTGAATCTCCCGAGTGAACGCCCGCATGTTCAATATGTTCCATAATTCCAGGGATAAGGACGTCCTTTCCATCGCAAATTGCGTCTACTTCACATTCCCGTCCTTCAAGGTAGGCATCGATTAAAATAGGGTGATCAGCAGTAATGGAGGCGTTTTGTTGAAGGTATTGTTGCAGTTCTTCTTGATTATAAACAGTCTCCATGGCCTTACCACCGAGAACATAACTTGGACGAACAAGAACGGGATAGCCGATTTTTTCAGCCGCTTTGATAACGGCAGAGTGAGTAGTCGCGGTTAAACCGATTGGCTGCTTAAGATTTAGATCAGTAATAACTTGATCGAATACTTCTCGATCTTCCGCGGCATCAAGATCGTCAACGGTTGTTCCAAGGATATTAACCCCGTTTTTAGCAAGACCTTCTGCTAAATTAATCGCCGTTTGTCCACCAAATTGCACGATCACGCCCACTGGTTGTTCGAGATCAACCACGTTTAGGACATCTTCAAGCGTGAGGGGCTCGAAATAGAGTTTATCGGAAACTGAGAAATCTGTTGAAACAGTTTCTGGATTAGAATTGATGACAATTGCTTCGTAGCCAGCCCGTTGAATTGCCTTAACGCTGTGAACGGTCGCGTAGTCAAACTCGACTCCTTGACCAATCCGGATTGGCCCTGAACCAATGACAAGGATCGATGGTTTCTTTGTTCGTTGGCTTTCGTTTTCATGGTCATATGCGCTGTAGAAATAAGGGGTTGAAGAAGCAAATTCAGCAGCACAGGTATCAATCATCTTATATACGGGGAGAACTTCATTTTGTTTTCGGAATTCCCGAACTTCTTGTGAGAAAGTATGCCAAAGGCGGGCAATTGTTGCATCGCTAAAGCCATATTTTTTGCTGGTTATCAGTGTTTCCACATCAAATGGCTTGGTACTAAGATCGTCTTCAAGTTCTACCAAGTGTTTGACGATATCGAGGAAATAGGGGGAAATCTTAGTTAAGTCATGAGTTTGCTTAAGGGAATATCCACGCCGAAATGCTTCTGCTAAATAAAATAACCGATCATCTTGGGGATAACGTAACTTTTTTTCCAGCATATCTGTTGGCGCATGGTGTGCTTCTGCTGAAAAGAGGTCTTTTTCATCAATTTCAAGTGAGCGGACAGCCTTATGGAGGGCTTCTTCAGCCGTCCGACCAATTGCCATTACTTCTCCGGTGGCTTTCATCTGACTGCCCAGGTGTCGATCAGCTTGAGCGAATTTATCAAACGGCCAGCGGGGAATTTTGCAGACAACATAGTCAAGTGCCGGTTCAAATTCAGCAAAAGTCGTCTTGGTAACAGGATTCTTAATTTCATCGAGGGTAAGGCCAACCGCAATTTTAGCAGCCATTTTAGCGATTGGATAACCAGTTGCCTTGGAAGCGAGGGCAGACGAACGGGAAACCCGTGGATTAACTTCGATAACGTTATACTGGAAACTTTGCGGATCAAGGGCTAGTTGGACGTTACATCCCCCTTCGATTTTGAGGGCACGGATCAGCTTGAGCGCGCAATCACGGAGCATCTGGTATTCGCGGTCGCTAAGGGTCTGATTAGGGGCAAATACGATGGAGTCACCGGTATGAATTCCCACTGGGTCAAAGTTTTCCATGCAACAAACGACCATTACATTGTCAGCTGCATCCCGCATTACTTCAAACTCGATTTCCTTATAACCCGCGATTGACTTTTCAATTAAACATTGGGTGGCAGGGGATAATTCCAAGCCATTCTTGGCAACAGTACGCATTTCTGCATCATTATGGCAGATCCCACCGCCTGTACCACCCATGGTAAAAGCGGGACGGACGATTACTGGATATCCGCATTGGTGTGCGAATTCAACTGCTTCATCAACAGTATTAACTGTCTGTGAGGCGGGAACAGGTTCACCAAGCTCATTCATTAATTCCTTAAATTTTTCTCGATCTTCTGCTTCATCAATCGAATCCAGTTTAGTTCCAAGAAGTTCAATCCCTAATTCGTCAAGGAGACCAGTTTTAGATAAGGAGACAGCTAAATTGAGGCCGATTTGTCCGCCAAGGGTTGGTAAAATTGCATCGGGATATTCTTGACGGATAATTCGAGAGAGGGATTCAACCGTTAATGGTTCGATGTAGACATGATCAGCAATTTCCCTGTCAGTCATGATTGTTGCTGGATTAGAATTAACAAGGACGGTTTCGTATCCTTCTTCGCGGAGGGCAAGACAAGCCTGCGTGCCGGAATAATCAAATTCAGCTGCTTGACCAATAATAATAGGACCAGACCCGATGACGAGAATTTTATGAATATCAGTTCGCTTAGGCATAGGTGAGGACCTCCTTATTACTGTCAATTAATGCCATGAATTTATCAAAAAGCTGTTCAGCATCGTGGGGTCCTGGCGCAGCGTCTGGGTGGAACTGAACGGAAAATGCAGGATGCTTTGAATGCTGGAGTCCTTCAACCGTGCCATCGTTCACTTCAAGGTGGGTGATTTGGAGGTCGGTATCATCAATGGAGGATGGATCAACCGCAAAACCATGATTTTGGGAGGTAAATGCAATTTTTCCTGTTTGGAGGTTACGGACGGGATGGTTAAAACCACGGTGACCAAATTTCATCTTATAAGTTTTGGCACCATTAGCTAAGGCAAAGATTTGATGGCCCATGCAAATGCCAAAGATGGGAAGATGTTTTTCTAATTCCGCGACGGTTGCAGCTGCGTCTGTCATTTCAAGTGGATCACCAGGCCCGTTGGAAAGGAGGATGCCGTCTGGATTGAATGCCATTATTTCGCTGATCGAGGCGTTATAAGGAAGGACGATCGCATTGCAGTTTCTTTTATTTAATTCACGGAGAATGCTATTTTTCATTCCGAAGTCAAGAACAACAACAGTTCGCTTAGTTCCCGGATTAGCGTAGGATTCTTTAGTAGATACTTTGCTAATAATGTTCTGGGTTGGCGAAGTTTGTTTTAATTGTTCAAGCTTACCTTTGATATCGGTAATATTATCGGTCATGATTCCGCGTAATGTCCCATATTGACGAAGCTTTCGGACTAGTTCACGTGTATCAATTCCTTGAAGGCCAGGAATTTGGTGCTTTGCTAAGAAGTTAGGGAGTGAGTCAGTCATGCGCCAGTTGCTGGGAACACGAGCAACATGATGACAAACTACGCCCTTGATTTGGGGATGCAATGTTTCGTTATCTTCACTATTAATCCCATAGTTGCCAATGAGGGGATTGGTAAAGACTAAAATCTGATTGGCAAATGATTGATCGGTAATTGCTTCTTGATAGCCGACCATCCCTGTTGTGAAGACGACCTCACCAAGAGTTGCCTTGGTAGCACCAAAACCTTCACCGGTATAGACAGTATCATCTTCTAGAATTAAATATCGTTTCATGAGTTTCATCCTTTCTTGCAAAACCCTTCCACTGATCACATAAACTAGTTGCGCGTTGTAAAAAAGTTTAATAAAAAACGCTTAAACCATTGGTGATGGGCTTAAGCGTATACGAAAAATTGAATATATATGTATAATTCAATGTTAGTAATACAACGCTGCCCTTGTTAGCCTCACAGGACCAAATTAAAGGATAATGATTGATACTAAACTACTGTAATTTTATGCTTTTGTCAAGTTGTTAATGAATTTTTATGCAAAAATATGTTTATTATAAACAAAAAACTGCATAAAGACTTTTAGGTATTATAACAAATCTTATTTAAAATAAAAGTAGAGTCTGCAAATTTTGTCTGCAAACTCTACTTTTTTAGAATAATTAGGCTTGGTAAGTTTCCTTGATAAAGAGAACTGAAATTGCACCTAAGAGGGCAGAAATACCAGTAACAAGCATCATGTTGACTTGGGAACTGCCGAGTAATGGGAAGAGACCAAAACTAAGTAGTGAGGCAACCATTTGTGGTACACAGATTGAACCATTAAATAGGCCAAGGTAGGTACCCATGTGTTTACCAGATAAGGCATTTGTAACCATTGTTAATGGATAGGTATTCATTGAAGCCCAGGCAATTCCAATCAAAACGAAGGAGAAGATAAGGGCATTTTGTGAATGGATAAAGAAGATTGATGTGTACCCAATAGCCCCGAGTAAAAGACTGAAAGCATAGCCAGCTTTGTGGTGATTATTAGGAACTTTAGCCAAAACATATGACCATACAACTGCCGCAATTGATTGAACCGCAGTCATAACACCGTACCAGTTACCAGCAGCTTGGTAGGCAGCAGAAGAAGCATCCGTTGTTAACCAAACATTCTTAGCGATAGCCCCAACCGCATAAGTTGAAAGGTATTGGAAAGAGAACCAGCAGAAGAATTGAACTAATGCGACATTCCAAAATACCCGTGGAGCATGCTTTAAGAGGGTAAACCAGTTTCCGCCTTTTTTATTATCTTCCTCTGAAATGCCATGGTAACGAGCATAAGTTGCGGGATCATATTCGTGAACCCGGAAGATAGTAAAGAGACAGGTGATGACTAAAATAACAGCGCCAACGTAGAATGAAATTACAACTGATTGGGGAACGACACCCTTTTTAGCAGTGTTTGATACACCCCACCATGTCAAAAGGAATGGGAAAATGGCTGCTAATACGGCACCGGTATTACAAATTAAACTTTGAATCCCGTATGCATAACTCTTTTGGTCATCATTAACCATATCACCAACCATCATCTTGAATGGCTGCATTGCCATATTTGATGAAAGATCAAGGAAGGCAACGGTAATAGCCCCAAACCAGAGGGCTGCTAATGAACCGTATCCAAAACCGAAACTTCCTGAATTAGGCAGTAAAATCATAACGATGACGGCAATGACCATCCCGATTAACAAGTAGGGAAGACGCCGACCACCAAGCTTGGGCGCCCATGTTCGGTCAGAGTAATAACCGATGATTGGCTGCACGATCAATCCTGCAAGTGGTGGAAGTAAGAAGAACCATCCCAAATTATTAGGATTAGCACCAATTGTTTGGAAAATCCGGCTCATTTGCGAACCTTGTAACGTAAAGGCGATTTGAACCCCAAGGAAACCAAAGTTAATCATCCAGATGGTACTCTTTGGTAAGATTGGTAATCCACTCGTCGAAGTTTCTTGGTCTTGGTTAAGTACAACAGACTCATCTTGACTCATGAAAAAACAACTCCTAACGAAAAAATGTATAAAATAATTGCAATTTGAGCTGATGTAAGCTATTACACGATTAATATAACAAACTTATTCTTTTTATGCAACCGCTTGCAAAAAAGAATATTAAAAAGTCGCGGTTTGTTTCAATTAAAATCGCGACTTTCTAATATTCTAATGATTTTTCACCTAGGAATCTTACGCTATTTCGCGGTGTGATATGGATTGGGATAAATTGTGAGTCATCATCGTTCAATAGGCTCCTAACTGCGATGAGTCCCATTTGATAAAAGTCCTGAGTTACGCTTGTAATAGTTGGGATGGTAATGTCACAGAGAAAAGTCCCATCGATACTAATAAATGATAGGTCTTTTGGGATATCAAGGCCTAGCAAATGAGCCTCTCTGATCATGCCCACGGCCACCATATCACTAGCTGTGATGATCGCGTCAAGATCCTTATTCATTAGTGTTTTGAGCATGTTTTGTTGAGGACCAAAACTGTAATCGCCATATTCAACCCACTCCATATGAGGGATCAAGCCGTGTTCAGTCATTGCCCGTTGGTAGCCGTGAAGTCGTTGCTTACCGGTTGAAGAACGATCGATGCCGGCTAATCCAATCCGTGAGTGTCCCCGTTCAATTAAATAGTTAGCGGCTGAATAACCAATTTCCTCGTTATTTGAACTTGTGAATTTAAATCCAATATATCGGGGATCCGTTTCGTCATAGACCGATACTAACCGACAAGGGGTATTGCTTTCTTGTAAGGTGCGAGCTGCTTGTTCGTCGAGGGAGGTTGCGACTAGCAGAATGCCGGCAACATGTCGTTCGAGGGCAACGCTAATTGCTTGATTAAGCAGTCGGGCATCATGGTTCCCAGCATAAAGAATAAACATTTGGTAACCAGCTTTGTCCGTTTCTGCTTGAATAGCAGCGATGATATCATTTGAGAAATTCGTTTGAGTATTATTTAAGATGACGGCAATTAACATACTACTGTTGGCTGCTAATTCAGCTGCTGCGAGGTTTTTCTTGTATCCTAGTTCTTTAGCGATTGCTTCAATCTTAGCCGCAGTTTCGGGACGGTAGGATTTCGCCTTTTTGGATAAAACACGAGAAACAGTGGCCGTTGAAACGTGGGCCCGTTGAGCAATATCTTTAATTGTTGGCTTCATAGGCGGGCTTCCTTTATTGTTTTCTTATTAAATCTATTATAATGAAATTGCAATTTTTTGTAAACGTTTTCAATTGGGCTTAATCATTATTTAAAACAAAAATAGGCCGAAAGAAAATTTCTTCCAGCCTACATAGCTATTCCTTATTTCCGTTTCGCAATGATAATTTCACGACTGCTTCACAACGTGCTGTTTGGGGCATCATGTCAATTGGTTGAATGTAGTCAACGTGATAGACGCTAGTTAACCGCCGTAAGTTACGGGCGAGAGAAGCCATACCACATGAGACGTAGGCAAACTTTCGCGGCTTAACTTTTAAGATTTGTTTGATTAATTGGTCATCTAACCCGGTTCGCGGAGGATCAACAACAAGGGCATCAAAGTTGAGTCCTTCTTTTTGCCAGCGGGGAAGAACTTCTTCTGCTTTGCCGACTTCATATTTAGCGTTAGTAATATTATTTAGCTTGGCATTTTCGTTAGCATCGGCAACTGCTTCGGGAATAATTTCCATTCCGCGAACAGCTTTTACCCGCGATGCAAGGGAAAGACCGATTGTCCCGATCCCGGCGTATGCATCAATTAAGGTATCATCTTGGTCTAGTTCAAGGGCCTTAGAAGCTTCTTCGTACAGCACTTCTGTTTGTTCAGGATTTAGTTGTAAGAATGAACGTGCTGAGAGTTTAAAATCAAGTCCCATCAAGCTTTCAAGGATTGAATCTTTTCCAGCGAGGTGGATCATTTTATCACCCCAAACTAAGGGTGTATCACCTGGGTTAACGTTTTGCATAACTGAAACAACTGCTGGTAGTTCTTTTTCAATGCGTTCAAGCAATTCGCGTTTGTGAGGAAGTTTAGCAGAATTAGTAATGAAGGTTAATTGGACTTCCCCACTTGACCATGATTCACGAACTGCTAAGGTCTTGATGATACCGCTATTGTGCTTTTCATCATAAACTGGGATTTGTAAGTCTTCGATCATCTTTGTAACGGCGCGAACCGTCTCCATTGTGCGGGGCATTTGAACAGCGCAAGTTTCCATATCAACGAGGGTATGACTGTTTGGCTGGTAAAGACCAGCTGCCACTTTGCCGTTGACCATCCGCACCTGGAATTGGGCCTTGTTACGGTAACCGTATTCTTCAGGGGCTGCAATAGTTGGGCGAACATCATAATTACGGTAGCCGTATGGTTGAAACTTTTCGAGACTATCAATGATTACTTGCCGTTTAAACTTTAATTGTTGTTGGTAAGCGAGATTTTCAAGTTCAAAACCACCAGCGATATCAGCGTATTCATCCCGTGGTGTTACTCGATCCCGACTCTTTTTCCGGATCCGGTGAATTTTAGCTTCAAGGTAGCGTGGCAGAACGCGTGTAACTTCCGCGACTACGACTTCATTTGGCAGGGCACCAGGGACGAAACATACTTTGTGCTTATAGTAGCCGATTCCGTGTCCGTTAACGCCAAGGCGACGAATCGTGAGTGGAAATCGTTTCCCAACCCATACATCAACATCTTGTTCATGTTGTTTAGTTTGTGTCATATTATTTCTCCGTTCTATTAATTCAATGTGTTTAATATTTTAGCACATCTCCAAATACCACTGGACAAATATGTCGGGGATGAAAAATCGCGTAATTAATTTTTAAAATGATAACTTAGCCAAACTTATAATCAATTGTTATGGAAATAGTCAATTAAGTGTGCATATTACTAATAATATGTTTTTTGATCGAGTAAAATATAGTAGAATAACAATGTGAAATGTTGCATAAATAACTTAAAGGAAGTGACACGTTTGAAAATTGCTGCAATTGCCGGGTCAAATGCTAATCATTCATACAACCGGATGTTATTAGAATTTATTGCCCGTCATTTTAGTGATGATGATATTGATGTGATTGATATTCGTCAAGTGCCAATGTTTAATGAAAATTATAAGGGAAAGATTCCTGAGGTTGTTGCTGATATTGATCGTCGTGTTTCAAGCGCCGACGCTGTTATTATTGCCAGCCCAGAATACAACCACTCTGTTACGTCTGCTTTGAAGAGTGTAATCGAATGGCTTTCCTATGAAGTTCACCCATTAGAAAATAAGCCGGTCATGATCATCGGTGCTTCTACCCACGACCAAGGCTCATCCCGTTCCCAAGTTCAATTACGAGATATTTTAATCTCACCAGGTGTTAATGCTTATATTTTCCAAAACGAAGAGTTCTTTATGAGTGATGCTGCTCATATCATTGATAAAGATGGCGATATTACTAACGAAACCACTATTCATTTCTTAGAAAAATGTATGCGTGAATTCAAACACTACGCCAAGGCAATCAATCGCATGGTTGCTGAAAAGAAGGAGGCGAACAAGTAATGAAAATCCTTGCTTTAGTCGGAACAAATGCCAATTTCTCATATAACCGGATTTTGCTTAAATACATGAAAAAGCACTTCCGTCAAATGGCTGATATTGAGATCGCTGAAATTAGCCAATTGCCAGCATTTAGCGTTGATACTCCTCTTTCTGAACAAACAGAGGTATGGAAGTTAAAGCAAAAGGTTAAGGCAGCTGATGGGATTATCTTCTCTACTCCTGAATATGACCATGGTATTCCTGCGGCCTTGAAGAGCACGGTTGAATGGCTTTCCTACAAGACCGATGTGTTAAAGCATAAGCCTGTTATGGTTGTCGGTGTATCTTATGGACGTCAAGCTTCTGCGAGATCACAAGTTCAAATGCGGCAGATCTTAGTTTCTCCTGACTGTGACGCTAATTTGTTGCCAGGAAATGAAGTTTTGATTGGTAATGCTAGTCATTCCTTCTCAAAAGATGGCCGGTTAGTTAATGCGGAAGCCCGTGATAACCTTGAAATCTGCTTTACCCATTTTGTGGAATACATTCAAATCTTTGAAAATGCAAATAAGGAGGGACTGGATATGTCCATTAAACAACCAACGATCAGTGAAGCGTACATCAACTTCCCAACTGGTCGGTTGACATTAAAAGAAGTTCAACAAATCTTCAGTACAATCCCATTTGAAATTGACTTAATCGACAGTACTGACCATTTCGCATGGTTCTCTGACAAGCCAAATCGGGAACACGTTCGGAATGTAGCTTCTCTCGGGGAAACTGTTCAAGAATGTCATCCACCATTGGCTGTTCCTGCTGTTATGAAGATTATTAACAGTTTCCGGAATGGTGAAAAAGACGTTGTTACCCGCCCATTATGGATGAATGGTCACCGTTCATTGATCCAATACTACGCTTTACGTGATGTTAATGGTCATTACCTTGGAACCATCGAATTTACTGGTAGTGTGGAATACATTCTTAACCTCTTCGAAAATGGTGCATGGAGTACTGATGGTAATACTGGTGCTTCTAAGCATGAAGATGCTAGCGACAACAGTGAAGAAGCTGACAGTGTTGACGCATCAACTGGTGCTTCAGAATCAAGCGATGAGGATAACACTGACAATGCTAGCGAAGTGGTTGCGACCCCAGCCCCAGCAGCAAATGACGATACTGATGCAGACGCTACAACAGGCGCATCCGATGCAGGCAGCGTAGACGCAAATGATGATGAGGCAGATGCTACAACAGGTGCATCCGAAAACTAATTATGAATAATGAATTGATGGCGCAACGGCATGTGATGACTCATCACGCTCTTGGAACTCGCATAAATTTAACGATTTTTGGTAACGAATATTTTTCGTTGTTAAAGAAATCAATGGACCTAATTGACCACTATGAGGATCAATTAACGGTTAATCGTAATGAATCAGAAGTAATGTCGGTAAATCATGGTGCAGGGAAAACCCCGAAAATGGTATCGCCAACAACTTTTGACCTCATTGAACTGGCAGTGAAATATAGTCGTGAAAACTTTGGCTTTAACGCTTTGATTGGCCCGTTAGTAAAACTATGGAAAATCGGCTTTGCAGGGGCGCACGTGCCAAGTGATGCTGAGATCAAAGAGCGGTTAAAGTTGATCGACCCTTATAAAGTATTACTGAACCGAGACGCACGGACGGTATATTTAGAAGAGCCGGGGATGGAATTAGACCTTGGCGGGATTGCAAAAGGCTATATTGCGGACCGTATTCGTGATCTTTGGATTGAAGCCGGAGTTCCCGCGGGAATTATCGACTTAGGGGGTAACCTCTTATTTGTTGGTAAGTCACCACGGCGGGATGATGGCCAGTGGATTATCGGTGTGCAGGATCCGCAACTGCATCGTGGTGAAAATTTAGCAACTGTCCGCGAGCCGGCTTGTTCGGCAGTTACATCTGGGATTTATGAACGATTTTTGATCAAAAATGGTCGTCGTTATCACCATTTACTAGATCCTCGGACTGGATACCCGTTAGAGACTGATTTGAGCAGTGTGACTGTTTTTACTGATCAATCAGTAATGGGTGAAATTGAGGCTAAGCGACTCTTCTTCAATGGTGAACCAATCACAGGCTGGGAAGCGCGTCCTGGTAACCGTGGCGCTATCTTTATTCATAATGATGAATCAATGGTAAATGTTGGTTTTGAATAAAATTTAATTTCATTTAAGCGTAGGTAAACGAAATGTTCACCTACGCTTTTTTGTTTATTACATGATTAGTTTTTCATGTAATAAAATATTTTTAAAAATTTCTTCTCCTTACTCTCGCAATAGTTCTATAACTATCTGCGAGGCTTGCCGATTGAAAAAAAAAAAAAACGCATATAATTCAGGGCGTAAACTAATAAATTAAGTTATAGATTATTATTGGGAGGGATAATTGTATGTTATCAAAGAATAATCGAAAGGAACAATTCCGCAAGCAAGAGCCGAAAAAGCAACGTTTTGCAATTAAAAAGCTCACTGTCGGGGTTGCTTCAGTCCTTATTGGTTTTACATTTATGGGAATGAATGCTTCTGCTAATACAACTGCAGAAGCAAATAGTGGAGCTGGCGATCAAGCAGTCGAAGAACCAAGTAGTGAGGCTACTAATCAGAACTCTCAGACTAGCCAAGTTACTTTAACTAATTCTGCTAGTGCGGAAAACAGTTCATCGGCTACCACAGCTAGTGCTCAAAGTTCGGCCGATCAGCAAGCTTCTCCTATATCAGACGAATACGCAAAGAAAGTTACTGAAAATACAGCTGCAAAGGTTGCTTCACAAACAAGTGCTGGTAGTCAATCAGCAGCTACTGTAACTAGTGACAATGCTAATAGTACTGCCAGAGAGAATTATAGCGCGCAATTATTTGCTCAATCCTTAGCTGCTGTTCCAGCTTCACAAGTGGCAACTACTTCAGAAGCACCTAAGACTTTGCGTGGTACGCAAACTCAGGATGTATCAGATTGGCAAGGCTTTGTTAATGCTATGAACGATTCTAGCGTTGGTATCATTAATTTAACGGGCGATATTACTGTTGCTAATAAGGGTACTAACATTAATGGTATTACCCGCCCTAATCCGCTAGTTAACAGTGGAAAAATGAACTTAACAGGCTCTAACATCTCTGGTGGGTTAATTATTGATGGTCAAAACCATGCCATTAACTTCGGTGCTAACTACTTAAGTTTTGATACTAATAATCAAAAAGATAGTAATCCTTGGGACATTGATTTCAAGAACTTAACTATCAATGCAGATGGTTATGACAAGAGTTGGTCAACTTTAGGTGGTGCATTCAGTCCAATTTATATGGGCGGGGATGACATTACTCCTAGTCTTTTAGCTAAAAATAAGGTTACCTTTGAAAATGTGACTGCTGATGTTAAGAATGGTGCTTTCTATAACACCACTATGGCAAGATTAACTGGAGACGATCCATATACTACAGTAACTTTTAAGGGTAATAATAATATTACTGTTGAAGCTGTAAATGTAGATGGTAATCAACTTTATAACTATTCAAGTGCAGTTTCAGCTTCCCACATTATTTTTGCAAATGATACTAATACCATCTTTAACGTAAGTACAGCTAAGACTAACAATGATCAAAACGCTGGTGGAAACATCTTGCGTGCTAAGGTTGAAGATGAGAAAAACGATACAGCTCCAGCGATTGATGTTCAACAAGGTGCTACTGTTACCTTAAATGGTAAGTCTACCGATGTTAAAGGTATGCTTGTAAATAGTGCGATTACCGGTACAGTTCAAGTCGATGGTAATTTAAATGCCAACATGGCAGATGGTCACTCAATGGCTATTTGGGCTGGTAATTTAAACATTGGTAAGACTGGTAATGTTACTATTAATACTGAACAAAGTAATGATGGATCAGGTACTAATGGGGTAACCAATTATAATGGTGCTCACTTTGCCCCAATTTCATTAGGTGTCGGATTTGCTGCTAATGTTACTAACGCCGACTCAAACTTATTAGATAATGCAGGGACTTTAACTGTTATTAGAACAGGTAATAATAATACCTCGACTACACCATTAATTTCATTTGGTTCTGGTAATGGTACTGGTGCAATCTTTACCTTAAACGTTCATGATGGTGCCACATTGGACTTGCAAGACGGTGCTAATTCTTCATATGCAGGCTCTATTGATAACACTCCTCACTCAGGTTTGGTTACTATGTGGGGAAGCGGCAACGGAACAGCTACTTACTCTGATAACGTTTCAATTACCAATCCTAAGTATGTGAACTTGCAACGTACCGGTAGTCAAACAGGTACCTTATTCCGTCTTGAAGACCAAAATAACCATGTAAATGTTCAAAGTAATGGTGCCGGTAATCCATTACCATTTGCACAATGGGATGAAAGTAACAAACAAGCAACTCCTTCACATTATTGGTACATTAACAATTTAATTACCCAAAACAACTGGGGGAACAATTCTATTACAGGATTTACTGCTCAAGGAAATGCCATCGGTCAAAGTGGAAAGGGACAAGATAAGTTCCTACACTCTAACGGCACTGTGACCTTTGGTGGAAGTCAAGCAGGCTTGAATCAATATCAGTATAAAGATGGTACTATTACTCAAGGTCAACCTAATCCAGGCGTTACCTACCAAACTCCATACTTAAATAACTTCTTAAATGACTTTAGTTGGTGGACTCCACAAAGAATTTCTATGGGTACTAACCTCGAAACTAAAGTAACACCAACTGATGCAGAAAAGTATCAACCAGTAGTTCAAACTATTGATGGTAACACTAACCAAACTTTAAGTGATTTAACTGCTAAAGACGGGATCAAAGGCTTACTTTCTAGCGATGGTACTGTAACTACTGATCTTTCTTCTGTTAAGAACGTAAGCTGGTATGATGCAGCGACTGATGCTACTGAATGGAAGACTGTCATGGGCAATGAAGCAGAACCAACTAACCCAACTGGCAATCTTAAGACTAGTGATAAGTCAGCTTGGGCAAAAGTAACCTACACTGATGGTTCTGTTGATTTTGCAAATATTCCATTGAACATTACTCAACCAATGGCAGAAACTTACACCCCATCATACAAACCAGTAAACGTTGAACAAGGTCAAACTGCTACTGATGAGCCATCATTTACTGATCAAGATGGCAAGGATGTTACTGTACCAACAGGAACCACATTTACGACTGGTACTGATACACCAAACTGGGCTAATATTGATCCATCAACTGGTACTGTAACTGTAAAACCAGGTACAGATGTAACTCCAGGTGCTTACAATGTTCCAGTAACTGTAACTTACCCAGACAAGAGTACTGATGAGACTACTGTTCCAGTAATTGTCACTAAGGCTGGTCAAACAGTAACTTGGGGTGATAATGGTGCAGTTGTAACTAGCGTTGATACTTCTAAACTTAACGCTCATGAAACTACTGAAAATTCACAAGTTCTTTCTGCTGCTGGCGTTGTAACTGCAGAAGGTTACGAATTAACAGATGGCAAACTTTCAACTACAGCTACTCCAATTACGATTGATCCATCAACTGTAAGTTGGACTACAACTCCAGATACTAATGTTGAGACCGCAACTGCAGCAGGTAAGGAAATTACTACTAGTGTTAATGTTGATTTTACTAATAATGATGCAGCTAAGAACATTCTAGGCTCAAAGAATGGTGTGGTAACTACTAATCCATTCACTATTGATGCTAATGGTGCTGGTGCTAAGGCTGTAAGTGCTCCAGTTGATATTAAACTTGGTTCAGATTTAACTAGTGAACAATTCAATCAATTAGTAGACAACAATATTCCAACTGATGAAATTGCAAAGACGGAATGGGCAACTAAGCCTAATGAACAAGGTCAAGGCGGAGTAATCAAGATTACCTTTACTGATAAGGATGCTAATGGTAATCCAACTTACTTGAACATTAATATTCCAGCAAGTTCAATCAAGGTAACTACTGATGCAGAAACCAATACCCCACAAGGTCAAGACGTTTCAACTAAGGTCGGCGAAGTTCCAGATCCAGCCGAAGGTATCAAGAACAAGGGCGACTTACCAGATGGAACTAAGTACACTTGGCAAGACACTCCAGATACCACTAAACCAGGTAAGAAACCAGCAGTTGTTGTCGTAACTTATCCAGATGGCTCAACAGATAACGTTCCAACTAATGTAATTGTTGATGCTAAGCCAGAGATTAAGACTATTACTACTACTGTTGGTGGAGATCCAGCTGCTACTGAAGGTATTGCTAACTTGAATAAGGGTGGTAATACTCCAGTTGATGGTTATCCAACAAGTGCAACTTGGACTACTAAACCAGATACTTCAAAGCCAGGAGCAACTACTGGTACTGCTACCGTAACTTACCCAGATGGTACTACTGAGACCGTTACTATTCCTGTTGCTGTAAATGGTCAAGGTGATGTTACTGTTATCGATAATGGTCATGTCTTCAGCTTGCATGCTAATGATGTAATAACTCACAAGACTTCAGACAAGAACATTATTGGTGGACCAGTAATTGAAAACTTTAAGTTAAGCTACTACCAAGGTGGTCAAAACTATAGTAAGCCATATATTTACACTTTGAATGCTGATAAGACTGCATATGTTCTTACCCAAACTGGTGATAATCCATCTGGTGTAACTGTTACTGCTCCACAATCTATTAATGCTAGTGACATTAAGATCAGTTGGACTGAAGCAGACACTGTTCTATTCAATAATGCATTAGGTGCAATCAAGGGTAATGGTCAACCAACAAGTTTGGACTCAGAGAACAATGGTGGAACCAAGACGATTACTTATACTAACTGGGTAAATAATCAATTTGGTTATCCTAAGTATTCAGCTATTGTTAACAGTTCAAGTGTAAACTGGCCAATTTATGGTAAAGGTCCAGTATCCACTTATCCATTCCCATCAGTTTACATTTACGGTGCCGAAGCTAATGGTACTATTCCAAGTGTTTACTCAGATACTCCTGATTTGAAGGCTGCTTTAGGGGATGCTTCAAAGTTTGTAAATACTAGTGATTTAACTGCTGATCATAACGCTAAAATTAGTTCAGTTGACTGGCAAACTTTACCAAGTCTTACTGAAGCTAATGCTAAGGCTCCGGCAACAGTTAGAATTAACTTTACTGATGGCAGTTATCTTGATGTTCCAGTAGCTGTAAATGTAATCAAGGTTGATCAAGGTGTTGATGATAAGACTAACCACGACCTTTACCGTGACATCACTCGGACGATTAACGTTCAAGGTGAAGATAAGCCATACATTCAACATGTTATCTACAGTCGTGCTGAGATAACTGATCTTTCTAAGCCAGCAGGCCAACAAGTAACTTACACTAACTGGGTTGCTGCTAAGAATAGTGAAGGTCAAGTAGTAACTAACTTCCCACAATATGAAGTAACTAAACCTGGCTACACTGCTACTGCAACTGACGGTACAGGTGCTAACGTTCAACTTGAAAGCAAGGATGGTCAACAATATGTTCCAGCTTCAGGAACTATTGCCCCAGATTCATCAAATGAAACTGTTAATGTAACTTACACTGCTAACGAACATACTTTAGTAATTAATTATGTTGACGGTAATGGTAATGTGGTAGGTACTTACAATGTTCCAGGTAAGACTGATGAAACTGTTAATATTGATGTACCTGGAAATGTTCCAACTAACTGGAAACTAGTTCCAAATCAACAAGTTATCGGATCTTACAAGTTCGGTTCAGATGATCCACAACCTGTAGATTACAAGGTTGAACACGGTACTGAAAATGTTCCAGTTGATGAGAATAATAAAGACACTTACCGGAAGATTACCCAAACTATCCAAGAAGTACCAGCAGGCAAGACTAATGCTGATATGACTGTAGTAAGAACTGTTTCAGTTGAATTTAAACGTACTGGTGTGAAGGACTTAGTAACTGGAAAGACTACTTGGAATGCATGGAACTCAAACAGCGAAACTTTCCCAGCTTACAACATTAAGGAACAAAAGGGCTACGACAGTTACGTAAATGGTGTTAAGGCAACCGAAGTAGCAGCAGTAACAGTAAATCCAGATTCGAGCGATATTACTGATACCATTACTTATGTAAAACAAGCTGCAACTCCAGTGCCATATGATCCTTCAAACAAGGATATGAATAAGTCAGTAACCCGTACCATTAACTACGAAGTACCAGCAGGACATGAAGTAATTGCTCCTGTAACACAAACTGTAGAATACACTCGTGATGTTAACGGTGTCGCAGGATACCAAGATCCAGTGACTGGTGAGATTACTTGGAATCCATGGCACGTTAAGAGTGGTAAAGCCGAATTTGCTTCAGCTAGTGTAGAACAAATCAAGGGTTACGACTCATACGTAGATGGTACCAAGGCAACTGAAGTAGCAGCTGCTGCAGTAACAGAAAAAGATGGTGTCCCACAAAATGGTGCCAACGTCACAGTAAGTTACCAAAAGCAAGCTGATACGGTAGTACCATACGATCCTTCAAGCAAGGATATGAATATGTCGGTAACTCGTACTATTAACTACGAAGTACCAGCAGGACATGAAGCAATTGCCCCAGTAACGCAAACTGTAGAATACACTCGTGATTTTAACGGTGTCGCAGGATACCAAGATCCAGTCACAGGTGAGATTACTTGGAATGCATGGCACGTTAAGAGTGGTAAGACAGAATTTGCTTCTGCAGCAGTAGAACAAATCAAGGGTTACGATTCCTATGTCGATGGTACCAAGGCAACCGAAGTAGCAGCAGCTCAAGTGACAGAAAAAGATGGTGTCCCACAAAATGGTGCCACTGTTACCGTAAGTTACCAAAAGCAAGCTGATACGGTAGTACCATACAAACCAGGTCAAGAAGGTGTCAACGATGACATGAACCAATACGTAACTCGTACTATCGTGGTTCATGAACCTGGTAAAGACCCAGTAAGTCATGACCAAACCGTTCACTTTACTCGCGAAGATGCTCAAGGTAATGCTGGGTACACTGATCCCGTTACTGGTGAGACTACTTGGAACGCATGGCATGTAGCAGGTGAACTTAACCAACCAAATGGTACGTGGGCAGAATTTAATGCACCAACAGTTAAGGGATATACTCCAAGTCAAGCTGAAGTAGCTGCTGAAGAAGTTACTGCTGAAACTAAGGATGTTACTGTTGACATTAACTATGCTCCAGTAGCCCCAACTGGTCAAAATGTAACTACTAAGGTCGGCGAAGTACCAGATGCAGACCAAGGTATTGCCAACAAGGGTGATTTACCAGATGGTACTAAGTACTCATGGAAGACAACCCCGGATGTAACTACTGAAGGTAATAAACCAGCTGTAGTTGTAGTAACTTACCCAGGCGGCTCAACTGTTGAAGTTCCGGTTACCGTAACTGTAACTAAGAACCCAACAGATGCGGACAAGTACACACCGGAAGGTCAAGACGTTGATACCAAGACTGGAGTTGTCCCAGACCCAGCCGAGGGTATCAAGAACAAGGGCGACTTGCCAGATGGCACGAAGTACACCTGGAAAGACACGCCAGATGTAAGTACTGAAGGAAATAAGCCAGCCACGGTTGTAGTAACTTACCCAGATGGTTCCAAGGACGAAGTTCCCGTAACCATCCACGTCACGAATCCAGCAACAGATGCGGACAAGTACACACCGGAAGGTCAAGACGTTGATACCAAGACTGGAGTTGTCCCAGACCCAGCCGAGGGTATTAAGAACAAGAGCGACTTGCCAGATGGCACGAAGTACACCTGGAAGGAAACGCCAGATGTAACGACAGCTGGTAATAAGCCAGCTACGGTTGTAGTAACTTATCCAGACGGTTCAAAGGATGAAGTTCCCGTAACCATTCACGTAACGAACCCAGCAACGGATGCGGACAAGTACACACCGGAAGGCCAAGACATTGATACCAAGACCGGTGTTGTCCCAAATCCAGCCGAGGGTATCAAGAACAAGGGTGACTTGCCAGACGGCACGAAGTACACCTGGAAAGACACGCCAGATGTAACAACAGCCGGTAATAAGCCAGCTACGATTGTGGTAACCTACCCAGATGGCTCGAAGGACGAAGTCCCAGTAACTATTCACGTAACGAACCCAGCAACAGATGCGGACAAGTACACACCGGAAGGTCAAGACATTGATACCAAGACTGGAGTTGTCCCAGACCCAGCCGAGGGTATCAAGAACAAGGGTGACTTGCCAGAAGGTACGAAGTACACCTGGAAAGACACGCCAGATGTAACGACAGCCGGTAATAAGCCAGCTACGGTTGTAGTAACTTACCCAGATGGCTCGAAAGACGAAGTTCCCGTAACAGTACACGTAACGAATCCAACAACAGATGCGGACAAGTACACACCGGAAGGTCAAGACATTGATACCAAGACTGGAATTGTCCCAGACCCAGCCGAGGGTATCAAGAACAAGGGTGACTTGCCAGACGGCACTAAGTACACCTGGAAAGAAACACCAGATGTAACAACAGCCGGTAATAAGCCAGCTACGATTGTGGTAACTTACCCAGATGGTTCGAAGGATGAAGTCCCAGTAACCATCCACGTCACGAACCCAGCAACGGATGCGGATAAGTACACACCAGAAACGCAACCAATTACTACTCCAGAAGGTAAGGTTCCAGATCCAGCCGACGGGATTAAGAACAAGGCTGATCTCCCCGATGGCACCAAGTACACTTGGACAAACCCAGACCAAGTAGCACAAGATGTTAAGACGCCAGGTTCTCACACCGAAACAATTACTGTTCGTTATCCAGACGGTTCAGAAGATACGGTTACAGTAACTGTTAATGTTCCCGCACCTGAGGGACAAAATATCACAACTGATCAAGGTAAACTCCCTAACCCTGCAGATGCAATTAAGAACAAGGATCAGATGCCGGATGGAACAACTTACACTTGGAAGCAAGAACCTGATGTTTCTACTCCTGGTGATCACACTGGTGTAGTTGAAGTCCACTTCCCAGACGGAACTACCTATGAAGTAACCGTTGATGTTCATGTAGATGCTGTAAACCCCGATAATGGCGGAAACATGAACTCCGATAATGGTTCAATTGATCATCAAAACGGTACTGAAATTAATAATGGCAATATGACGAATGCTAATAACGGTTCAGTAATCGAAAACGTAACTGGTCAAACACAAAATAGTGCAACTAACAGTACTAGCCAGCAACCAGCGAAGACATTGCCACAAACTGGTAATGATTCTTCTAAGTTCAGTGCATTAGCTGGCTTGAGTCTTGCTGCTTTCGCAAGTCTCTTCGGCTTCGCGGGTCACGATAAGAAGCGCAAAGCTGATAAATAATTAAGATAACATCATTTCTCTCCCCCCCTGAAAGATATAACTTAATTAAAAGCGCTGAACTAAATAAGAGGCTAGGAGTTAACTATTAATTCTTTTGCCTTATATGAAAATCCGAACTACAATTTTCGCTTTTACGAAATTGTGGTTCGGATTTTTGCTTTTTAAATTTAAGTTTAATGATTTAAGACGGTATGATATTTTCGCAAATTATATAAAATATTTTTTAACATAATCACATTTGTTAAATGATGTTTCTGATAAAACGTTATAGGTGTTAATAATTTAAAAAATATAAAAAAGGAAGTAAGATTAATAATGGTAATGATTTATGTATTAGTATGATGTTTTGGGGGAGGAGCAAATTATGTTGTCAAAGAATAATCGAAAAGAACAACTTTTGAAGCAAGAACCTAAGAAGCAACGGTTTACAATTAAGAAGCTGACGATTGGGGTTGCTTCAGTATTAATCGGTTTTACATTTATGGGAATGAATGCTTCTGCAGATGCGACAACAGATACTCATAGTAATACTGCTAATCAAGAAGCAATTCAAACAAATATCGATTCAGGTTCAAAAACACTAAATAACGAGCAGACTAATTCATCTAACTCGGTTGCAAATGGAAGCACAAATAATACGGTGTCAAATGATGCCAATAATCAAAATTTGGTAACAAGTCAAGGGATTGATCAAAATAAAATTGCACAAAATACGACTGCAGAGCCTGCGCAAAATAGTCAAGTTCAATCAGTCAATGACTATTCTCAATTCTTGAACGCTTTACAAAATAAAAATATAAGTACAATTACCTTAGATAAGAATATTGATTTCAGTAATGCTAATTTAAATAATGGTAGCTATCAGGATATAAACAACTATGGAATTGCCCGTACAGTAACAATTGATGGTCAAAACCAATATGCTTTAAATATGGGAAATAACTACATTGACCTTGACAGTAATACTTACTATGAGCCAAACGCAAGTAACCCTACCCGCAATTGGAATGTTATTTTAAAGGATTTAAATCTTCAAACAACTAGTGGATATGGTCCATTTTGGTTTAACGGCGCAACTTCTAACGACAGTACATTGACCTTTAATGGAGTTACAACAAGTAAAGACTCAGGTCAATTACTTAATAATTCAACTGCTTCCTCATATCCTAATGTCAATGTTAGTTTTGAGGGACAGAATAAATTACAAGGCAGTCTAAATAATTCAAATATTACTAGTTCAGCTTTAATTCAAGCAAATAATGTTAACTTTAGTAATGGGTCGACCGTATTTACGGCAAATAATAATAGTTCAAGTGACTTAGCAGATATTGAGGCCTCGGGTAATGTTGTGGTAGATGGTAGTGCTCAAGTTGATTTTAACAGTGAAGCTACTTCAAATATGGCAGGTATTTCATTTGCTGAAGGTGGCGCTGGCAATCAAACAATTGATAATGCAACTTCAGGCGTATTACGTTTGATGCCTAATGCCCAAGTAACAATGGAATTGGGTTCTGGAGCTTCGATGGGAGTTAACAATGCAAGTAATCTTGATCTCCAAGATAATTCTTCATTAAAAATTACCACTAGCAAAATGAATAGTACTGGCTTTCGTTCTGCTGGTTTGGTTGGATTAGATTATGATGGTGATACTAATGATAGTACGGTAAGAATCAGTCCCAATGCAGTCCTTTCTGTTATTAGAACTAACGTAACTAATTCTGATGCACCGTTACTTGCGATGGGACCAAACAGTGGAAATGGTGAAATTTATCATCTTGAAGTAAATAGCGGAAGTTTGAATTTGCAAGATTCTGCTTACTCATCCTACTTGCCTTCCTCCTATACCTTGTCTAAGAGTCAGTATAGTGGTGGCTGGCCAGCTATTTTGACCATGTGGGGAACGAGTAGTCAAAACTACATTAACTTCAATAATGCGAAATTAATTAATTTACAGCGGACAGCACCTAACAAACCAGGATATTTAATTAAAACTGAAGGTGCAGGAGATTATGCATATCACCAGACCCATATTGTAATTAATTCACCTGATAGTGCCTACAATACTCCATTGACTATAATTCCAGCTGGTGAAACTAAGCCGGTAACTTGGAATGTTAAATATTTGAATAATACTAGTCAAGGTGGGGACTATGCGTATGCCTTTCGTTCATATCGCGATTTTGGTGATTGGAACAATGTAGGTTCTGAATATATGAATGGATCAGTTAATGATAATACTCCAGCTAAGGGAGTTAATGAAGTTATATTAACGCCGAGTGCTTCTGATCCTGGCTCAAATAGTTTTTCTAATGGCGCAATTGTACCTGAGGGAAGTGAAACCAAGGCCTCAAAAGCTTTGAATAATTTTATTAATCACTTTAGTTGGTGGAATACTTCAGGCGTTAAATTTGGCTCAAGCTTAGACGAAAATAATCAATACACTCCATCATATAAACCAGTAACTGTTGAACAAGGCCAATCTGCTACTGATAATCCAACTTTTACTAACCAAGATGGCAAGGATGTTACTGCGCCAACTGGCACGACCTTTGCCACTGGAACTGATACACCAAACTGGGCTACTATTGATCCAGCAACTGGTACTGTAACTGTTAACCCGGGTACCGATGTGACTCCTGGTGCTTATAATGTCCCAGTAATTGTAACTTATTCAGATAAGAGCACTGATGACACTACTGTTCCGGTAATCGTTACTAAAGCTGGTCAAACAGTAACTTGGGGTGTTAATGGTGCAATTGTCACGACAGTTGATGTCTCTAAGCTTAATGCGCATGAAACTACTAAAAATTCACAAGTTCTTTCTGCTGGTAGCATTGTAACTGCAGAAGGTTACGAATTAACAGATGGCAAGCTTTCAACTACAGCAACTCCAATTACGATTGATCCATCAACTGTCAGTTGGACAACTACTCCAGATACCAACGTTGAAACTGCTACTGCTAGTGGTAAAGAAATTGAAAATAATTCTATTAAGATTGACTTTACTAACAATGATGCCGCTAAGAACATCCTAGGCTCAAAGAATGATATGGTAACTACTAATCCATTCACTATTGATGCTAAGGGTGCTGGTGCTAAGAATGTTACGGTTCCAGTTAACATTCAATATCAATCTGATTTAACTAGTGAACAATTTAACCAATTAGTAGATAATAATATTCCAAGCGACGAGATTGCATCTACCACTTGGGCAACTAAGCCGAATGAACAAGGTCAAGACGGTGTTATTAAGATCACCTTTACCGATAAAGCCGCAAATGGTGAACCAACCTACTTGAACGTTAATATTCCAGCAAGCTCAATCAAGGTAACTACTGATGCTGACAAGTACGCACCAAAAGGGCAAACTATCATTATTAAACAAGGTGAAATTCCTAGTGCTCCAGATGGAATTGGGAATAAAGATCAATTGCCAAAGAGCACAACTTACACTTGGCAAAATACTCCAAATAACAATGAGCCAGGTAAGAAGCCAGCCGTAGTTGTCGTCACTTACCCTGATGGTTCTAAGGCTAATGTACCAACTAATATAATTGTTGACGCAAATCCTGAAGTTAAACCAATTACTACTACAGTTAACGGAAATCCGGCTGCTACTGAAGGTATCGCCAACTTAGATAATGGTGGTACTACTCCAGTTGATGGTTATCCATCTAGCGCAACTTGGACTACTAAACCAGATACTTCAAAGCCGGGCGCAACTACTGGTACTGCTACAGTAACTTACCCAGATGGAACTACTGAAACAGTTACTATTCCTGTTGCTGTAAATGGTGGCGGCGATGTTGTTATTATTAATAATGGCCATGTCTTCAGTTTACATGCTAATAATGTTGTAACTCACAAGACTTCAGACAAGAACATTATTGGTGAACCAGTAATTGAAAACTTTAAGTTAAGCTACTATGAAGGAGGTCAGAACTATAGTAAGCCATATATTTACACTTTGAATGGTACTGGGACTGAATATATTCTGACTCAACCTGGTGATAATCCAATTGGTGTAACTGTTAATGCTCCACAATCTATTAATGCTAGTGAAATTAAGATTAATTGGACCGCAGCTGGTACTCCTTTATTCAGCAACGCATTAGGTGAAATCAAAGGTAATGGTCAACCATCAAGCTTAGTTTCTGATCATGATAACAATACTGGTACTCAAATCTATACTGGTAGTCAAAATGACCAATATGGGTATCCAATGTACTCAGCTACTGTTGACAGTTCAAGTGTAAACTGGCCGATTTATGGAAAAGGCCCAGTATCAACTTACCCATTCCCATCAGTTTACATTTATGGTGCTGAGGCTAATGGCACTATTCCATCAGTTAACTCAGATACAATTGATTTGAAGGCAGCTTTAGGGGATGCTTCAAAGCTTGTAAATACTAGTGATTTAACTGCTGCTCATAATGCTGAAATTAGTTCAGTTGTTTGGCAAAAATTACCATCACTTGAAGAAGCAAATGCTAAGGCTCCGGCAACAGTAAGAATTAACTTTATTGATGGTAGTTATCTTGATGTCCCGGTAGCTGTAAATGTGATTAAAGTTGACCAAGGCATTAATAACAAGACTAATTCCGAAATTTACCGGGATATTACTCGTACGATTAATGTTGAAGGTGAAAGTACTCCAGTTGTTCAACACGTTATCTACAGTCGTGCCAAAGTAACTAATCTTTCTAAGCCAGCAGGTCAACAAGTAACTTACACTAACTGGGCACCTGCTAAGAATAGTGAAGGTCAAGCAGTTACTATCTTCTCACAATTCAATGTAACTAAACCTGGCTATACTGCAACCGCCATTGGTGCTACTATTCAAACTAATGATGGTCAACAATACGTTCCAGCTTCTGCCACTATTACTCCAGATTCTCAAAATGAAACTGTTGATGTAACGTACACTGCTAATGAACATATGCTAGTAATTAATTATGTTGACGGTAATGGTAATGTGGTAGGTACTTACAATGTTCCTGGTAAGACTGATGAAACTGTTAATGTTGATGTACCTGAAAATGTTCCAACTAACTGGAAGTTAGTTCCAGGCCAACAAGTTATCGGATCTTACAAGTTTGGTTCAAATGATCCACAACCCGTAGATTACAAAGTTGAACATGGAACAGCAGTCGTTCCTGTTGATAAGAACAACAAGAATACTTACCGCACGATTACTCAAACTATCCAAAAAGTTCTAGTTGGACAGAATAAAGCTAAGACAGTACGAAGCATTATTGTTCCATTCCAACGTACAGGTATTAAAGACTTAGTAACTGGTGAGATTACTTGGAATGCATGGCAAGGTCCAGAAGGTTCGGTTGATAAAGATGGTCAATCAACCTACATGATTCCTGCTTACACCATTACCCCACAAAAAGGATACGATACTTATGTAAATGGTGAAAAGAACACTGCCAACCAAATTCCGGCCGTTGATGTAACTGCTGCCTCTAAAAACATTACTGATATTATTACTTATGTCAGAGAAGGTTCAACGCCAGTACCATACGATCCTTCAAACAAAGACATGAATATGTCAGTAACCCGAATCATTAACTATGAAGTCCCAACAGGTCATGCAACAATTACACCCGTAATACAAACGATTGAGTATATTCGAGACAACGATGGTGTGGCTGGTTACCGCGACCCAGTAACTGGTGACATTACTTGGAACCCATGGCATGTTAAGAATGGGGATGCTCAATTCCCATCAACTAGTGTTACTCAAATCACTGGCTATGACTCATATGTTGATGGTACAAAGACTACCGAAGTTCCTGCGGTTGATGTTGTAGAAAAAGATGGGACTCCACAAAATGGTAAGACTGTAACGGTTAACTATCAAAAGCAAGGTACTACTCAAACCGATGCTGACAAGTACACGCCAGAAGGTCAAGATGTGAACACCAAGACCGGCGTTGTTCCTGACCCAGCAGACGGGATTAAGAACAAGAGTGACTTACCAGAAGGAACTAAGTACACTTGGAAGAATACTCCAGATGTAACAACCGCTGGCGATAAAACAGGAACCGTTATTGTAACTTATCCAGACGGTTCTAAGGATGAAGTTCCAGTAACGATCCGCGTAACTAACCCAACAACAGATGCTGACAAGTACACTGCTGATGGTGGTAATATCACTGTTGATAAGGGCCATGTATTGACACCAACTGATGCTGAAAATGCGATTGTAAATCACTCTGACTTACCAGAAGGCACTACTTACACTTGGAAGTACGCGCCTGATACCAATACTGTTGGTAACAAGAATGGTGTTGTAACTGTAACTTACCCAGATGGTTCGGTTGATGAAGTCCCTGTAATGGTTCACGTTGTTGATGATGCTGATAAGTACGATCCACAAGGCCAAACTATCACTATTAAGAAGGGTGACCCAGTTCCATCAGCTGAACAAGGAATTAAGAATGCTTCTGAATTGCCAAGCGGCACCAAGTACACTTGGGATGTTGCTCCAGACCCAGCTAAGGTTGGCTCGCAGCCAGTAATTATTACTGTTAACTATCCAGATGGTTCACAAGACCAAGTTCCAACAACAGTTATCGTTACTGATACGACAACTCCAAGCGAAACAGATGCCGATAAGTATAATCCACAAGGTCAAGTAGTTAATGTTGATCGTGGTGCTAAACTTCCAGATGCTAGTGAGGGTATTGCTAATAAGGATACCTTGCCAGATGGTACTAAATACACTTGGAAGAATGCGCCAGATACTTCAACTACTGGTGATAAGCCGGCTGTAATTACAGTAACTTATCCAGATGGCTCAAAGGAAGATGTTCCTACGATTGTCCATGTCAACTCAACTGACGCTGACAAGTACACTCCACAAGGTCAAAACATTACTGTTGATAAGGGCGCTAAGGTTCCGGGTGCTGCCACTGCAATTACTAATAAGAGAGAATTGCCAGCTGACACCAAGTACACTTGGGAAACAACTCCAGACACTAATAAAGTTGGGGTTCAACCAGCAGTTGTTATTGTGACCTACCCAGACGGTTCACAAGATAACGTACCGGTCATTATTACGGTTAAGAACCCAGAAACTCAACCAGGAACTACGACTGATGTGGATAAGTACACTCCAGAAGGTGGCACAATTGTTACGACTATTGGTGCGAACTTAACTAATGATGCACCTGAAGGAATTGTCAACAAGGATGCCTTACCAGCTGGTACCAAGTACAGTTGGACAAATGGTACCCCATCAACAAGTCAAGCTGGGTTAACAATGCATTACGTAACGGTAACTTATCCAGATGGTTCAAGCGAAGTTGTACCAGTATATGTAAATGTTACTAGTGATGCGGATAAATATAGTCCAGAACCACAAACGGTTACTGTTAAGAAAGGCGAAACTCCAAACCCAGCTGATGGGATCAAGAATAAAGGTGACTTACCAGGTAGTACCAAGTATACTTGGAAGACTATTCCTGACACGACAACTTCGGGTGATAAGCCAGCTGTTATTGTTGTAACCTACCCAGATGGTTCAAATGATGAAGTTCCGACGGTTGTTCACGTCACAAACCCAGCAACGGATGCCGATAAGTACACGCCAGAAACACAACCAATTACTACTCCAGAAGGTAAAGTTCCAGACGCATCAGATGGTATTAAGAACAAGACTGATCTCCCTAATGGCACGAAGTACACTTGGACTGATCCAGATCGAGTCGCACAAGATGTCAAGAAGCCTGGTTCACATACTGAAACGATTACTATTACCTATCCAGACGGTTCAGAAGATACGGTTACAGTAACTGTTAATGTTCCTGCACCTGAGGGACAAAACATCACAACGGATCAAGGTCAACTCCCTAACCCTGCAGATGCAATTAAGAATAAAGACCAGATGCCAGCTGGAACAACTTACACTTGGAAACAAGAACCTGATGTTTCTACTCCTGGTGATCACACTGGTGTAGTTGAAGTTCGCTTCCCAGACGGAACTACCTCTGAAGTAACTGTTATTGTTCATGTCGATGCTGTAACTCCTGATAATGGTGGAAACATGCACTACGGTAATGGTTCAATTGATCATCAAAACGGTACTGAAATTAATAACGGTTCAGTAATCGAAAATGCAACTGAAAATAGTGTAACTAACAGTACTAGCCAGCAACCAGCGAAGACATTGCCACAAACTGGAAATGATTCTTCTAAGTTCAGTGCATTAGCTGGCTTGAGTCTTGCTGCTGTTGCAAGTTTCTTCGGTTTTGCAGACCACGATAAGAAACGCAAAGCTGATAAATAATTAAGATAACATCATTTCTCCCCCCTTGAAAGACATAAATTAATTAAAAGTGCTGAACTAAAGAAGTGCGGATACTCATCAAAAATGGTGAGTGTCCGCACTTCTTGCATTATTTATCTAACGATAAAATGTTTAGTGGTAGATAGGGAAAGAGGACTGCGTAGAGGATAAAAATAGACTGTGGTTTAGGAAATGATTCTTGCACAGCTTGACGATATGGGTTTGAAATGAACGACGTGCTTTTTATGGTGATAAACAAAATTGAATAATTCACTCCCGAAATCGAATGAAATATTCTTCATATCTTCCCGAAATGTTTAATAAAAAGTCTAAATTTTTTAAAAAAGATAAATGTTGATATACCAAGGGTTTATCAATAAATAAGCAGAAATGGCAAAAACACATTTTAAAAATACTTTCTAAATAGGTTGCCTTTTTTCTTAGAAACTATATATTAGTATTTGTAAACAAGTTATATGTACTGTTAATCTGTATTATTTACTCGTCAATCAAACCTAACAAGGGGGACGTAAATTTATGTTATCGCATAATAATTGGGAAGAACAAATTAAAAAATATGAACCCAAAAAGCAACGTTTCACCATCAAGAAATTATCTGTTGGTGTAGCGTCTGTTTTGCTTGGTGTTACATTTGCTGCGGGAACCGCCTCAGCAGATAGTACGACTGCAAATGCTGATTCTGCTTCTGGGAGCGATTCAGCAGAACAAACAGATCATAACCTTACATTAAATTCAGCAAGCACTTCTACTTTGAAGTCTGCTACTGCTGAAAATCAAAGCAACAATGCATCCGCTGCTGTGCAAAATCCAGCAGGGGATATTAAAGCACAAGCAGCTAACGATTACGAAGCTGCTGTTAATGCTGCTGTTGCTAATGCTTCAAGTGATGTTGCTAGTGAAGCTACTCAAAACAGTGCATCTGCTGCCCAAAATTCAGCAGCTGCTAGCTCAAACGCACAAGCAAGTACCGCAAGTGCTGTTGCTACACAATCATTTACAGTCAGTTCATCTGCTGTAAACAACAACTTAAACTATGCATCTGTATTTGCTAGTTTGGCTGCAATGCCACAAGCAAACACTGCTGCTCAATCATCAGTTGCTAACTCAACGGCAAATGATGACGAATACAGTAATTACGAGACTGTTACTGACTGGAATGGCCTTCAAAATGCTGTCTTAAGTGGTGCTAAAGGTGTAAATGTTAAGGGTAATATTACTCCTGGATTTTTTGGTACTTTACTAGGTAATGGTTTAACTATTAATGGTACTTTTACAATTCATGGTATTGATGGTGCGGTGTTAAATCTTGGGCAAAACAAGATTAATAATAACGGCCAATTAACGCTTGCTGATGTGACTGTTAATGGTGCAATTGCTGGTAATGGTACGGTAAACATTAAAGGTACTGTTAATTCCAATATTGATGCTACTAGTGGTCAAATTACTGGTAACACTAGTGAAGTTGCAAGCCTTTTAGATGATGTTATTGGTACTAAAAATGGTGGTGGCTTTGGTCTCACATGGACTGGCGATAACAATACCGGTTGGACATATACTAACTGGTACAAAGCCAATATTAAGGCTTCGAAAGTTAATATTGATCAAGGTGCTACTTTAAATATTAATCGTAGTGTTGTTGGTGATGGTATTGAAGCTCCAAATAATGGTGTTGTTAATGCTGGAATTAATTCACATTTAAATATTAATTTAAAGGATGCTCAAACTGCTTCACGTGCCAACGAACAAAGCTCAAGCATGGATAATGCAAGTGCAGGTATTCGAATTTATGATAATGGTACGATTACTAGCGGTGATAGTGCTGAAATTAATATTCATGCTGGTCATGGTCGTGCAATTGTTGTTAATGAACCATTTGGTGGTACTGCTACAATTCATAATGCTGGTTTAGATAGCTGGGAAAATGGTCGTCAAGGTGATCAATCATCTAGAGCTGCTAAACACCGTACTTCAGTGGTTCTTGGTGACAGTACCAAGATGAATATCACCGGTCGCGGTGGCCTTGTTTTAGGTGATACTGCAACCTTTGTAACTGGGGACCACAGTATTATTCATATTGATAACCAAGGTAACGGTGAAGGATTGCTTCTTGATGCTAATAGCACGGTTATTGTTTCACCACATTCTCAATTATTAATGACTTCCAATGGTAAGAATGCATCTGGTTACTACGGTGGCGGTAATTATATTGGAATGGGTCAAGATGCTAAGTTCCGTGTTGAACACGATGCAACATTCCGTTATAAACTTACTAATTCAATGAACAACGAAGCACGTCCATATGCGGATAATTTCAACATTATTTCCCAAGCTTCTAATACCCATCCTGAAGTTTATGTGGGTAACAATGCTACCTTTGATGGTCAAAGTGATTACGATGATTATTACGGTGAAATTTTTGCATTCTCGTTAACATCCGGTGCTAATACGTCAACTGTTTTCCAAATTGATGGTGCTAAATATGTTAATTGGGAAAAGAATTCTCAAGTTATTGGCCACAGTCAAGCGGGTAATCTCTTCTACTCAATGGATGCAGGTTTAATTGATGCGACTGGTCAAAAGTACTATGTCTTTAAGTGGAATAATGGAAACTTGAATGATAATAATTATACTTTTGATGATTCAAGTTCTAATAGTATTGCTCAATCGATTAAAAACTTTGAAAATAGTTCTGATAAGTATTGGACTGATATTGAACACTTAGCAACTAAGTATAGTAAGAGCGGTAACACTGCTGAATGGCCAGGACATGTTGTTAGTGGTAATGATATTTCAGCTGGTAATGGTTATAATCCTGTTGATAAAAAGACTGGGACTCCAATTGGTAACTACAACGCTGGGGATGGTGATCCTAGGCATACCACTGGTTTCGATCCGCTTAACTCACAACGTCTTGTTTTAGTTGCTTCAACTATCCCTACACAAGAAGATGATACTAAGCAGGAAGTGCAAGATTACAATGTTAAGATTGTTTACGATGAAAATCTTCAACCTGGTCAAGTTAAGCTTGTACAACAAGGTATTAAAGGATTAAAGCGGACAACAACTACTACTTACTACAACGTTGATCCATCAACTGGTGAAAAGACCCTTGATACTTCAAAGGGTAATAACGGTGTATCAACAACCACTACTGTTCTTAACGAAGCACAAGATGAAATTATTCATGTTGGTAAGCAAACTGCTACTATCAATTACCTTAAGCAAGATGGTAATAATGCTGCCACACCGATTACTAACGCTAATGGCCAAGCAATTGTTGGTACGGTAACTGGTAATCCAGTAAAGATTGATGCACAAGGTAATGTTGAATTTGATGCTGCTGGTAACGCTACTGCTAATGCCATTGATTACACTGACTATACTAGTGATTTAAGCAATGCCGAAAATAATGCGGCTGGATACAATTATGATGTTGTTAATGATCAATGGGCTCAAGCAGTTAAGAGTGGAACTAATAAGTACAATGTTTCTGGCTTAACCAAAGCAGCTATTCAAGAAGCGGCTGAAAAGGCTGGCTTGAATAATGCGGTGACTATTGCGCAAGAAGGTCCAGTATTTAACGTTGTCTTGAAAAAGGCGATTGAAAAGGGTTCAGTTAAGGTTATTTATCACGATGATACTACCAATACTGAAATTCCTAATACTGAATACAACTCTGGCGATTTAGATGCTGGGACTAAGGTTGATTACAGCACTTCAACTACTATTAAGGACCTTGAAAATAAGGGCTACGTATACGTAAGTACTGATGGTACGATTCCAGCTGAAATCCCAGCTAACGAAAACCGAACTGTAACAGTGCACTTGAAGCACGGTCTTGAAGATGTCAACAAGAACAATCCTCATGACCAAGTAGTATCGGCTACTGTAACTCGTAACGTTAAGTACACTGTTAATGGGCAAGCATCAAGCCAATTGCCTGCTAAGACTGAAAGTGTTGACTTTTCCGCTACCGGTCATTGGGACAAAGTTCTTAACCAATTAGTTGATATTGTTAACGGTAATATCGTTGTTGAAAACGGTCAAGTAAAGCAAGGTAGCTTAACTTGGGCTCCAGATTCAGCAACTATTAAAGGTTACGATGCCCCTGTTCTTGCTGGTTATCATGTTGATTCAGTTTCCGCAACGCAGAACGGTCAAGATGTCACAGCGCAAAACGTTGATGGTAATGGTACTGTTAAGAATGTTACTGTTAACCACAATGATAAGAACATTAACGTCACAGTTAACCTGGTTAAGAATGCTGAAGAAAAGGCTAACTTAAAGATTGTTGACGATACCACTGGTCAAATTTTGAACACCCTTAACGCTCAAGGGGACGAGAACACTCCAATTAGCTTTACTAATGGTGATTCAATTGTTCAAGGTTACCTTAACAATGGTTACAAGTTCGTTAGTGTTGTAAATGATCACAACGGTCAAACTTTATCAACAACTAACTACGCAAGTGCTAACTTTGGTAACTACGACACTGATGCAAATACTGACCAAAGCTTTACTGTTCACTTGGTACACGGTACTAACCCAGTAAACCCTGAAAACCCAACTGACAAGTACACTAAGAGCGACTTACAAAAGCAAGCAACTCGTACTATTAACTATGTCGATAACAATGGTGTCAAGATTGCGGACTCAGTAACTTCAACTGTTATCTTCACTGGTTCAGGTGTTGTAGATACTGTAACTGGCAACTTAGTAAACTTAAATGCTGATGGTTCAATCAAGGACCAAAATGGTCAATTAACTTGGACTTACTCAGTAGATGGTGGAGCTGCTCAAAATGGTAGTTCTTACACATTTGAAGCAACTGCTGCTCGTCCGACTATTACTTATAACGGCTCAGACTACAACTTCACTTCTGTAAACCCAGGTAACTACAATGCTGGAAACGGTGCGGTATCAAGCTACTTAGTAAATAATCAAGATCCACAAAACTTAACTGTTGATGTTATTTACAACAAGCAAGCAACATACCATGCAGGTAAGACTGAGACTAAAGAAGTAACGCGGACCATTAATTACTTAGATGGTAAGACGGGTGAAAAGATTCCATCTGGCCTGATCCAAAACAACCCAGTATCACAAACGGTTAATATGCACCGGACTGAGATTGTTGACAATAATGGTAAGGTAATTGGTTACGGTACAGTAAGTGCAGATGGCAAGTCATATACTATTAACAATGATTATGTTGTTGATGGTAACTGGGCAAGTGTAACTTCACCAGACTTAACTGTTAATGGTTACAAGGCTCCACGCTTTGACAATGGAACTTCTGCTGCAACTGTAGCAGGTGTAACTGTAGACCAAAACACTACTAACACGACTGTTAATGTTTACTACGACCACAACGAAATTCCAGTTGGCCCAGATACACCAAATAAGCATGGTGTAGATCCAAATGAGTTGACTAAGAATGTTAAGGAAACAGTTCACTATGTTGGTGCGGGCGACAAGACTCCAGCTGATAGTGTTCAAAACTCTAAGTGGACGCGGACAGTTACTGTTGATGCAGTAACCAACAAAATTATTCCAAACGGTCAATACACCACTGACTGGACAATTCCGGATGGTCAAAAAACTACTTATGACCAAGTAAATACGCCAGTTGTAGAAGGTTACTACGCAGACCAAACAAACGTACCAGCAACTGCCGTAACCCAAGCCGACATTGAAAAGACGGTAACTTACAAGCCTGTTGGTAATGTTGTTCCAGTTGATCCAAACGGAAACCCAATTCCAGGTGTACCATCTACACCATTCCCTAACGACCCAACTGACCCAACTAAGACTACTCCAGGTACAAAGCCAACTGTTCCAGGCTACCACCCAGAAACTGGTAAGCCAGGCGATCCAGTTGACCCAGTTCCAGGTAACCCAGGTGAAGATGTAAAAGTTCCTTACGTTAAGGATCAAGGTGCAGTACAAGTTATCTACCACGATGACACTACTAACACCACTATTCCAGGCGTTGGCTACAATTCAGGTGACTTAGACGCCGGTACTAAGGTTGAGTACACAACTGCTTCCACGATTGCTGATCTTGAAAAGCAAGGTTATGTATATGTATTAACTGATGGTACTATTCCAGCTGAAATTCCAGCAAACGATAGTATCACTGTAACTGTTCATATGAAGCATGGTGTACAACCAGTTACTCCAGATACGCCAACTCCAGATGTTCCAAAGAATACTCCAGCAGAAGCTCGCCCAGATCAATTAACTAAGAAAGTTAACTTGACTGTAAACTACGTAAATGCTGACGGTACTACATTTACTGGTACGATCCCAGGAAATGCTAAGCAAACGGCTACATTTACTGGTACTGCTTATGTTGACAAAGTTACTGGACAATTAGTAAATGCCAAGCAAGAAGATGGCAAGTGGGTAATTGATGCTGACGACACTGCAACACCACAAATTACTTGGACTAGTGACAAAACCAGCTTTGATGGTGTAACTTCACCAGCTGAAAATGGCTACCACGTAACTGATGTTTCTGCCCATGCTGATGGAAACAATGTTGCGGCAATTACTGGCCTGACTAAGGATAGTCAAGATATCAATATTACCGTAACTTACACTAAGAATGGCGAAGAAACTCGTAACGAACGCGATGTTGAAGCTTCACAAGTTGTAAACTATGTTGATGAAAATGGTAACAAGCTTGCCGATTCTAAGTCACAAGGTTTCAGCTTCCACTACACTGGTGATGTTTACGACACTACAACTGGGCAAATCACTAAGCAGGGTTCATGGAATGAAACTAACCACAACTTTACTGCTGAAGATGTTCCGGTAATTAATGGCTATGTAGCAGTATCTGGATACACTAATGAAGGCGGTAAGTACGTTGCTGGTGGCTTCAACGCTTCAAATACTGGTAGTAAGGAAGATATTAATAAGGTATTTACTGTTGTCTACAAGAAGGTTGGTAAGATTATTCCAGTTGGTCCAGATGGCAAAACGCCAATTCCAGACGCACCAACGCCAAACTATCCAAATGATCCAACCAACCCAACAGATGTAAAGCCAAACGAGCCAGTTCCAGACGTACCAGGCTACCGTCCAACGGTTCCGACAGTAACTCCAGATAAGCCAACTGAAGATACGCCAGTTATATACAACCAAGTACAAAAGGCTGACTTGACAATTGTTGATCAAGATAATAATAACCAACAAATCATTGTTGACGGGATTACTACTAAGTTCAATGCTGATGGTATTAAGGATGAAAACATTGTCTTCACTGGTACTGAAGCTGCTCAGGCTGCCCTTGAAGCTCGCGGTTACGAATTTGTAAGTTCAAACTTCACTAGCGGCACTAAGTTTGATGATGACGCCAACACGGACCAACACTTCATCATTGTTATGAAGCATGGTCAACAACCAGTAACGCCAACTAACCCAGGTAAGCCAGGCGAACCGATCAACCCTAACGATCCAGATCCAAATGGTCCTAAGTATCCACAAGGTTCTGATCAAGTAACTAAGGACATTACCCGGACAATCCAATACGTTGACGAAAACGGTGATACAGTAAGCAGTTCAGTAGAACAACCAGTTCACTTTACTGCTCAAGGTGTTCTTGATAAGGTAACTGGTCAATGGATTACCCCATTAACTTGGAGCGGTAGTCAAGCTGTTGCTAGCGTTAAGTCACCTGTAATTGCTGGTTACCACTTAGTAAGCGTTGACCGTGATGCGGCAGGTAATGATGTTGCAGGTGTAACCCTTACTCACGAAAATGACAGTTACACGGTAACGGTTAAGTACGCCAAGAACGGAAAGATTGTTCCAGTTGATCCAACTGGCAAGCCAATTCCAGATGTACCACAACCACAATACCCAACTGATCCAACTGATCCAGCTAAGGTAACACCAAATGAACCGGTACCAACTATTCCTGGCTACACCCCAGAAGTACCAACAGTAACTCCAGATAAGCCAGGCGAGGATACACCAGTTGTTTACCATCAAAATGTTCAAGCTACAGTAAACTACATTGATGATGTTACAGGTCAAACTCTTAAGACTGATACATTACAAGGTGTTGAAGGCAACAAGAGTGATTATTCAACTAAGGGTTCAATCGCTAACTACGAAAGTCAAGGCTACAAGTTAGTAAGCGATGACTTCCCAGCTGATGGCTACACATTTGCTACTGGTGAACATGTCTTTAATGTCCACTTGACTCACAGTACTTCTCCAGTAAACCCTGATCATCCAGGTGCTGGTTATAGTGCAACTGACTTGAAGAAGACTGTTACTCGGACGATCAACTATCTTGATGGTCAAGGAGATGTTGTTGCAAACCAAGTAAGTCAATCATTCGACTTTATCGCTAATGGTACGGTTGATAACGTCACTCACAAGTTAGTTACTGTTGAAAATGGTAAGATCACCGGCGACGGTCAATTGACTTGGAACGCTGCTAGCCATGACTTTGATGCTGTTGTATCACCAACGATCAAAGGGATGCACGTAACAAACGTAACACCTACAGATCAAAAGGCTGGCGATAACGTTGCTAAGACAACTGTTAACAACCAGAGCGGTAACATTATTGTAAATGTTTACTATGCTTCAAATGGTACTCACCAAGATGGCGCTAAGACTGTTCCATCAACACAAACTGTTACATTCGTTGATGAAGACGGCAATGAACTTCACGCTCCAGCTGTTAGTGACTTCACCTTTAGCCGGACTCCAGATGTAACTGATCCAGAAGGTAATGTTACTGAAGGTTCATGGAACGCTACTAGCCATACTTACGGTACAGTTAATGTTCCGGTAATCCCTGGTTACGTTGCTGAAGTTACAACTGCCGGTGGTAAGACTGCTACAATTGATAACCCTAACGTTACTGATAAGGTTGTCTACAAGAAGGTTGGTAAGATTATTCCAGTTGACCCAACTGGTAAGCCAATTCCAGATACACCAACGCCAAGTTACCCTAATGATCCAACCGATCCAACGAAGGTAACGCCAGATGAACCAGTACCAAGTATTCCTGGTTACACTCCAGATACGCCTACAGTAACTCCAGATAAGCCAACTACTGATACACCAGTAACTTATCGTCAAAATGTTCAAGCTGCTGTAACTTACATTGATGATGTAACTGGTTCAACTCTTAAGACTGATACATTAACTGGCCTTGACGGCAAGCCTAGTGATTACTCAACTAAGAGTTCAATCGCTAACTACGAAAGTCAAGGTTACGAATTAGTAAGCGATGACTTCCCAGCTGATGGATATACATTCTCCACTACTGGTACCCATAGCTTTACTGTTCACTTAACACATGGTACTGAACCAGTTAACCCAGAACATCCAGGTGCTGGTTACGACAAGACTGATTTACAAAAAGAAGTTACGCGGACAATTCACTTTGTAAATACCCAAGATGGTAAGCAAGTGGCTGATCCAGTTTCTGAAACGGTTAACTTTACTGCTAATGGTACAGTTGACAAAGTGACAGGTAAGTTAGTAACTGTTGAAAATGGTAAGATTACTGGCCCAGGTAAATTAAGCTGGACACCGGCTCAAGACGTAAAGGCTGTTCAATCTCCAGCTATTGATGGTATGCACATAACTTACGTAAGTCGTGACGCAGATGATACTAACGTTAAGGGCGTATCACTTACTCACAATGACTCAAGCTACGACGTTTACGTAAACTATGCACCAAACGGTACTACTACTGAAAACGGGCAAAATATTCCAGCTTCACAAACAATTAAGTTTGTTGATGAAAATGGTAATACGCTCCGTGAAAACAATGTTCAAACTAGCGAATTCACTCGGACACCAGATGTAGTTGATTCTGTAACTGGTAAGACAATTACTGAAGGTTCATGGAATGAAACTAGCCACAAGTTTGGCACAATTAACGTTCCAGTAATTAATGGCTATGTTGCTGAAGTTACAACTGCCGGTGGATTGACAGCAACCACTGACAATCCAAATGTTGTGACAGAAGTCGTTTACAAGAAGGTTGGTAAGATCATCCCGGTTGACCCAACTGGCAACCCAATTCCAAACGTACCAACCCCAAGTTATCCTAACGATCCAACAGACCCAACTAAGGTAACGCCAAACGAACCAGTACCAACAATTCCTGGTTATACACCAGAAGTACCAACAGTAACTCCAGAAGTACCAACAAACGATACTCCAGTTGTTTATCACCCAGTAGACAACACACAAAATGCTCAAGTTCGTTACATTGATTTAACTAACAATGAAGAACTTGCTAACTCTGGTAACTTAAGTGGTCAACCAGGTGACAAGATTAACTACAGTACGGCTGACGAAATTAAGAGCCTTGAAGATAAAGGTTATGTTCTTGTTAATGATGGTTTCCCAACGGATGCTGCCTTTGATAATGATAAGGATCATGATCAAATCTTCACTGTTACCTTCCGTCATGGTACCCAGCCAGTAACGCCAACTGACCCAGGAAAGCCAGGCGAACCAATCAACCCTAACGATCCGGATGGACCTAAGTACCCAGATGGTTCTGACCAAGTAACTAAGGATGTTACGCGGACGGTTCAATATGTGGATGAAAATGGTAATAAGGTCAGCGAACCAGTAGAACAACCAGTTCACTTCACTGCTCAAGGTGTTCTTGATAAGGTAACTGGTCAATGGATCACTCCATTAACTTGGAGCGGTAGCCAATCTGTTGCGGGCGTTAAGACGCCAATAGTTGAAGGTTACCACGTAGTAAACGTGGATCGTGATGGCGATGGCAACAACGTTGCTGGTGTAATCCTTACTCATGAAAATGACAGTTACACAGTAACAGTTAAGTACGCTAAGAATGGAAAGATTATTCCGGTTGATCCAACTGGTAAACCAATTCCAAACGTACCAACGCCACAGTACCCAACCGATCCAACGGATCCAGCGAAGGTAACGCCAAACGAACCAGTGCCAAATGTACCGGGCTACACACCAAGTGTTCCAACAGTTACACCAACGGATCCTGGTAAGGATACGCCAGTACCATACAACCCAATCGTTAATGATCAAAACGCAGTTGTTAACTACGTTGACCAAGATAACAACAACGCTCAAATTGCAACTTCCGGTAACTTAACTGGTAAGCCAGGTAGTGTAATTAACTACAGTACGGCTGATCAAATCAAGCAACTTGAAAATCAAGGTTACGTTCTCGTAAGTGATGGTTTCCCAGCTGGTGCAACATTTGACGATGATGATAATACAACGCAAACTTACACGGTTGTCTTGAAGCATGGTCAACAACCAGTAACACCAACTAACCCCGGTAAGCCAGGCGAACCAATCAACCCTAACGATCCGGATGGACCTAAGTACCCAGATGGTTCTGACCAAGTAACTAAGGACGTTACTCGGACAATCCAATACGTGGACGAAAATGGTAATAAGGTTAGTGAACCAGTAGAACAAACTGCTCACTTTACCGGTGAAGGAGTTCTTGACAAGGTAACTGGTCAATGGATTACACCAATTACTTGGACTGGTGATGGAAACTTAACTGGCGAAAAGACACCAGTGGTTGAGGGTTATCATGTTGTACGGGTAAGCCGGGATAGTACTGATAACATCAATGTTGATGGTACGACCGTTAACCATGAAACAAATGATTACACGGTAACAGTTAGCTACGCTAAGAACGGAAAGATTATTCCAGTTGATCCATCAGGTAAACCAATTCCAAACGTACCAACTCCACAGTACCCAACCGATCCAACGGATCCAGCAAAGGTAACGCCAAACGAACCAGTGCCAAATGTACCGGGCTACACACCAAGTGTTCCAACGGTAACACCAACGGATCCTGGTAAGGATACGCCAGTACCATACAACCCAATCGTTAACGATCAAACAGCTGTTGTTAACTACGTTGACCAAGATAACGACAATGCTCAGATCGCAACTTCGGGCAACTTAACTGGTAAGCCAGGCAGTGTAATCAACTACAGTACTGCTGACCAAATCAAGCAACTTGAAGATCAAGGTTATGTCCTCGTAAGTGATGGCTTCCCAGCTGGTGCAGTATTTGACAATGATGACAATACTACCCAAACTTACACGGTTGTCTTGAAGCATGGTACAACGACCTTCAAACCGGATAAACCAGGTACACCGGGTGAACCAATTAACCCTAACTACCCAGACGGACCGAAGGTAACTAATGAAGATGTTGACTACCTCAAGGATGTTAAGTTTACTGTCCACTATGTTGGTGCGGGAAACGATAATCCAGCAGACAACGTTCAAAACGCGCAATGGACTCGTTCCATTACGGTTGACAATGTGACTGGCAAGATTATTAGCTCAACAGAATGGGTAAGTAACAAGGGAAGTTATGATGGCGTTAAGACTCCAGTTGTTAATGGTTACCATTCAGATCGGACACAAGTTGATGGGCCAAGTGTCACAATGGAAGATCAAGAAGCGACAGTTACTTATGTACCAAACGGAAAGATTATTCCGGTTGATCCAAATGGTACTCCAATTCCGGATGCCCCAACACCACAATACCCAACCGATCCAACGGATCCAACCAAGGTTACTCCAGATGAACCAGTACCAACAATTCCAGGCTACAAGCCAGAAGTACCAACGGTAACACCAACTGATCCAGGTGTTGATACACCCGTTAAGTACACGCCAGATACGGTAAATCCAAAGCCAGCAGTTGATCAAATCGCGATTGTTAACTACGTTGACCAAGATAACAACAACGCTCAAATCGCAACTTCCGGTAACTTGACTGGTAAGGCGGGTACGGTAATTAACTACAGTACGGCTGACCAAATTAAGGAATTGGAAGCAAAAGGTTATGTTCTTGTAACTGATGGTTTCCCAGCTGGCGCAACCTTTGATGATAATGCAGACCAAAACCAAGTCTTTACTGTTGCCTTGAAGCATGGTCAGGCTCCAGTGGGACCAAATAATCCACACGAACCAGGTACACCAGTTAACCCTGATGAACCAAATGGTCCAAAGTGGCCTGCTAAGGACACTTACACGAAGGAATACACTTCAACGGTTCACTTCGTGGACAATAACGGGAACAAGATGCGTGATGACGATGTACAAACTTCAACTTGGACTCGGACATTAATTATCGATAAGGTAACTGGTCAAATCATTAACCCTGACGAAAGTTGGACCGCTGATAAAGGCAGCTACGATGAAGTTAAGGTTCCAGTAATCAATGGTTACGTTGCAGATAAGGCAAATGTTCCAGCTAAGGAAACGGTTCAACGGAATATCGAAGATACGGTAACCTACAGCAAAGTTGGAAACATTGTACCGGTTGATCCAAGCGGCAACCCACTTCCAAATGTTCCAGCTGTGCCATACACTAATGACCCAACTGATCCAACTAAGGTTGTCCCAGATGAACCAGTACCTTCAGTTCCCGGAATGACACCAAACGTTACTACTGTAACGCCAACTCATCCAACTGTTGATACACCAGTTGTTTACACGACGCCAACGCCGGTAACTCCTGAGACGCCAGTAACACCACAACCAGATGAACCGGCAACTCCAGAAGCTCCAGCTACTTCAGAACCAGTTCAACCAGCAACTCCACAAGCCCCTGCTACCCCACAAGCAGAGACGCCAGCTCCAGTGAAGACTGAGTCAGCTGCACCTGCTAAGCAAGAAGCTAAGAAGTTACCACAAACTGGTAATGAAAATAATTCAGCTGCTGCCCTTGGATTAGCTGCATTAGGTTTAACTGGTTTATTGGCTGCAGGAAAGAAACGGCGCAAAGAAGATTAGTATAATTCTTTGAAGTGTCAAAGATAAGTTATGCGGAGAGTTGTGGTTAATTTGAAGATGGTTTATTGCAGTGACTTAACACATAATGCAATGGATAGTGGCTTAACAGATTCATAGCAACAAACTCGAAGCAGACGAAAAAGCTCATGTCTAAATGACATGGGCTTTTTTGCGTACTTGGTTGATTGGCGATGATCAAATGATAAGAAATGAGAGGGGGCTATTTATACATATGACCAACATTTCATTTATAAAAAGTGAATAAAAAAGAAAATATCATACTATTATCGCTCTTAAAAGTTGATATAATAACAATGGTATTTGATTTTTATTAAGAAAGTAAATTTTCTGATGATAAATCAGTTGAAAAAAGTTACTAAGAGTGTAGAATGACAATTGAAAGTTATTATTAAAATGTTGTTTCAACAAGATAAATGATTAATCATCATTTAATTATCAGCTTTTTAATAAAATGAAGTTCTTAAAAATTGCTAGTTTAGCCACTTGTTTAATAAATGATTGGTTGTAACTTGCCAGCAGGTGCCACCATTCATCTGGTCGACAGCTACAGATGAAATGCCACCTGGTAGTGATCTTGATGGTTACTATTTATCTCGAGGAGTACTTTACCTTTTATTTATAAAATGGTTTATTAAATGACTTAACTTACTCCAAAAGATAGTGGTAAGTATGTGCCAGGTGGCTTGGGATAATCTCCTTTTAAACTGGCGGATATAGGCTATTATAATAACCTTAAAGAGGCGCCCCCCGATGCCTACTTAGGCTAATTATAATGGTAGCTGTCGCTTGACTGGATAGTGGTAAAGTCAAGTTATTAAGTGTTAAGCAACGATTTTTGTGCATTGTTTGTTGCGACTACTACTCCCTAATAGATATAAGGTTTATCGCCTTATATAGTAGGTATCATAAAATAGTTGAACACTGTTTAGATAAATTTGTCAAACGGTAGAATGATAATGCTTATAAGAAACCCCCGAATACTTAACTTTAAGCATTAGTAGCAATATCTCCCCCAGATAACTTAAAAGTCTTATTGTCTACGCCAACAGCAATAAGCAGATAACAGTTTAGTTTTATCATATAAGTGTATTTGCTACCAAAAAGTTTTTTTATTGTTCATGACAATTGTGCTAAACAATGATTCAACAGTACAGATAGTACTAGTGATGCCTCAAAAGTCGGCACAGAAATTACAACAGTATGGTAAATGTGCTAGCCTACTGTAATGTAAGCCGCTTGGTGGTAGGTTTTAAATGTTGAATGGTGGACTTATCACCAAAGTTAGTTGTGCGTAAACTAACCAAAAAAGGATTTTCAGAAATGAAAATCCTTTTTTGTTTTAAATAAAAATTCAATTGATAAATTAGAGAAAGTGTAATAAGATAATTGCAGAATAGAAAACACGAATGCATTTCAAGTAGGTTGTTCAGAGAAGCAGCGGGTGGTGGAAGCTGTCAACCGAAACTCCGGTGCAAAAATATGTGGGCAGGTAATTCTGCACGGATAGTAGCCGTTATCTACTTCGAAGGGTGACTAAAGATAGTCAAACTTGGGTGGTACCGCGGAACTAGAGCCATTTCGTCCCAAAATATAAAGGATGGAATGGCTCTTTTTTATATAATTAGGAGGAAATACGATGTTAGATATTAAAAAGATTCGTCAAGAACCTGATTTTTATAAGGAAAAGTTGGCTACGCGTGGTGTAAAACCAGAAGAAATTGATGAAGTTATTGCGCTAGATAAGAAGCGGCGTGAATTGCTTCAACAAACCGAAACAATGAAGGCGCAACGTAATGAAGCATCAAAGAAGATTGGGGAAGCTAAGCGGAATGGTGAATCTGCCGATGCTGCCATTAAGGAAACTCGTGAACTTGGTGATAAGATCAAGGAACTAGACGCTGAAGTTGAAGCAAATGATGCAGAACTTCATAATAAGATGGCTCACCTCCCGAATGTTCCTCATGATGGTGTTCCGGTTAGCTTAACGGAAGACGGTGCTGTTGAATTGCGGAAAGTAGGTAAGGTGCGGGACTTTGATTTTGAACCTAAGCATCACTGGGATATCGGTGAAAACCTTGGTATTTTAGACTTTGATCGCGCTGGTAAGGTTTCTGGTGCACGTTTTGTCTACTACTTGGGTCTTGGTGCTCAGCTTGAACGGGCAGTTTACAACTTCATGCTTGACGAGCACATGAAGGAAGGGTATACCGAAGTCTTACCACCATACATTGTTAATGCTGAGTCAATGTACGGTACTGGTCAATTTCCTAAGTTCAAAGAGGGAGTTTACCAGGTTAATGGCGAGGATATGACTTTGATCCCAACTGCCGAAGTTCCGTTAACTAATTACTACCGTGGTGAAGTTATCCCGACTGAAGAATTACCAGTTTACGTTACTGCTTTAACACCATCATTCCGTTCTGAAGCGGGAGCAGCGGGTCGTGATACCCGGGGATTAATCCGGATGCACCAATTTAATAAGGTAGAAATGGTTAAGTATACTAAGCCAGAAAACTCATGGGATGAACTTGAAAAGATGACTGCTAACGCTGAAAACATCTTGAAGAAGTTAAACTTGCCATACCATGTTATTACCTTAACTACTGGTGACATGAGCTTTACGGCATCTGAAACACATGACCTTGAATTGTGGATGCCAGCACAAAATAAGTATCGTGAAGTTTCGAGTTGTTCAAACTGCTTGGACTTCCAGGCACGGCGGATGCACACCCAATACCGGGATGAGAATGGTAAATTACAATATGTTCACACGCTTAACGGTTCTGGTTTAGCCGTTGGGCGGACAGTGGCAGCTATCTTGGAAAACTATCAAAACGCTGATGGCTCCGTAACAATTCCAGAAGTATTGATACCATACATGCATGGTGTTACTAAGATTACTAAGGAAAATGCGGTTCCTTTCCGTAATAAAGTTAATAAATAAGAATAGAAGAATATTTTTCGCTAAAGAAGTTCGGAGTGCTAAATCTGAGCTTCTTTTTTGATTAAAAAAGTCTAAGAAAAGATCGAAAACGAATAAAATAGACTTAATAAAATTAACTTTTTGTTGGTTGTTATCTTTAAAAATCATTGTTTAAAACGCTGACATCTTAGATAAACACAAACTTTAATGAAGAATATTTATTTTATTTTCTGGCGATGATAAAGTAGTATCAACGTTAAAATTTGATTAAAAAGGAGTCGGTGCAGATGCATAGCAGCAAGATAAAAAATATGATCATCACCATTGTTGCAGTTCTTGGAATTGTAGTGGGGTGGCAAATGGTCGAACCTCAGCAGGTATCTGCTGCCGAACCGACTTATACGTTTGCAACTAATAACACCTTTGAACCCTTTGAAATTCAAGATAGTAAAGGTGGTTACTCAGGAAAGAATCCTGGGATTGAAATTGAAATGCTTAAGAAAATTGCCAAGCATGAGCATTTTAAGTATGAATTGAAGCCAATGAGCTTTAATGGTGACTTACAAGCTCTTGAAGCAGGACAAGTTGATGCAGTAATTGCCGGAATGAGCGTTACTGATGAACGAAAAGAAAAGTATGATTTTTCCACCCCTTACTATACTAGTGGGGTTGTTATGGCTGTTGCAAAAGATAGCAATATTAAGTCGCTGAGCCAATTAAAAGGCAAAACGGTTTCTGCCAAATCAGGAACAAGTGCGGCATTGTTTTTGAAGAATAACCAAAAGAAGTACGGTTACAAAATTCGCTACTTTGATTCTTCAAATACGATGTGGAATGATGTGAAAACTGGGAACACAGCCGCTACTTTTGATGATGGTCCTGTTCTTGAATACGGAATTAAGGAAGGTGTCCCACTTAAGGTTGTGACAAAGAAGCCAATTGACGCGCAACCAGTTGCCGTTGGATACCAAAAGGGCAAGAACTTAGAATTACAGAAAAAGATGAATGATGGGATCAAATGGCTAAAAGATACTGGTCAAATGGATCAAATCATTGATAAATATACTAAGAGTGACAAAACAACGAAGGACAGCGCGACTGATCGGACAATTTTGGGATTAATCCGCGCCAATTATCCAGCCTTGCTTCGTGGATTATGGATGACAATTGAATTAACCGTTGTCGGCATTATTTTTGCGATGATCTTTGGGGTAATTCTAGGTGTATTAGGTATCGCACAAAACAAATTTGCCAATGCTGTTTCTAGTACCCTGATTTATATCTTCCGTGGTATTCCAATGATTGTTTTAGCTTTCTTTATTTACATGGGGATTCCAAATGTTATTGGCCATAAAGTTCCATTATTCTTGGCAGGAATCTTAACCTTGACTTTTAACGAAGGGGCCTATATTGGAGCCATTGTTAAAGGTGGATTTGAATCCGTTAATATTGGACAGTGGGAAGCAGCACGGAGCTTAGGGTTGCCATATAGCAAAGCCTTGATTAAGGTTATTGCTCCCCAAGGATTTAAGTTAATGATTCCTTCGTTAGTTAACCAGTTTATTATTACCTTGAAAGACACCTCAATTCTTTCCGCAATTGGTGTAATGGAACTTACGCAAACGGGGACTGTTATCATTTCCCAGAACATGGAAGGATTTAAGATGTGGTTAATCATTGGAACGATGTATATCATTATCATTACCCTGTTGACTTGGTTATCAAACTACGTACAAAAGAGGATGGGTTAATATGGATAAAAACTATAAAGTACAAGTAAAAAATCTGCACAAAAGTTATGGAAGTAATGAAGTGCTGAAGGGTATTAGCTTGGACGTAAAACCCAATGAGGTGGTTTGCATGATTGGACCATCAGGATCGGGAAAAAGTACCTTTCTTCGTTGCATTAATAAGCTTGAAGAACCAAATAGCGGCCATATTTATATTGATGGCTACGATATTGCTGATCCGCAAGTAAATATTAATAAGGTTCGGGAAAATATCGGGATGGTTTTTCAGCACTTTAATCTCTTTCCAAATATGAATGTTTTGGAGAATATCACTTTGGCACCTGTTCAACTTGGCAAGATGACCAAGGAAGAGGCAGAAAAGGACGCGATGCACTATCTTGACTTAGTTGGGCTAGCTGATAAAGCAGGGGCAGATCCAACCAAGCTGTCTGGAGGTCAAAAGCAACGGGTAGCCATCGCCCGTGCCCTTGCAATGAAACCGGATGTAATGCTCTTTGATGAACCAACGAGTGCCCTTGACCCTGAAATGGTAGGGGATGTTTTGGAAGTAATGAAACGGTTAGCGCAAGAGGGAATGACCATGATCGTGGTAACTCACGAAATGGGATTTGCTAAGCAAGTTGCTGATCGGGTGGTCTTCTTCCATAATGGTGATATTCGGGAACAAGGCACCCCAGAAGAGATTTTTGATAATCCACAACATCCAGATACGAAGAATTTCTTGGATAAAGTGCTAAATATTTAATTATCGACTGACTTTTAGTAATTTAAATTTGACAAAGTTAGGATAATCATTATAATAATGAGTAACTTCTAATAATTGGTTGACAGAGAATCTAGCATTTGCTGAAAGCTGGATCCAATTAAATGGCATGAGCGTTTGAAATGGAGTGGTTTCCTTATCAACCGAGAGGTAGTTCGCAAATGTGAGCTATAAAGATGGGTGGAACCGCGTTAAAAAACGTCCCTGGTAGATGATTACCAGGGACGTTTTTGTTTGTTTAAGAAAACGTTTTTGTTATTAACTAAATTTTTAAGGAGGCATATTATGGACGAAAAACAACAACAGAAGTTAGAACGATCGCTTAAAAGTCGTCATGTGACGATGATTGCTATTGGTGGAGCTATTGGGACCGGTCTTTTTCTTGGATCAGGAACAGCCATTCACCAAGCAGGTCCTTCAATCATTCTTTCATACCTGATCGTCGGTATCTTTTGCTTCTTTATGATGCGGGCGTTAGGGGAACTTATTTTAGCTGATACTTCAAAACATTCATTTATTGATTCGGTTAAGGAATATCTTGGTGACCGAATGGAATTTGTTGCTGGATGGATGTACTGGGCATGTTGGCTAACATTAGCAATGGCAGATCTTACTGCTACTGGTATTTACTTGAAATATTGGTTCCCTAATTTACCACAATGGGTTGGTCCATTAATTATTGTTATTTTATTGATGTTAGTAAACATGGTAAACGTTGGGCTGTTTGGTGAACTAGAAAGTTGGTTCTCCATGATTAAGGTGATTGCAATTTTAGCCTTAATAGCAGTTGGCGCGGTTTTACTTGTGATGCATGGTCATGTCGAAGGGCGGCCGGTAACTCTTTCAAACCTAGTTAACCAGGGTGGCTTTTTCCCTACCGGTCCGATGGGCTTCTTAATGTCTTTCCAAATGGTAGTCTTTGCCTTTGTGGGAATTGAAATGGTCGGTTTGACAGCTGGAGAAACTAAGAATCCGGATAAGGATATTCCGAAGGCGATTAATACTTTACCAGTCCGTATTGGTTTATTCTATATCGGATCAATGATTGCGATGATGTCAATTTACCCATGGTTCCATATTAAGACTACTTCTAGCCCGTTTGTTCAAGTGTTTGCAGCAATCGGTGTTCCAGGAGCAGCTGCGATTTTAAACTTTGTGGTTTTGACGGCTGCAATGTCTGCAACTAACAGTGCGATCTTTAGTACTAGTCGTTCCCTCTACTCATTAGCTCGAAGCGGGAACGCACCAAAACGTTTTGGTGAATTAAGTGCGAAGGCAGTTCCTAATCATGCATTAACTTTCTCTTCATTGATTCTTTTTATCACAGTTATCTTGAATTATATTATGCCAGCTGGAATATTCGATGTGATTGCTGGAATTTCAACAATTACCTTTATTTTTACGTGGATCATTATTTTGGTTGCACATATTAAGTTCCGGCGGCAGAATCCAAAGGGAGTTACGAATTTCAGAATGCCAGGATATCCGATTACTAGTTGGTTAACAATTATTTTCTTCTTGGCAGTCCTAGTGATTTTACTCTTTATTGATTCAACACGAATTCCATTAATCCTTTCAATTGTCATTTTCGCACTGCTCGCTTATGGTTATGGATTTTTGAAGAAGAAAAATTAAAAACTTGGCAGAGGCTCGAAAATTTTGAGTCTCTTTTCTTTTGCATTTGATAATGAATAGTTTAAGAGAGAGCTAAAAAGTAATAGAAAAGTTGGTTTTGTTTAATAGTTGGAGGAGATCTAAATCCCGGTGTGACGCGGTTTAATTGTCTTTTTGTTGGGGAGGGATTATACTGAAAGTGTGGAAAGATAGAAGGCCGAATTTAACAAACATCTTCTCATAATAAAACTACTTTGAAGTACGTTAATTAGACTTTTTGCATGAAAATACCAACACCCCACTCCACATGAAACGCTTTAGTTTCCGTAAAAAGTATGTTAGCTAAAAGTAATTAGTGGCCATATCTACAACGAACCTATAATGATAAGCTTAAGTTCCTCGTATTAAGCAGATAGATAAGTTACCAAAAATTAAAAATAATAATACTCGGCCTTTCTTCCCACTTCTTCATGGTTGAGAAGCCCGGAATGTTATTTCGATAAACGTCCCGGGCTTCTGCCAGTTTAAACCCTAAACATTTTATGTTATTTCCTGGGAAATACTAAAGTTAGTGAAACTGTAAATTACTTCTCTAAATATTTGAACATTTGCTCAATTGATTTTAATTGAGTATAATAGAAAACCTTGGCAGGGGCGACGGAAAGACACATAGCAAAGACGATTTGCCACGTGTAACTTTCCGTTTCTTTTTGTTAACATATGACAGCGTTTTCATAAGTTCTAAAAAAACTTTGTGAAATTTCCGGAAGTTGAAAAGTTAATAAAATGAGCGAATTGTAAAATTATAATTTAAAAAATGATAAAAATTCACAAATTGTCTACAAAACAGCGCTTTACAGGAAGCAAATTTAAAGATATTCTTAAATAGTTAACTCGCCACAATTGCAATTATAGTATCTTAATTTGGAACGGCTGTTAACGAATATTCTATTTAAGGAGGGTACACAGCCATGTCTATGTATCTTATTATCAACATTATTGGGTTGATTGTCTTTCTTGGAATTGGATGGCTTTTCTCCAAGAATCGAAAGGAAATCAACTGGAAGACTGTAGGAATCATGGTAGTCTTGAACTTACTTTTAGCATGGTTCCTCGTAAGTTCAGCAGCTGGTCGTGCTGGGGTTAAAGCGGCCGCTGATGGTTTTGCTTGGATTGTTAACGTCTCTGCAAAAGGAACTGTGTTTGCATTAGGTGATTGGTACACACCAAAGAACCTTAACTTCATTTGTTCTGCATTAATGCCAATCCTTATGATTGTTCCATTGTTCGATATCTTAAACTACATTGGTGTATTACCATGGATTATTAAGTGGATCGGACGTGGACTTTCATTCATTACTGGTGAACCTAAGTTTGAATCATTCTTTGCTGTAGAAATGATGTTCTTAGGTAACACTGAAGTTTTGGCTGTTTCTGGTATGCAATTACGTGCCATGAACAAGGAACGTAATTTGACGATTGCCATGATGTCAATGTCTTGTGTTACTGCTTCAATTCTTGGTGCATATATTGAAATGATGCCAGGACAATATATTCTGACTGCTGTTCCAATTAACATTATTAACTCATTGATTGCTGTAAGTATGTTAAACCCTGTTAAGGTTCCAGCTGAAGATGACACCATCGAAAAGGTTGGTGCTGAAGTTGACTCTGATAAGCGTGAACCATTCTTCAGTTTCTTGGGAGACTCAATTTTAGGTGCTGGTAAGTTAATCCTTATCATCATTGCTAACGTTGTTGCCTTCGTTGCTTTGGCAGCCTTGATCGATGCTATCTTAGCATTGTTCTGGAAGGACCTTTCACTTGAAAGTATCTTAGGTGTTATCATGTTCCCATTCTCATGGTTACTTGGTTTACCTGTTCACCAAGCATGGATGCTTTCCCAAGATATGGGTATGAAGTTGATTACTAACGAATTCGTTGTTATGGGTAAGGTTACTGGTGAAATCAACAGTTACGCACCTCACTTACGGGCTGTCTTGACTGTCTTCGTAACTTCATTTGCCAACTTCGGTACTTTAGGTATGATTATTGGTGCCTTCAAAGGATTAGTTGACAAAGAAAACAACGATTACATTGCTTCAAACATTGGTTACTTAATGCTTTCTGGTATTTTGGTTTCATTATTATCAGCCGCATTTGTTGGTCTCTTTGTTTGGTAGAAATGGAAAAGCAGCTGGCAAGGCTGCTTTTTTCAACATTAAATCCGAAAACGCTTGCATGATAAAAAGGAGATAAAATTATGACTACAAAGATTATTATGGATACTGACCCAGGTATTGATGACGCAGCTGCTTTAACGATGGCTATTAATGACCCATCATTAGATTTGAAATTAGTTACAACAGTTGCTGGTAATGTTACTGTTGATAAGACAACTGCTAACGCTTTGAAGATTATTCACTTCTTCGGTAAGGATATTCCAGTTGCAGCAGGTGCCAAGCAACCATTGATTAAGCCTTTTGAAGATGCTGCCCGAATTCATGGTGAATCGGGAATGCCTGGTTATGACTTTGGCGACGATTATGGTAAGCCTCTTGATAAGACTGCTGTTGAAGCACTTCATGACGCAATCATGGCTGAAGATGAAGTCATCTTGGTTCCAACTGGTTCATACACTAACATTGCATTACTCTTTAGCGAATACCCAGAAGTAAAGAGTCACATTAAGCAAATCGTTGCGATGGGTGGTTCATTCTCTGGCGGTAACATGACCAGTGTAGCTGAATTTAACGTCTTCACGGATCCAGATGCTGCTAAGATTATGTACAATGCGGGTGTTCCAATTGTAACTGTTGGATTGGATGTTACCTTAAAAGCGCTCTTAACTGCGGATACGATTGAAAAACTTGGTAGTCTTAATAAGACTGGTGAAATGCTACATGGATTAATCACGCACTATAATGATGGTAGTGATCAAGGGCGTCCAATGCACGATGTTAATACTATTTTCTACCTTCTTCATCCAGAAGCATTTACTACGAAGGATATGTGGGTTGATGTTCAAACAGACGGTCCAGCAATCGGTGCTACTGTTGGTGACATTCGCGCTGCTTACCATGATGGCAAGACTAACGCAAAAGTTTGTTTAGACATTGATGCTGAATACTTCAATAAGTGGTTCTTAGAAGAAGTAAGCAAAATGAAATAAGATATTAGGAGCTGAGAGTTCGCTTTCGGCTCTTTTTATTACTTTCTAGTGTAAGCGCTTCACGATATAATAGTAGTAGTTAAAGTAAGGAGGAAATACCAAATGAAGAATATAATGATTGCCGGCGCTGGCGTATTAGGTAGTCAGATTGCATATCAAACGGCTTTATCCGGCTTTAATGTCAGCGTATATAATCACCATATTGATACCGCTGAACGACGGATTAAGGCGCTGAAAAGTGATTATGAACGTGACTTGCATTTGACTGATAAGGAATTTCAACAGGGCCTTGATAATATTAAAGTGATTACTGATGATGTTGCGACCGCGGTTAAAGATGCTGATTTAATGATTGAAGCATTACCAGAATCGTTAGAGTTAAAGGAGCAGTTTTACGAAGAAGTTTCAGGATTAGCCCCTGAAAAAACAATCTTTGCTAGCAACTCCTCTACATTTATCCCTAGCCAACTAGCTCCTTATACTGATCGGCCAGAAAAATTTCTTAATATGCACTTTGCTAACCAAATTTGGAAATTTAATGTGGTCGAAATTATGGGCACCTCCCAAACAAGTCCAGAGGTGATTGAAGAAGCTACAAAGTTTGCCCGGGAAATAAAGATGGTTCCTGTTATCCTTAATAAAGAACAACACGGCTATATTCTGAATTCCCTTTTGATTCCGTTACTTGCATCTGGTCTTAGCTTATGGGCTAAAGGAGTTGCTGATCCAGCGATGATTGATAAGGATTGGATGATTTCGACAGGTGCACCAATGGGACCATTTGGTATTTTAGATATGGTTGGTTTACGGACGGCAACGCAAATTGAACGGAATGCCTATGCCCAGACTAAGGATGAAAGTCATAAGGAAATTGCCGATAAGATGGAACAGATGATTCAAGAAGGGCACGAAGGAAAAGAATCGGGACAAGGATTTTATAATTATCCCAATCCGGCCTTCATTGATCCAGACTTTCTGAAGCATTAAGATTAAGTGTTGAAAACGTTAGGAAAGGGAGCAAGATAAAAGTCGCTCGTGACTGCTATCTTACTCCCTTATTTTGCGCTCCAATTTTCACGGAATCCGGTTGCAACAATGGCAAAATTACGGTACAGTAGTAGAGAACGTGAAACAAAAAATGTTTCACGAAAGGAGACCTAATAAATGAATCCTGAACAATTTCAACAAGCATTAGCTGATCATGGTATCACCTTATCAGCAGAACAAATGCAACAATTTGCTGACTATTACCAATTATTAGTTGAAACTAATGAACATGTAAATTTGACACGGATTACTGAAAAGAATGAAGTGTATTTAAAACATTTTTATGACTCAATTACAGGAGCGTTTGCTGAACCACGCTTAGAGAGCGAAGAACTGACATTATGTGATATCGGTGCGGGGGCCGGCTTTCCTTCCTTACCGTTGAAGATCGCTTTTCCACAGTTAAAGGTAACGATTGTCGATTCGTTAAATAAGCGGATTGCTTTTCTTGAAGACTTAGTTGCCAAGCTCGGTTTAACCGACGTTACGTTGATTCATGATCGAGCCGAGACTTTTAGTGCCAAGAACAGCCCATATCGTGAGAAATTTGATATCGTTACCGCCCGCGCAGTTGCCCGCCTATCAGTTTTAAGCGAATTATGCTTGCCAGCTGCTAAAGTTGGTGGCGAATTTATTGCTTATAAGGCAAGTGCGGCTCCTGAAGAACTTCAACAGGGCGGGACAGCAATTAAACAGCTTGGTGGAAAAGTTCAAAAAACGGTGACATTGACTTTACCAGGAACTGATGAAGAACGTAATATTATTGTGATTGATAAGATAAAGGCGACCCCTAAGAAATACCCACGTCGTCCAGGCTTACCAAGCAAAAAACCAATTCAATAAGATAAGGAGTTGAAAGTATGGCTTTTTCATTATTTGGTATTGGAAAAAATAATTCCGATAATACAAAAAATAAGGTCGTAGAAGTAAAAATTGATCAAATTATTCCTAATCGTTACCAGCCACGGAAGGTATTTGATCAAGACGGTATCCGTGAATTAGCACAAACAATTGACGAACACGGGTTGTTACAACCAATTGTTTTACGTGAATACGAACCAGCAAAATATGAAATTATTGCTGGGGAACGCCGATACCGGGCTATGAAGCTCTTGAAGTGGGAAAAAGCGCCAGCGATCATTGAAAAGATGAGTGATCAAGAGACGGCTTCGCTTGCCCTCATTGAAAATCTGCAACGGTCGCAATTGAGTTCGGTCGAAGAAGCGCAGGCCTACCGACAATTAATGGATCTGAACCATCTTACCCAATCGCAATTAGCAAAGGGAATGGGTAAGAGTCAGTCCTTTGTTGCTAACAAATTACGGTTGCTGCGTCTGATCACCCCAGTCCAAACAGCTATTTTAGATCACCGGATTACGGAACGTCATGGTCGAGCATTGCTAGATTTAGATGAAAAACAACAACGTGATATGTTAATGCGGATTGTTAATGAACGGTTAACAGTTCGGCAGACGGAAGATGAAGTTGCTCGCTTATTAGGGCGTCCGTTACCTTCAGAAATTGCAGAATTAAAAGCGGCCGCTAAGCGCAAAGAATTAGCTTCTATTGAGGACCATGCTGAAGAAACAGCAGACGTTGAGGAAGTACCAGTAGAAAAAACAACGGGGAAAAAACAAGCTCCTAAACGAAAGACAGCTAAGAAGGCCCGAAGCAAAAAAACTCAGCAGGCTAATGATGCACGGTTAGCTTTAAATACGATTAAAAAATCAATTAAGCTAGCGACAAATGAAGGTTTTGAGATTAAATTACATGAGGAAGAAAACGGCGATACTTATCAATTAACAATTGAGATTCCGAAGAAACAGTAGGGAGGCCAAAAAATGGGTTCTGTAATTGCCCTTGCAAATCAAAAAGGCGGTGTTGGTAAGACAACAACGAGTGTTAATTTGGGTGCATGCTTAGCTGAGACTGGTCAGCGCGTCTTATTAATTGATCTTGATCCTCAAGGGAATGCAACTAGTGGTTTAGGCGTTGAAAAACAGAATATTAAGCAAAGTATTTATGACGTTTTAATTAATGAAGTGCCATTAGAGGATGTCATTCAAAAGACAAGTCACGTAGGAGTTGATATTGCTCCCACAACAATTGCTTTATCCGGTGCCGAAGTAGAATTAACTAATTTAATGGCCCGGGAAACACGGCTTAAGGATTCTTTTGGGGAAATTCGTCAAAAATATGATTTTATTTTAATCGATTGCCCACCATCCCTGGGGCTCCTGACGATTAATGCATTTACTGCTTGTGACTCAATTCTGATTCCTGTCCAAAGTGAATATTATGCTTTGGAAGGATTAAGCCAGCTTTTAAATACCATCAAGCTTGTTCGTAAACACTTCAATCCGCAACTTAAGATTGAAGGGGTCCTTTTGACAATGTTTGACCGGCGCACAAATCTTGGACAACAGGTAAATTCTGAGGTCAAAAAGTTTTTTGGTGACCAGGTTTATGATACGATTATCCCTCGTAATGTCCGTTTATCAGAGGCACCAAGTCACGGCTTAGCAATTATTGATTATGATAAAAATTCAACGGGGGCACACGTCTACCAACAATTAGCAAAGGAAGTGTTGGCTAACCATGGCAAAGAATAAAAAAGGTGGGCTTGGTCGAGGTATTGAGGCCCTCTTTGCGGAAAATGAAGTAACTGAACTTGCGGATGAAACGGTTCAAGATATCAAGTTATCGTTAATTCATCCTAATCCCTATCAACCACGGCGAACGTTTGATAAAGACGCATTGGCTGAATTAGCTTCATCGATTGAAAAATCAGGAGTGTTTCAACCAATTATTCTGCGACAAACGGATCCCCAACTTAATCGTTATGAGTTGATTGCGGGAGAACGACGGTTTAGGGCTTCTAAGATCGCTAAACAAAAGACTATCCCAGCAATTGTGCGTAAGATGAGCGATGACCAGATGATGGAAATCGCGGTTCTCGAAAATCTTCAACGTGAAGACCTTACACCACTTGAAGAAGCGCAAGCCTACCAGATGTTAATGGATAAATTATCATTGACGCAGGCACAGGTAGCAAGCAGACTAGGAAAGAGTCGGCCTTATATTGCCAATTACTTGCGATTACTAGGGTTACCAAAAGTGATCAAAGAGTTTCTTAATACTGGCAAACTATCGATGGGTCAAGCACGGACGATCCTTGGCTTAAAAGATAAGACAAAACTTGTTCCGCTTGCCCAACGAGCTGTTGAACAAAATCTTACAGTGCGACAATTAGAAGAGATTGTAACGCAGACTAATGGAACGGCCAAAAAGAAAGAAGAACGGCGGACACAACGAAAACCAATCTATATTCGAGAAGCTGAATCACAGTTGCAGAGTAAATTTGGTACAAAAGTTGCTGTCGCGCAAAGTCGGAAAAAAGGCGCAGGAAAGATCGAAATACCTTATACGTCAAATGAAGACTTTACTCGAATTCTTGAATTATTAAATATAACCTTAGATTAAGGAGGAATAACTCATGGCAGCATATGATAAAGGTGACATTGTAATGATGAAAAAGGCTCACCCGTGTGGAACTAACCGCTGGAAGATTACACGAGTGGGTGCAGATATTAAAATTGAATGCCAAGGCTGTGGTCATATTGTCATGATGACCCGTCAAAAATTTGATAAGGGATTAAAAAAGGTTATCGAAAAAGCGGATCAAGATGATTAATATTTTTAATGATTGATGATCACAAATAACTAATTGTAGATTAAAATAATAAATGATTAATTGAAAAGGAAAGTGAACAATTTATGTCATTAACTGCAGGAATCGTTGGCTTGCCAAACGTTGGTAAGTCAACACTTTTTAACGCAATTACTAAAGCTGGTGCCGAAATGGCTAACTACCCATTTGCAACAATCGATCCCAATGTGGGAATGGTTGAAGTTCCAGATAGTCGACTTGACCGGATCCAGGAATTAATTCCAGCGAAGAAGATCGTCCCAACTACCTTTGAATTTACCGATATTGCCGGAATTGTTAAGGGTGCTAGTAAAGGTGAAGGACTGGGAAATAAGTTCTTGGAAAATATTCGTCAAACTGATGCAATTGTTCATGTTGTGCGGGCATTTGATGATAATGATATTACTAGTGTTTCTGGTAAAGTGGATCCAATTGAAGACATCGATACTATCAACTTGGAATTAGTAATGGCTGACTTAGATGCTGTTAATAAGCGCTTGGCAAAAGTACAGCGGGCTGCTAAGGGTCGTGATAAGGATGCTTTAGCGGAATTAGAAGTACTCAATAAGATTAAGCCGGTTCTTGAAGATGGCAAGGGTGTTCGCTCAATTGACTTTAGCGATGATGAACAAAAGATTGTCAAAGGGCTTTTCTTGTTAACAAGTAAGCCAGTCTTATACGTTGCTAACATTGCCGAAGAAGATATGGCAGATCCAGATAGCAACAAATACATGGATGCAATTAAAGAACACGTAAAAGATGACGGAGAAGTTATTGGTGTTGCAGCAGCTGCTGAAGAACAAATTGCCGAAATGGATGAAGCAGATAAGGCTGATTTCCTCGAAATGGAAGGTGTTACAGAACCAGGATTGAACCGGTTGATTCGGGCAGCGTACAAGCTCTTAGGCCTGGAAACTTTCTTTACTGCTGGTGGTCCTGAAACGCGGGCTTGGACTTACAAGAAAGGCACAAAGGCTCCCCAAGCAGCGGGAATTATTCACTCTGATTTTGAACGTGGGTTTATCCGGGCCGAAGTAATGAGCTTTGAAGATCTTGATGAATTAGGTTCTGAATCAGCGGTAAAGGAAGCGGGAAAGCTCCGTCTTGAAGGAAAAGATTACGTAATGCAAGATGGAGATATTGTTGAATTCCGGTTCAACGTTTAAACCTCTGAGGATAAGAGAGGAGTAGTTTTATAGTGAGTGAAGAACAACCACGGAATGCACAAGCCGGCCAACGTCAAAAACGATTAGAAAAGGAACGTCGGCAAGCAAATGGGAATGCTTTTAGCAACTATGATCTAACACGAAAAAATGAAGATTTTATGTATCAATTAAATAAACAGTTGGATCGTCTCGGTGTTCCTTCTGATAAGAAAGACCCAATGCTAAAGGAAACCATCGATAAATTGCTGGCAGGACAAAAGAAGGGACAAACCGCACGGGCATTATTCGGTACGCCAACCGAATATGCTAAAGAATTGAAGAACCCTAAGCCAACTCCTGCTGAAACAAGTAAGCAATCAATTAAGCTATTGGCAATTGATAATATGCTGATTTTCTTGAGTATCTTTACTTTTATGTTTGGCTTAATGTTCTGGTTATCACCAGCTGCAATGCAAACAAAGAATGCTGGAAGCAGTGGTATTACTGCAATCTTAATCGTGGCGATCACTGGAGGATTGATTTTTGGTTATGTGGCTACCCAAGTTCAACCGCAAATTGATAAGAACGGTAAGCGGGTAAGTAAGAAGCCATTATGGCAACGAATCCTTTTGATAGTTGCTGGATTAGCAGCTTGGCTGATTATTTACATGCTTGTAAGTATGTTGCCAAATGTAATCAACCCACGGCTTAATCCATGGGTCTACATTGGCATTGGAGTTATTACTTTCATTGGGGATATGTACTTCCGGTCTAAATTCCATGTTACAGGTTCCCTTTATGGTAATCGTGCGCCGCGGCGTTAACCAGCAAATAGTCTTAACAACGGAACTGTTTGTCAGGCTATCTTTGTAAAATAAATGAGGGTGAGAAAGGCGAAGGTTTTTCTCGCTCTTTTATTTTGCTCTTTTTTTGAAATAAATTTCTTTGAATCTATGGACAAATGTTCAATAGATTGTTAAGATATATACGTAAACTTATGAAAACGCATTCAAAGTTGAGAGGAGATTATATTATTATGAAGTTAACGCAAGCGCAATTAGCAAAATACATGGATCACACAATGCTTAAACCAGAAGCTACCCCTGAAATGATTGATAAGACAGTTGAAGAAGCTCGTAAATACAATACAGCTTCAGTTTGTATCAATCCTTACTGGGTTAAGCGAGTTCATGAAGGATTAGAAGGTACTGACATTAACACTTGTACAGTTATCGGCTTCCCTCTCGGTGCAACTTCAACAGAAAGCAAAGTTTTTGAAACTAAGCAGGCAATTGAAGATGGCGCCGATGAAATTGATATGGTTATCAATATCGGTGAATTAAAAGCAGGAAATGATGATGCAGTTGTTGCTGATATCAAAGCGGTTGCTGATGCTACTCACGAAAAGGGTAAACTTCTTAAAGTTATTATTGAGAATGCTCTTCTTACTGACGAAGAAAAAGCACGTGCAAGTAAGCTTACTGTAAAAGGTGATGCTGACTTTGTTAAGACTTCAACTGGTTTTTCAACTTCAGGAGCTAAGGTAGACGACGTTAAGATTATGCGTGAAGCAGTTGGACCAGACTTTAAGATTAAGGCAGCTGGTGGAATTCACAGCCTTCAAGAAGCTTACGATATGATTGAAGCTGGTGCTAACCGTTTAGGTGTTTCCGCTTCTGTTCAAATCTTAGAAGAAGCCGCAAAACAATAAGAATAAAGTTTAATTACTAATCTTAATTTACAGAAATAGGAGGAGTCAGAAAATGTCATATAAACGTGTTTTTGTTATTGTAATGGACTCAGTTGGTACAGGTGCCGCTCATGACGCCGCAAAATTTGATGATGTTGGATCAGATACGCTTGGCCACGTTGGTGAGTATTACAAAGGTGCCTTGAAGCTACCAAACCTTGGTAAATTAGGGATTAGTAATTTGCGTGATACTCCGATTGAAGGGGTTCCAGTTGCTGATCCAGCTATTGGTGATTACGGTAAGATGGAAGAAGTTTCTGCCGGAAAAGATAGCATGGACGGTCACTGGGAAATGATGGGCTTGCCAGTAATGAAGCCATTATCAACGTTCCCAAATGGTTTTCCACAAGAAATCGTTGATAAGCTTGAAAAATTCTCAGGACGAAAAGTTATTGTTAATAAGCCATACTCAGGAACAGAAGTAATTCATGATTATGGTGAACGCCAAATGGAGACCGGAGAATTAATTCTCTACACGTCTGGTGATTCAGTAATGCAGATTGCTGCTCATGAAGATGTTATTCCAGTTGAGGAACTCTACAAGATTTGTGAATATGCCCGGACACTTGTTAATGGTCCAGAATATACTGTTGGTCGGATTATTGCCCGTCCATATGTTGGCCCAGATAAAGATCACTTTACCCGGACAGCTAATCGACATGACTTTAGTTTGAAGCCAATTGGTGAGACTGATATGGATCGCCTCCGTGCAGCTGGTTACGATGTAATTGGTGTTGGTAAGATTAATGATATCTTCTCTGGTGAAGGGATCGATAAAGGATACCATAACGAAAGTAACATGGACGGAATGGATCATGTTGATGAAGTAATGAAGCAAGACTTTACCGGTTTCTGCTTTACAAACTTGGTTGATTTTGATGCAATGTATGGTCACCGTCGTAATCCAAAGGGCTTTGGTCAAGCATTAATGGACTTTGATAAGCGTCTAGGCAAAGTTCTTGATGAAATGAAGCCAGATGATCTTTTGATGGTAACTGCTGATCACGGTAATGACCCTGGCTTTAAGGGAACTGATCATACTCGTGAAAATGTTCCATTGTTGGTTTACTCTCCTTCAATGAATAAACCAAATCAATCCCTTGGGCTGCGGAAGACATTCTCAGACCTTGGTGCAACTATCTTAGAGAACTTTAACGTTGAGCCAGTAAAAGGTACCAGTTTCTACAAGGAAATTAGTAACGATTAAGATTAATTAAGGAAAGGGGCGAAACACGATGCGAATGGTTGATATCATTGACACCAAAAGAAATGGCGGAGTCCTAAGCGATGAGCAATTACAATTCTTTGTTGATGGCGTCGTTAATGGAACGATTCCTGACTATCAAATCAGTGCTCTTCTTATGGCAATTTACTTCCAGGATATGACCAAAGAAGAACAGACGAGCCTAACAATGAAGATGATGGAGTCTGGTGAACGATTAGACTTGAGCCGAATCCCTGGAATTAAGGTTGATAAACATTCAACGGGTGGTGTTGGTGATAAAGTGAGTTTGCCACTTGCAGCAATGGTCGCCGCTACAGGAATTCCGGTTCCAATGATTTCAGGTCGTGGCCTTGGTCATACAGGAGGCACGCTTGACAAGTTGGAAGCGATTCCGGGATTTCGGGTAGAACTTTCCGAAAATGAATTTATTAATCAAGTTGCTAAAGAAAAATTAGCAATTGTAGGTGCGACTGGTGAGGTTGCGCCAGCAGATAAGAAGATTTATGGATTACGGGATGTTACTGACACTGTTGACTCAATTCCGTTAATTGCTAGTTCAATTATGAGTAAGAAGATTGCTTCTGGAACAGATGCGCTTGTAATTGATGTTAAAACTGGTACTGGTGCCTTTATGAAGACGCTTGATCAATCAAGACTACTGGCTAAAGCCTTGGTTGAGATTGGTAAACAAGCAGGCCTAAAGTGCATGGCAGTAATCTCAGATATGAATCAGCCGCTTGGAAATAAAATTGGTAATGCCCTTGAAATTGAGGAATCAATTGATGTCTTAAAAGGAAAGGGCCCAAAAGATCTTACCGAATTAGTCCTGACGCTTGGTAGTTATATGGTTGTAATGGGTGAAAAAGCACAAAATACTACTGAAGCACGAAAGATGTTAGAGCAAACTATTCAGGATGGATCAGCCCTTGAACGGTTTGCGGCAATGATAGAAGCACAAGGTGGAGATCCTGCTGTTGTTGATAACTACCAATTAATGCCGCAAGCTAAATACAAGATTCCTTTCAAAGCTGATCGGGATGGCGTATTGACAAAACTTTCAGCAGATGAGGTTGGAACTGCTAGCATGTTATTAGGTGGAGGCCGTCAAAAGGCAGATGACACCCTTGACTATAGTGTAGGGATCGAATTGCACCATAAACTGGGTGACCATGTTAAAGATGGCGAACCAATTTTAACAATCTATAGTAACCGCCAAGAAATTCCAGACGTAGAACAGTTATTAAGAGAAAGCATTAAAATTAGCGATGATGGTAAAGTACCAACGTTAATTCATGAAATTATTGAATAAAGAGACAGGAGGATATTTCAATGAGTACACATATTAATGCAAAAATGGGTGACTACGCAGACACTGTATTACTTCCGGGGGATCCGCTGCGTGCAAAATATATTGCAGAAAACTTCTTGGAAAATGTTAAACAAGTAAATTCAGTCCGGAATGCCTTTGGTTATACTGGTGAATATAAGGGTCACCGTATTTCAGTACAAGGATCTGGGATGGGAATTCCTTCGATGTCAATTTATATTAATGAATTGGTACGCGAATTTGGTGTTAAAACCATTATCCGGGTTGGTTCTTGTGGCGGAATTGCTCCAGATGTTCATGTTCGCGATGTTCTTCTTGCCCAAGGTTCTTCAACCGATTCAGCAGTAACGGTAAATACATTTGGACCAGGATTCCATTACGCACCATTAGCTGATTTCAAGTTGTTAGATACTGCCTATCATGTAGCTGGTAAATTAGGTATTGAAACAAAAGTTGGAGATATCTTTGCTGCCGATCGTTTTTACAATGATGAGCTTGATATGGAAAAGCTTCGTGACTATGGAATTTTAGGAACAGAAATGGAATCTGCCGGACTTTACTTGTTAGCGGCTAAGCTTCATTTCCGGGCACTTTCAGTTTTGACTGTTAGCGACTTAATCTTTGGTGACGAAAAAGCAACCGCTGAAGAACGTGAGCGAACATTTAACGACATGATTAATATTTCGCTTGAAACGGCAATTGCTGGAAAGTAACTTCTTGCATAAGCTAGAGAGTGCATTTTATAATAAAATGCTGTTTAGATAATGGGAGCTGTGACATAAGTTAGGTTACTTCCACAAAATACGAACAGCGCAGTACAACAATGGCCTTCAGCGTCCGGCAAAGTCGAACGCTGAAGGCCTATTGTTGCTTGCGGGGGCTCGAAAACGAAGTCACGAGTGACTTCTGTCTCGCTCCCTTAATATGGAGAAAGGAGGAAAGTTAGATGGATGATAAAAATAAGATTGAATTAGCGCTAAAAGTAGCAACCTTATATTATCGTGATGGATGGAACCAAAGCGATATTGCAACTGAACTAAATATTTCCCGGGCAACAGTGTCACGATTATTACAATTTGGTCGGGATCGAGGATTAGTAACCATTAAAATTCATAATCCAGTTGCTCCGCTTCACCAGTTGGAAGTGGACTTGCTCGCTAAATATCCATCATTGCATAAAATTATTATTGTTCCAGGCACGGATGATCCACTTGAAGAAGTTGGTGCAGCGGGTGCTAAATATATCGAACAAGTCGTAGAAGATAAAGATATTATTGGATTAGGCTGGGGGAAAACCGTCTATCAAGTAGGGTTGCATTTGAAACCTAAAGACGTTACTGATATTACTGTTGTTCAAATGAAAGGCAGTATGGCAAATACTAATACGCGAAATTATGCGTTTGAAACGGTTAATATCTTTGCGAATGCTTTTAATACCGTTCCCCAGTATTTGCCGTTACCTGTTATCTTTGATCATGCAAAGACACGTGAATTAGTCGCTAACGATACCCATATCAAACATATTATGAAGTTAGGGGAGCAATCTAATATTGCTGTTTTCACAGTGGGAACAGTACGTGACTCAGCATTGTTATTTAAATTAGGTTATTTCACCAAGCAGGAGCAATTAACGTTACAACATGAGGCAGTAGGAGATGTTTTCTCTCGTTTCATTGATAGCAAGGGTCAGATAGTGAATGAAGATATTAACCAACGAACGATTGGGATTGCGCTCCCAGAGTTGCGAAAGAAAAAACACAGTATTTTAGTGGCGGCCAATGTTGCTAAGGTACCAGCAGTGCATGGTGTTTTAACTGCTGGTTATGCAAATACATTGGTTATTGATCAGGAGAGTGCGAATAGCCTAGTTAATTTTTTAAATTAATTTAAATATTTAGATTGACCTCAGTGCGAAATCCTAGTAGAGTATACCTAATTAAAAATCAAAGGAGTTGCACTACAGATGTCAAATTGGGACACGAAATTTGCCAAGAAGGGCTTAACCTTCGATGATGTATTACTTATTCCAGCCGAAAGTCATGTATTACCAAATGAAGTTGACTTGAGTACACAGTTAGCTGATAATTTGAAGCTTCATATTCCGTTGATTAGTGCCGGAATGGATACTGTTACTGAAGGACCAATGGCGATTGCAATGGCCTTACAAGGTGGTTTAGGGGTTGTTCACAAAAACATGTCAATCCAAGCCCAAGCAGGAGAAGTAGCTAATGTAAAGAGCGTAGTCGTACCTGCAGGCGCAACTAAGGCTGCTGTTGATGATAATAATCGATTATTAGTTGCCGCAGCAGTTGGGGTTACTAGTGATACTTTTGAACGTGCTGAGGCTCTTTTGAAGGCAGGCGCAGATGCAATCGTTATCGATACAGCTCATGGACATTCAGCAGGTGTTCTTCGTAAGATCGCGGAAATTCGCGAACACTTCCCAGACGCAACCTTAATCGCTGGTAATGTTGCTACTGGTGAAGCTACTCGCGCTTTGTTTGATGCTGGTGTTGACGTTGTAAAGGTTGGTATCGGTCCTGGTTCAATTTGTACTACTCGGGTGGTCGCTGGAGTTGGTGTTCCACAAATTACTGCTATTTATGACGCTGCTAGTGTTGCTCGTGAATATAACAAGCCAATTATCGCCGATGGAGGTATTAAGTACTCTGGTGACGTTGTAAAAGCTCTTGCTGCTGGTGGTAATGCAGTAATGCTCGGTAGTATGCTTTCTGGTACGACGGAAGCACCTGGCGAAGTTTTTGAAGACAATGGCAAGAAGTACAAGGCTTATCGTGGAATGGGTTCGGTTGGCGCAATGGCTCAAGCACATGGTTCTTCCGACCGTTACTTCCAAGGTGGGGTAAATGAAGCCAACAAGCTTGTTCCAGAAGGTATTGAAGCTCGGGTAGAATACAAGGGCGATGTTTCTGATATTATTTTCCAAATTGATGGTGGTCTTCGCTCAGGAATGGGTTATGTTGGTGCTGGTGATATTCCAACACTAATCGAAAAAGCTCAATTTGTCCAAATTACTAATGCAGGACTTATTGAGTCACACCCTCATGATGTCCAAATTACTCGTAGTGCACCTAACTATAAATAATTAAAATAAGAAACTGCTATGGCTTTATTCGTGAAGAGATAGTCACAGCAGTTTTTATTTCCCGAGAAATAATGGAGGGTAAACTTTTTGTTAAGGCTATCTTAGAATGATCGCTTTTTTCGCATAGTTAGTTATAATATTCAATAGGATATTATGCTGTAAAAAGGAGTACCTCTTATGAAAATTCTAGTTGTTGATGATGATAAAGAAATTGTTCAATTACTTGAAATTTACATCCGAAATGAAGGATATGAGCCAATTTCTGCTTACGACGGAAAAGAAGCATTAACAAAGCTAAATACTAATCCTGATATCGGTCTGATTATTCTTGACTTAATGATGCCAGAAATCGATGGAATGGATGTAATTAAGCGGGTGCGGAAAGATTCTGATATTCCAATTTTAGTGCTTTCAGCTAAGACGGCAGATATGGATAAGATACAAGGTCTAATCACTGGGGCGGACGATTATGTTACTAAGCCATTTAATCCGCTCGAAGTAATGGCACGAGTTAAGTCATTACTTCGTCGGAGCCAAGGAGAAGTGACAAATGATCAACCGGATATTCTTAATGTTGGGCCATTATTAATCAATAAAGATTCCCACGAGGTTAAGACGATTAAAGGGGATGTAATTCAGTTAACAGCCCTTGAATTCGGTATCTTATACTTACTTGCCAGTCACCCTAACCGTGTTTTCTCAGCAGATGATATTTTTGAACGGGTATGGCAACAAGAAAGTGTCGTATCAGCTAAAACAGTCATGGTTCACGTGAGTCATTTACGGGATAAAATTGAAGAAGCAACTAACGGTGAAAAGGTTATTCAAACTGTGTGGGGTGTTGGTTATAAGGTGGAAGACCACTAAAGCCTAGCCTTAATGATGTGGAGGAAAAATTGTGAAGTTAACGGGGCGTGAAAAGAGTTCGCTTATTTTAGAAGGGGTAGTAACGGTTATTCTATTGTTATTGCTGAATATGGCGATTATCGTAATTATTCAAGATGCCATTCAGTCAAATCCGGGAGTAACCAATGGAATCTTTATGATTAAGCAATCATTGAAGATTGGCCCTCTTCAAGCACAAATATGGAGCTATCAGCGGATCTTAATTGCCTTTTTAGTAATTATTGATGTGTGGGTGGTATGGTGGCGATTGCGTCGCCGGTACCACCTTTATCAAATGGATCATATTATCGCGGAATTACACTATATTGCGCAAGGACATTTGGATCATCGGATTCCGTTTCGGCTAAAAGGAAATCAACAGCATGTTATTACTAGTGTAAATGCATTAGTTGATAGCGCGGTGCGTTCAATGGACGATGAACGGAAGATTGAGAAGTCAAAAGATGAGCTGATTACTAATGTGAGCCATGATTTACGGACGCCATTGACTAGTATTATTGGCTACTTGGGATTGATTGAAGATAAGCAATATCGTAGTGAGGAAGATATTCTAAAATACACCCATACTGCTTATGAGAAGGCTAAACAAATGAAGACCTTGGTCGACGATTTGTTTGAATATACAAAAGTTCAGCAACATGGGGCACCAGTAAATATTATGAAAATCGATCTTAACCAGTTAATTGAACAGTTAACGGCAAGTTTTGAATTAGAAGCCCAGCACCGCGGAATCGAAATTACTTCCTCAGTTATTCCTAATCCTTTAATGATTGAGGCGGATCCGGAGAAGCTTGGTCGAGTTTTTAATAATTTAGTTTCAAATGCCTTTAAATATGGCAATGGTGCAAGTTACATTCGGATCGATGCCCGGCAAGAAAATGATATGGTGGTCGTCAAAGTTGCTAATGATGGTACACCAATTCCTGAAAAAGCACTTGACCACCTATTTGAGCGTTTCTACCGCGCAGAAGCTTCCCGTTCACGAGCTACTGGTGGAACGGGATTAGGTTTGGCGATTGTCAAAAGCATTGTTGATCTTCATCATGGGAGCGTCAAGGTTACTTCAAATGAAGACGAAACAGCATTTATTGTCACATTACCTTTAAAACAAGAAGTTAAAGAAACCAACCAAAAATGAGAAAAAAGTCTAAAATCATTTGATTTTAGACTTTTTTCTTTTTCAATTATATTCAACTAATTTTATATGTGGTAGACTAAAAGAGCATTGTGTCACTTGATATTATAAAAGATACAAATTATTGGAGGAAATTCTGTGGCTAAAGCACAAATAAATCCAGAAAGGACACGCTGGCTTGAGGTGCTTGGTGTCTCAATGCCATTGTGTCTTAGTTATATTCCGATTGGATTGGCCTGTGGAATCTTACTACACGCAGCAGGTTTAAACTTTATAATGATTTTATTGGTGTCGGTATTAGTGTTCTCTGGTGGGGCACAATTTATTCTGGCATCGTTATTAGCAAGTAACGCTCCATTGGGGACTATCTTTATCTCACTTTTCTTCTTGGAGTTACGATATGCATTGTTAGGATCGAGTTTATCTAAATATATTAAGGATAAATCAGCACGTTTCATCCTCATCTTTTCTGCATCAATGAACGATGAAAACTATGCTGTTAACTATATGAAGTTTGCAACTGATAAGAAATGGGACCCCGATGACGCGTTGTTAGTGGAGTATTATTCACTTGCAGCATGGTCGATTTCAAACATGGTTGGTGGTTTGATTGGTGGTGCAATTTCGATTGACCTTGAAGTGGTTGATTTTGCATTAACTGCCTTATTCTTATATATGATCGTAATGCAGGTTCAAAACCACTTGACCCTAGTTATTGGCATTTTGGCAGCTGTTCTTGGTGTATACTTCCAGGCATTAACTAAAAGTACACTTGGGATTATTATTGCAACCTTAATTGCTTCCTTTGTTGGATTCTTGATTGAAAATACAGTTCGTCACCATAGTAAGCATCCAAATTCGAACTGGTTCTTGACAAAAATGTTTAGGCCGAAGATCACAAAGACTACGATCGAGGATAAACAAGCGCAACAAAAAGAAGTTAAGGAAGTTGAAAAACTGGAAACTAAGATTGAAGATGTTGTTGAACACCATGATGAGAAACATGAAGAGAAAAAACATGATGATCAACATCCTGATGAGGGCTAGACATGGAACAACTATTAAGTAATAAAATCGTTTACCATATTATAGTGATTATCTTGGCAGCTTTAGCGGCATTTATTCCCCGTTATCTACCAGTATTATTCTTCTCAACGCGAAAAATCCCAGAATGGTTTAATGAATGGATGAAATATGTCCCAGTTAGTTTATTTGCGACTCTGGTTGTAAAAGGGATCTTCTTAACTGGCTCTTATCATTTTACTTTATTCGGTTATCCAGAACGAATTATTGCAGCAGTGATCGTGATTGTGATTGCATACTTTACACGGTCAATGTCGATTTCAGTAATTGCTGGATTAGTTGCTGTTTGGCTTCTGAGTTTAGCGTTATAAGAGTAGTTTTGTTATAATTAAATTAAGCTTTAAACAGTGGATTGGTTTCTAACTTGCGAAGGAGCCAATCCCTTTTATTTTAGGAAGTGAGTACGTTGGATTTTAAGCAAACAATTGCATTTGTTAATCTTGCCAATACTTTGGATTATCAATATGCGGCAAAAAAATCAGGGATAACGGTTGATGAATTGGTTCGTACAATTAAAGCACTTGAAGAAGAGCTCAACATCAAGCTTATTAGACCTGAAGGCGGCGTAGTTGAATTAACTGAAATCGGGGCAAAACTTTTACCGTTGATCACTGAGATTGCTCAAAAACACGCTAAATTATTATCGGTGGTTGCGGATTATCGAAAAAAGGAAGCAGAAGAAGCGATCAAAGTTGCTGTCGTCCCAGGCTTTGCTAATTATCAAGCAGCTCCAGTTGTTAAAAAATTAGCCCAGCAGCATAAAATGAATATTGTTGAAGATATTGATCCAATGGCACAGCTACAACAAGGGGAAAGTGAGCTGGCATTTATTAGTTATGCTGGCAAACTTCCTAATGATTTTGAGGTGCTTTCAGTGGGAACTGATGATTTAGTAGCTTATATTCCAGCGCGGAATCCACTTTCTAAACAAAAGGAATTAACGCTTACGGATCTAAAAGCAGAAAAGTTCTTAACACTAAACCATCAAAATCCGTTTGCAGTCTTTGTTCAACAAGCTTGTGCTGCGGCTGGATTTGAGCCATATTCTGTTTTTGAAGGAGAAAAAGGGAAAACATTAGTAAATATGGTTGCTTTGGGGATGGGGATAACCTTGTTGATGGAACAATCAATAAGTGAAAACTTAGATAGTAAAGTGGTTAAGGTGCCGATTGTTCCCAAAGTTACTCAAAACCTTGCATTTGTTCGTCGTAAAAATGTAGAACACACGGCAGGGCAAGAAGAGTTATGGCAAGCTCTAAAAGAATCCTTTGAAAAATAGAAAAAAGATTTGACATTTTCACGAACTACGCTTATTATCATAAATAACAAAAATACCTTTAACTTAGTCCCGTGAGGCTAGGAAGGATTTAATTGAGCGTTTAAGTACACCTTCTTAGCTATTGCTGAGAAGGTTTTTCTTTTAAGCAGTAGCACCAAGAATACGCCAGTAAAATCAATAGGTATTTTGAAACGACCGACCATTTAATTGTTTCCAGAGAGAGCAGAACGGTATGTTGTTTTTAGCCTACTTATATCCTAAAAGCAAACAGTGATGACTCTCGAAATTTAAATGGGAAGTTATCACTGTTTTGTTGTAATTAGACTGGAAAAGGAGCGCTATTGATGATTAGTACAGAAAGAATTCAACCAAATTTAGTAACAGTTGCCGACATGGACGCAGCAGATGCAATTGATTTAATTCATGAAGCCCAAGCATATAAAGCTGGAAAGCAAGCGGTTCTCACTGCACCGGCATACGCGGTTAACCTCTTCTTTGAAAACTCAACCCGAACAAAGACCAGTTTCCAAATGGCACAAATGAAGTTGGGGATGAATGTACTAGAATTCGAAGCGGGCACGAGTTCAGTGAAAAAAGGGGAAAGCCTCTATGACACTGTTAAGACAATGGAATCAATTGGTGTAAATGTTGCGGTAATCCGTCATCCTGAAAATGAATATTACAACCAATTGCTTAACCATTCAGACCTTAAGATTGGAATTGTAAATGGTGGTGATGGTAGCGGCCAACATCCATCACAATGTTTACTTGATATGATGACAATTAATGAAGAATTTGGCGATTTCAAGGGCTTAAAAGTACTAATTATTGGTGATCTTAGTCACTCTCGAGTAGCGCACTCAAATGCAATGATGCTTAATCGCCTAGGAGCAGAGGTTTATTTTGCTGGCCCAGAAAAATGGTATGATCCTACGCTGGAACAATATGGAACTTTTGGTGACTTTGACGAATTGCTTCCTCAAATGGATGTAGTTAATTTACTACGAGTTCAGAATGAACGGCTAACGACTGCTGACGGTCAAGCTTTTGACGCTAATCAATATCACCAAGCTTATGGTTTAACTTTAGAGCGAGCCGCAAAGATGAAGCAGGGGGCAATCATTATGCATCCGGCACCTGTTAACCGGGGTGTTGAAATCGATAGCTCCCTTGTAGAAGCGCCTAATTCCCGCATTTTCCAACAAATGACAAACGGCGTATATACCCGGATGGCAATTCTTAGTCGAGTTCTTCGTTACCAAGGATTGATGTAAAAAGGTGATTACGATGAGTAAGGCAGTTTTACTAACGAATGGCCGACGAATTTATAATGATGAATTGGTTAAGACTGAAGTTTTGATTGTAGATGGCAAGATTAAGGCAATTGGCGAGCATATCCAGGCACCAAGTGATGCAGAAAAAGTCGACCTGGATAATGGCTTGATTACACCAGGACTAATTGATATTCATGTCCATCTTCGCGAACCAGGCTATACCAATAAAGAAACGATTGCTACAGGAAGCAAAGCCGCTGCACATGGTGGCTTTACGACAATTGCCGCAATGGCTAACCTTAATCCGACATGTGATACACCAGAAAAATTTAAAGAACAGGTTGATCGGAACGAGAAAGCTGGACTGGTAAAAATCCTCCAATACTCACCAGTTACAGTTGGTCGGGCTGGAAAACAAGCAGTTAATGTTGCTGAGCAGTATACTGCAGGTGCCCGTCTTTTTAGCGATGATGGTGCGGGAATTCAAGATGCTGGAGTTGTATACCAAGCAATGCAACAACTAGCGAAAGTTAACGCTCCGTTATGTGATCATGCGCAAGATAATCAACTTGCACAAAATGGGGTAATTAATGATGGGGCAACTATTGCTAAAAAACTAGCACTACCAGGAATGCCGGCGATTAGTGAAACAGCGCAAATTGCTCGGAATTTGGTGATTGCGCAGGCAACTGGGGTTCATTATCATGTTTGCCATGTTTCAACTAAAGAAAGTATTGACCTGATTCGTCATGCCAAACAACAAGGAATTAACGTTACATGTGAAGTTACTCCTCATCATTTACTTTTAGCTGATGCTGATATTAAAGAGGATGATGCTGAATTTAAGATGAATCCACCTCTTCGGCAGCGTCTTGACCAACAGGCTTGTTTAATTGGGCTGTTAGATGGCACGATTGATTGTATTGCTACCGACCATGCGCCACATACCGATGCGGAGAAGCAACAAGGATTTCTTAAATCACCAAATGGTATTGTTGGCTCAGAAACAGCTTTTGCCTTACTCTATACCCACTTTGTTAAAACAGGTATCTTTACGCTTGCCCAATTGATTGACTGGATGGCCGTTAAGCCGCAAGCGATTTTTAACCTTGATAACGCTGGATTATTAAAGGTAGGGGACCCAGCAGATATTGCTGTATTTGATATCGATCATCAAGATGTAATTCAACCAGACCAGTTTTTCTCTAAGGGTCACAATACTCCATTTGTTGGTGAACAAGTATACGGAATGACTAAGCGAACTTATGTCGATGGAAAACTCGTATATCTGGAGGGAGAAGGATAATGCAAGAAATACAACGATTAGCAGTTGAATTGCCGGGATTATCATTAAAAAATCCGATTATTGCGGCAAGTGGGACCTGTGGATATGGGCAAGAAGCAGCTAAAAAGTATAATCTTAATCATTTAGGCTCCCTTGTGTTAAAGTCCACTACCCTCCATCCCCGTCAAGGTAATCCGCGTCCGCGAGTTTGTGAAACCAGTGCCGGTTGGCTTAATGCTAATGGTCTTCAGAATGTGGGCATTACCGCAGCAACTAATGAAAAAATTCCGTGGTTACGAAAAAATTATCCGCAACTACCGATTATTGCGAGTGCTGCTGGTTTTTCTGAAGACGAATACGTTAAAGTCGTTAGTGAATTTGCTAATACGGCTGGGGTGAAAGCAATTGAATTAAACGTATCATGTCCGAATGTAAAGCACGGCGGGATGGCAATGGGAACTGATCCAGAAGTACTTCAACGACTAGTAAAACAAGTAGTTAAAGCTGCCCTAGGAATTCCCATCTATGTAAAGCTAACACCAAATGTAACTAATATTGTTCCCCTCGCGCAAGCAGCTGAGCAAGGGGGCGCTAATGGCCTGACGATGATTAATACGTTAACGGGGTTAAGCATCGACTTAAAAACCCGGCGCCCGGCTTTAGCTAATGTAACGGGCGGTTTATCAGGTCCCGCAATTAAACCTTTAGCATTAAGAATGATTCACCAGGTCCGCCAAGTTTCTTCTTTACCGATCATCGGCGTGGGTGGAATTGAATCAGCTGAAGATGTCCTTGAATTTATGATGGCGGGTGCTAATGCTGTTCAAATCGGGGCAGCTAGTTTTCATGATCCATTGGCTTGTCCGAAAATTGCAGCTGATTTACCAATCGTAATGGATAGATACGGGATTAAGAAACTTACGGATTTATGGGAGGTAAGATTTTGAAACGCTTCGTACCAATGGTGGCGATCGATGTTGCAACTAAGCAGGAAGCAATTGACCTATTTGACAAATTAATGGTAAAACCGCAGCCGATCGTAAAAATTGGAATGGAATTATATTATGGCCTGGGACAAGTAATTGTTAAAGAGGCAAAAAAGCGAGGATTTAAGGTATTCCTTGATTTGAAATTATACGATATTCCAAATACTGTTCATCGCGCAATGGCAGCTATTGGCCGATTGGGAATTGATTTTACGACAATTCACGCAGCGGGGGGCAGTGAAATGCTGATTGCCGGATTAGCCGGTCTAGAAGAAGGAGCTAAGGAAGCAGGCGTTGAACCAGCAAAGTTATTAGCAATTACCCAACTTACTTCGATTGATGAAAAAATTCTTCATGAACAACAGCATGTTGATTTGTCGTTGATTGAGTCAGTCCAAAGCTACGCGCGCTTAGCAGAAAAAGTAGGATTGGCTGGCGTAGTATGCTCAGCCCATGAAATCAAGGCGATTCGTGAAGTGACGGGGGATGATTTCCTATGTGTAACGCCAGGAATCCGCCCGACTCATGCAATAAAAGATGATCAAAAACGAGTGGTTACCCCTGCCCAAGCAAGAATAGATGGAAGCAATGCGATTGTGGTTGGACGGCCAATCACCCAGAGCTTTGACCCGGTTGCTGCTTATCAAGAAGTTCAAAAAGCATTCTTAAATGAGGAGGAAGAAAAATGACATACTCACAACGCGTTGCAAAGGCATTATTAGATATTCATGCTGTTACCCTTAACCCAGACCAACCATTTACCTGGGCAAGTGGTCTAAAATCCCCAATCTATACCGATAATCGATTGACGATTTCTTATCCAGAAGTTCGGCAAGCAATTTTTAATGGGATGGTTGAACAAATTAAACTCCATTTTAGCGAGGCCGATGTTATTGCCGGAACAGCAACTGCTGGAATTCCTCATGCGGCATGGGTTGCTCAGAATATGGAATTACCGATGATTTATGTTCGGACTAAACCGAAAGATCATGGTCAAGGCAAGCAAATTGAAGGGTTTCTTAAAGAAGGACAAAAAGTCGTCGTGATTGATGACCTTATTTCAACTGGTGGTAGTGTACTAAATGCTGTACGGGCGGTTAACAATGCTGGCGGAAAAGTAATTGGCGTTGTTTCTGTCTTTACTTATGATTTGCCTGCCGCCGAGCAAAACTTTATGGCAAATGGACTAAAATACTATTCAGTAACGGATTATATGACTTTGATTAAGGTCGCCAAGGAAAATAACCAAATTAGTGCAGACCACCTCAAATCTCTGCAAGAATGGCGAAAAGACCCGTTAAGCTGGAGTAAAGAGCAAGCATCATAATAATTAATTATCAAAAAAGCCTAAGATTGATTCAGAAAAAAGTTAATCTGAATTAATCTTAGGCTTTATCTTATTGTTTATCTTCCCAAATCTTTTGGAGCATTGGGTAGCGTAAGTCACCAACTTGTACTACCTGATAATCTGCATTTGCTAATGTTGTAGCATCACCAACGCCAATTGCAATTGCATTTATATGATGAATATTTTCAATATCATGAGCTGTCGTTCCAACTCCAATGCAATTAGATCCGATAAGATTTAATTGATTAACAGCAGTTAGATATGGGTTTTCTTTATCATTAGTCTTAACGATACTATCGACATAGTTATCAAGACCAATTTGTTTGAGGACACTTTTCACATCCCCATTAGCATCTAACACGGCAATTTTAACGTAATGATCATAGAGATTTAGTAAAAGACGCTTAATTCCTGGAAGTTGATCTTTTTCACTTAGGCTATCCGCTTCTTCGTTAAGAAATTTTTGCCATTCTGCAATCATTGAAGCCTTTTCGCTAGGGGCAGGATTAGCATTAAAATGTGCTAAGACTAGGGAGAGCCCTTGCGAAGGAGTAAGGTTATCGAATTGGGAAGCTAATTTTCCGGGTAATCCCATCCCGAATTCATACATTGCAAAACGTTGCCATGCAGTAAAGGATAACTTATTTGTATTAACAAAGATATTATTAAACGAAAAAATCGCACCGTCCATGATTAAACATCCCTCGTATTCTATAAATATATCCTTACGGATTTTGCTACATTACAACTTGTTTTCTGGTCACCGCATGATAACCTCTAATTATCATTGGCTTTGGTCAACTGGTATAGGTTAATACCTCCTGTAGTTTTTAACTACTTATGAAGTCTGCCGCCCAGCCAATCTACTGATTTTCGAACTCACATGCTGTATCGATTAGATAGTTTACTAATTCAGAGTAGGATTAGGTGCAGCTTTAACTCTCTAACCAATGAATACTGATACTTGCGAGGATGTTTTTAGTGATTGTAATTAGGGGCTATCATGCAGTGATCAGATTAAGACCAGTAAATTTTAATGAAAGGAGGCCATTCCAATGAAACTTTTTGTCGGTATTGACGTTAGCTCAAAAGATTTAGTAACTTCAATGATTTCTGAAGAAACAACTGAAGTTGTTTTCCATGGTAACTTTGTTAATGATTTGAAAGGCGCAACAGAATTAAAAAACATGATTATCGATACGGCGAATTCAAATCATCTCGACCAAGTTGTGATTGGCATGGAAGCCACTTCCATTTACAGCTTTCACCCAGCAATGTTTTTCCAAGAAGACTCGGACCTTAAAAAGTTCAATACACAATCCGTGGTTATCGATCCTAAGAAAACTAAGCGCTATCATGATGTCTTCGCTGAAGATAAAAATGATCAAATCGACGCTTTTTACATTGCTGACTTCCTACGTGTTGGACGCTATTCAGTAGGGATTGTTCGTCAAGAGAACTACATTGCCCTGCAACGCTTAACGCGTTCCCGATATGAGCTTGTTCAAAGCTTAGCTCGGGCTAAGCAACACTTTATTGAGAACCTATACTACAAGCTCAATAAATTAGTAATTTCTGATGAACTGAATACTTCTATCTTTGGTTCAACGATGATGAGTCTGCTAACTGAAGATATGACTACTGATGACTTACTTAATCTTTCGATTACTGATTTAGCCGATTATCTGAATGAACACGGCCGGGGTCGCTTCGCGAACCCTGAAGCCTTGGCGAAAATAATTCAAAAGGCAGTTCGTGCTTCTTATCGTTTAGACAAAGTAATTGCTAATTCAGTTGATACAGTTCTCTCCGTTTATGCCGAGGAAATTAAAGCTTTTCAGAAGATGATTAAAGACCTCGACAAAGCAATTGAGAAAGTAGTTCAAGTAACTGATGAAGAACAGATTTTGCGCTCCATTCCCGGAATTGGACCAGTATACGCTGCTGGTATTTTAGCTGAAATTGGTCAAATCGAACGATTTGATAATGAAGCTAAATTGGCTAAATATGCTGGGCTTTCCTGGCGAGAAAAGCAGTCCGGAGCTTACGCTAGTGATAATACTCCGCTCAAGAGAACTGGTAATGCTTATCTTAGATACTATTTGGTTGAAGCTGCCAACAGAGTTAGAATCCAAGATCCAGTTTTTGGTGAATATTATCGGCGTAAATATCAAGAAGTAAAGCATACCCCATCAAAACGCGCTCTCGTCCTTACCGCACGTAAACTTATTAGGGTGATTTTCTTCCTACTCAAAAATCATCAAATCTATCAGGAAAAGAGGTAATTGGTATAGGAAGATAAACTGATTCTCGACGCTTAGCTTTTAAAACACCTTGGGATCAAGGCTTATTTAAGTGCGTCAAAAATCTGGTCAAAACAAGTTTGTCAGTGATAATTTTATCTTGACTTATTACCACATGACT
>NZ_JAJGVH010000076.1:0-118713 GCF_020785355.1 Limosilactobacillus reuteri | reverse complement strand
TGGGTTCAAATCCCGCACGGGTCACTTTTGGAGGATTAGCTCAGTTGGGAGAGCATCTGCCTTACAAGCAGGGGGTCACAGGTTCGAGCCCTGTATCCTCCATTGAACAATTTTAATAGTTGTTCAACATTTTAATATAATTGGGCTATAGCCAAGCGGTAAGGCAACGGTTTTTGGTACCGTCATGCGCTGGTTCGAATCCAGCTAGCCCAATTAGTCTAAAACAGTGAGTAAAATTACTCGCTGTTTTTTTATTTTATTAGAAAAAATAGGCAATCTAATAACGTAGGCTAAAAGCGAACATCATTGGATTGCCCAATAACTAGCATAATTTATTCACGTCGTAACATAATATGCCAGACAAAGAAGCCGACTCCGATAATTAATGCCAACCATGCCCATAGTTGCAATGGAAGATAGATAGTACACGTTAACAAACCTAAAACCCAACTGATTAGCATCATCGATAATCCAGCAATATCGCCACCTAAACCATCAATACCACAAGTAGCGATATAGACTATTCCTGATGCCAGATATAATAGTGAAACAATTAATTCGGCTGTTCCAGCATAAATATGGATTGCAGGATTAGGATTCCCAAAACCTCTTACAATCGATTGAACAAATATAATAATGGCTAATACAATCATAATAATTCCTACAATAAGTTTTGTTAACTTCATTCTAAAGACCTCCTCAAGTCTTATTCTACCCGGATGATTAGAATTTATAAAGAATTACAGTTCTTCTATTTACAAATAGAGCAGGGGGGAACAAAAAAGCAAACCAGAAATTATCTTCTGATTTGCTTGAATTCTATTTAGTTGTATTTTTTACTTTTTTCAAGGCTTCTAAAAATACTTCGTAAGGTTGCGCACCAGTGATTGAATACTTATTATTAATCACAAATAGCGGTGCACTTGGCATTCCAATCATAAATGCGCGCCGTTCGTTTTTTCGAACTTCATCTTCATACTGATTAGATTCAAGAACTTTTTTAACATCAGCAACAGGTAGTCCGATTTCATTCATTGCAACAGTTAGAGCTTCATAGTCCGCGATTGATTCATTATCATTAAAATAAAGTTGATAAAGACGTTTAACAGCCTTATTAAGTAATGCTTGGTCATTTAAACTCTCAATGTATTTTATTAAGCGATGAGCAGCTAATGTATTAACAGGAATCGCATTTTCCATCTTAATTGGTAAATCAATATCGGCAGCAAGTTGATCAATTTTATGTATTTGTGTAGCAGCTTCTTGCTTAGTTAGTTGATGAGTTTTTGCATAATATTCTGTCATTGATAACTCAGTTGTTGTTGGCAACGTTGGATCTAGTTGAAATGACATAAATTTTAATGGTGTCTGATCGGCAATCTTTAATTCTTTAAGCGCTCGTTGTAATTGTGTAATTCCCATATAGCAATATGGGCACGCAATATCAGCCCAGTATTGAATTTCCATAAGATGATCGCTCCTTATAAATATATACTAATTTAATCTAACCATAAAATAAGCGAAGTTGCTAGTAAATACGTAAAGAGGGAACGATTTATTTTAAAATTAACCTGTCATTAAAATTATAGTTTTAATGCGACTGAATTTAAAATTCCCCCCAGAATATCAATTTTTAGCTTTCTCAAAAGAATTTATTTAATGCTTATTTTTAACTTTAATAAAACTTTCTAAACAAAACTAATACTTTTGATTTATGTTTTAAAATATTTATGTAATACTATTGCTGAAGTCTATGTCAAAAGTATTTTAAAAGGAGTTTTTATTATGAAACATACGCTTAAAGTTGACCAAGTACGTGACGGTTTATGGCTAGATTCAGACATTACATATACGCAAGTTCCTGGATGGCTTGGTAATACAACGCGTGATTTGAAGCTCTCAGTTATTCGACATTTTCAAACTAATGACGATACACGTTATCCGGTAATTTTTTGGTTTGCTGGTGGTGGCTGGATGGATACTGATCACAATGTTCATCTACCAAATTTGGTTGATTTTGCTCGGCATGGTTATATTGTTGTTGGTGTCGAATATCGTGATAGCAATAAAGTTCAGTTTCCTGGGCAATTGGAAGATGCTAAGGCTGCCATTCGTTATATAAGAGCTAATGCCAAGCGCTTTCAAGCTGATCCTAATCGGTTTATTGCGATGGGAGAATCAGCTGGTGGTCATATGGCAAGTATGCTCGGTGTTACTAACGGTCTTAACCAATTCGACAAAGGTGCTAATTTAGATTACTCCAGTGATGTTCAAGCAGCGGTTCCTTTTTATGGTGTAGTTGATCCCTTAACCGCTAAAACGGGAAGTGCATCAAACGATTTTGATTTTGTTTACCGTAACTTGCTTGGCGCTGAGCCTGAAAACGCTCCCGAGCTTGATTCTGCTGCAAATCCCCTCACCTATGTAAATTCTACTTCTACGCCCTTTCTTATCTTTCATGGTACGGAGGATGTCGTTGTTCCAATCAAGGATAGTGAAAAGCTTTATGATGCATTAGTTGAAAACAACGTTCCTGCTGAATTATACGAAATTGAAGGTGCAAGTCACATGGATGTAAGATTCCTTCAACCACAGGTATTTAAAATTGTAATGGACTTTTTAGATAAGTACTTAATTTAAATAAAAACTCCGATAAAGCGCTGATATAGCACCACTTTATCGGAGTTTATTTTTTGCACATTATGAAATTATTTCACGGTGCAATTATTGTTAATATTTATCTACTTGGCTTCCATCAATGGAGAAATAGATAATTTAATTTGTAAACCTAATCCAGCAGCATATTTATTTAATGTAGGCAGCGTTGGAATTGAATCTAAATTCTCGATTTTAGCCAATTGAGGTTGTGTCATACCGATTTTTTTTGCAAATTCTGTTTGCGAAATGCCCTGTTTAATTCTTTGTACTTCTAAAAAAGACAAGGTATCAATAATCGATAATTCTTCTTTTGTTGCAACCGTTTGATGCTTATCTATATCTTCCCATTTTCTCATTATTTGCCCTTCCTTTCGTACCAATCGTCAAGTAGTGACAAGGCTCTTTCTATCTGACGAGGATCTGTTTCATCCTTTTTCTTAGTATAATGATTTAATAATACAAAATTATTTTTCTTCCACACTCCATAAAATACTCTTTCTGGCATAGGTCGTAACTCCCATAGTTGATGCCTATAACCCTTTAATTTTTTTGCTTGTGGTGTATGTAACACAGGACCAAGAGCTTGTAACATCTTGATTTGATGGCGCATTTTTAAATAAATTGCTTTATCTTGCTTTTGTTTACTTTGCGAAATTTTCTCGAAATAATCACCAATTTCACTATTTCCATTTTTATCTTCGTAAAAAACTACTTCATACATGCACTATTTCCTTTATCATAGCTTATTTATTACTAATTATAGCAAGATTGCTATGACTTTACTACTATTAAATTTTTACAATCACCATAATCAACAATTTTTCTATTGAAAGTACCCGCACACTTGATTAAATAAAATAAGTTTACGACAATGATTATTTTTGGTGCACAAAAATTACCGAATTGCACCATTTGTGCACCAAACTTACAAACTTTCACCATTTCATACCGTTTTAACTAAACAAAAGCTCCGATAAAATGCCGTTATATCAGCATTTTATCGGAGCTTCTTTTTTATACAATCTTACAAAAATGCGTCCCCCGAGAGTCGAACTCGGATCATGAGGACCGAAATCTCATGTGCTATCCATTACACTAAGGACGCCTTATATTTTTATTTTAGCGCATTTATTAAAAAAATAAAGCTAATTTGTCAATTTTATTTAAAAAGTACAAATACCGATGACGCTTATTTATTCCCCCTTCTCCTTTACCAGCACTTCTTAAGTTAATATAATAGATATGTTACAAAAATCATGAGGGGGAATTTTCCATGAAAAAGCAATCTACAACCATTGCTTCAATCGTTATTTTAATTATAATCGCTATCTTTGCACTATTAAATACAGCAACCGTAGTAGTCAATCTTTTTGGGGCCCAAGTAAAGATGCCCCTAGTGCTGCTAATTTTTATCTGCTTACTTATTGGAGCTATTATTATTTACTTACTATCATTTTCCAATCACCTCAAAACTAATAAGCAATTAAAAGAATTACAATCATCGCGTGTTAGTAAGGACGAATTAAAAAAGTATCAGAAAAAGATTGATCAACTGCAAAAAGAAAATGTACAGTTAAAGCAACGACTTAAAAATCAAACTACTGTAGAAAAAACACAAGATTCTTCTGCAAATTAGTGTTTCAGAGAGGTAATTAAATGGGAAAATATCGTTTTATTGCGATCGATGTTGATGGTACCTTACTAGATGATAATGATAAATTCGACGTTAACCGTTTAAATAAAGATATTGAACTATTACAACAGCAAAACTACCACTTTATTATTGCGAGTGGGAATAGTTACGATGCATTGTCAACGATCTTTCGGCCTTGTCCACTTGTAAAAGAATTTGTAGCAGAAAATGGTGGACGACTGATAATAAACGGCAAATCCGTCTATGGCAAGACTCATTCAATTGCGACGCTGCAACAGCTTCATACTTTTATTAAGCATACGTTTCCTAAACCTGATATCTTATCTTTATCTGGTGAAACACAAACAATCCTTGCTGAACAGTATCGAGATGTTCCAGTCCCTTTTTATCCCCACCACACATATTTTTCTGATCTTCAAAAAATCACTGAACCAATTTATAACTTAAACATTGGCTGGGCCAAGCGCAAATTACCCCAAACTATTATCCAAGGATACGTAAATCAATTAAATGAACAGTTTTCAGGCTTAATTCAAGCAACTTATAGTGGAGCTTATGGCATTGATATCCTACCAGCGGGTGTAAATAAGGCCTTAGGATTAAAAAGACTAGTTGAGAACTACTTAAACGGAACTCTAGATCAAATAGTTGCTTTCGGGGATACTTCAAACGATATTGAGATGCTATCAGAAGCTGGCTATGGATATGCAATGAAAAACGCTACAGCTGACCTGCTGAAAGTTGCTGATAAAGTTACAAAATACGATAACAATCATGCTGGTCTATTATCAGAGATTGAACATCAATTCATTAACCGTTAGAGATATTATGTAAACTAGAATTCAAAAAAAGATGCGCGAGTTAAAATCGCACATCTTTTTTTAATATACTCCACCATCATAGAAGTTGTAAGATGGCTTATTAAAATCGTAATTAGGAAGTTCTGACATTTTAATGAAATTATCTGCAATTCCCCAACTCATTAAATTAATTGGTTTACCAAAGTCCTCATCAGGAATCACTACCATAATATATTTGCCTAGTGCGCGTGCCATTCCTAATTCAACACCCATTCCTACATCTTCTTCTTCAGGAATGTAGACTGCTAAAAGCATATCAGAAGTTGAAACTCCTACACGATCACCATTGTAAGTTGCTGTACTCCATTCGCGATCTTGCAAAAGCTCTGGATGTTCATCAACCCGTAATCCTTTATATTGGTGTTGTAATGGCACATAAGAATTCTCTACATCTACTGTAGGGTTAGCCTTAATTGCATTCATTGCATCCTCATAAGCTTTATTTTGCTTGTCAGTAAACCACCCTGCACAGAAATATACTGTCTTACTTTTTTGATTTGTCATTAAGTGAACTCCCCTTTAATTTTTGTACAGTTAAGATTCTATCATGGAATAATAAACTTAACCAATTAGGATTTTTTAATCTTTATTGAGAGCGGTAATAATTAACTGCTTGGCTGCCTTTGAAACTGAGATATCTTTTTTATCTGCATATTCTTTTAATCGTTGGTATAGGGCTAAGTCATCAGGTCCACGCCATATAATTCCTGTTACTTGACCGTGTTCTTTATTCATTTTAATTCCTTCCCCATAAAATGTTAGCGATATTGTTTAAAATTTTTGTTCGATGATGTAATTGATAGTGAGTGGTTTTTGGATACACTTTTTGATGATACTCAATCGATGGATGAGCTTTAATTAATGATTTTAACATTTCTGATTGGATATGCGGAACAGCACCATCAGTTGTTTTACTGCCTTCTTCACTACCCATTAAATTATAAATCTCAACAGGATAATTCAGCTGCCAATTTTTCATCTCCAAAAATAATTGGTGAAAATTTTTGTCCGTCGATTTATTAACCAAATGATAGCGGTATTTTAACTGATCGCTAAGGCTTTCTTCAACTGGTACCCCTAAAAAGACTACTTTATTCAACCGCATATGATCTTGAAGATATTTTGAACCCATATAAGCATGAATAAATTCTGTGCCCCCATATGAGTGAGCAACAACATTAATTTTCTGCATATGGTAGTGTTTCTGCAAATAGGTCAAAACAGTCGTCAGTTGCTTGATCTGTGGATGGTAGGTACCATTATAGTTCCAAGTAAATAAAATTTGAATTAAGGCATTCTTTTGCCCGTGAAAGTCCCCCTCAGTCCAGATACGTCCGTTAGGGGCAACCCAGATCGTTAAAACTTTTTGCGCAATATTTTTTTGCTGATAATACTTAATCATCTTGTTATAAGTAATTGTACTTCCACCCCAACCAGGAATAAGCAAGGTTGGAACAGAAGAATACTCCAGGTTACTTTGATAATTTTGTGGTGAAAGGTGCTGACCAGGAGTTCCGCGTAATAGGAAACCCTGAATGCCAAAAGCAAGAAGAATTAGACTACCAATACTAATTCCGACAATTTTTAACGATTTTTTCATCAAATCATCTTCTTATCATTTCATTTTGTATTTTACTCTTATTATACGCTTGAAAATTATAAAGAGGATGATCTTTTAAGCTTTTGGATATGGTATTAAAGTTAATTTCCCATTAATATATTCTCCAAGATAGATGTCATCAACACTGTCATAACCTGCTTTATGAATTTGTTCAAATACCCACTGTTCATCATGATGAATCAATTCCATTACATCAATGTTGATCTGGCCATCATTAATTAATGGGAAACGAACATTTGCTTCATCATTTTCGATGATTACAAGCTGGCCATTTTGTTCTAAAATTCCGCTTTTGACCTTAGCAACTTCATAGATTCCGTGACCACGAAGACGAAACATAAGGTCATTAGCACTGATTCCTGCACGCATACAATTCTCTACTAATAATTTTCCGTTCTGAATTAATATTTGCGGGCGCCCATCGATAATTCTTCTTACCCAAATATTATGATCTTTAGCAAATTTCACAATAAATACAATTAATGTCCAAATCAAAAGGACCATTATAAACTCAAGAACAGAAATATCACTATTGTAGATAATTCCGCCAATAATACCACCTAAAACATAATTTTGAACTTGATCAATGGCGGATGTTGGCGCAAGATTCCCTTTCCCCAATAAATTAATCTGCAGAATCAAACATAGCATACCAAGGACAAACTTTATAATGATTAATGAATAAGTATCCATTCTTCTCTCCTACTTCATTAAATTAACCTGATGATTAACAACATGTGCTCGTGTAAGGGTATAATTATCTCCCGTTTGACTTAAATTGACACGGTAATCCCGATCCTCAATTCGGACAAGAATCCCATCCGTTAAAGTTGTGGAATTAACAACTACTTTTTGTGGAGAAACATTATGATCCCGAGCAACCGCCTTAATAAAGGGAATCATCTGAGTTGTTTGGGATTGCTGTGTCGTACTTTTTTCCATATCAGTAACTTGAAAACCGATAAAGAGTAATAATAGCAAAAAGAAAATTATCCCTAAATCACGATAACGGGTAATAAGGCGATGCCGTAAATATAAAAATGCCATTACTGCAATTAGAAGGATAAAGATGATAATAGCAATATAATTGAATAGTTGATTCATATGTTGGTGGTTTGATAAATAGCTAATTGTATAAAATGTCAATTTATTTCTCTCCTTAACTTAAATGTAATAAAAACTTAAGCAGCTCCCCACCCTTTTTTCGTTCGCACATGATAGAATGGTAGTAACTTTAATATGAAAGAAAGGAGGAGTTCTGAATGATCATAAAATTAGTATTAAAACTTGGATGGATCTTGTTAGGGAGCATTTCATTCGTCGGTGGTATAATTGGGATGCTTCTCCCTGTAATTCCGCAAGTCCCATTTTTCCTCCTCACAATATGGTGTATCACTAAAATTTCACCACGTTTTCATAACTGGCTCCTTCGTAATCCACTCTACATAAAATATGCAAAACCCTTGGTAAATCGGCTCGAAAATCTGAAACATCACCCGAAACAAAAGGCATAAAAAATTAACAGTAAATAAAAAGGTCTTGAATGCTATTTGCGTCCCAGACCTTTTTATATTAGCCAAATAATCGTGCCCAGAATCCCTTCTTTTGTTCTTTAACAGGCGATTCCGTAACTTCTTCAGCTGTATTCACAGTTAATGTTTCCTCATTCTTTGCTTCATTTTCCGCGGTATCCTCAGCATATGGATTACGTTCACCAATCCATTTAAAGAATTCATCAGCTTTAATTTCTACAAATTTGCCACGCTTACCATTGATACCATCCACACAGAGTTCAATTGGCAGTGCATTCCGGTACTTTTCAATACTATCGGCAGTAAAACCATTAAAAGTATTAAGCTTCGAAATATCAAATAACAAGCTATGATCTTGTTGGCGGTATTTAAAGTCTTCTTCTTGTGTTAGGTAAAGCTTAGCCCACCGGTTACGCGAACTTTCCTTAAAGTCATCACAGATTTCATCTGCAAAGTAAGGAGGTACTTCCATATCCGCCATTTGATAGTAATCGCGGAAAATTTTACGGGTATTTGCTAAGAAGTCAAGTTTACCAGTCTTTTCATCAAACGCGCGCCATGGCGTTTCATCGTCTTCTAGTAAACTTGCCATTCGCATTACAAAGTCTTTAAACAGCATATTATTTAGGGTTTGTCGTACGTTATAGATATACTTATTGGCTTCACCTTTTTGCTGGTCATCAATAACCTTATCAATTTGAAGGTAATAAGTCCGTCGTGCAGTTTCACGTAGCATAGTAAAACCAGAATCATAGTTAGTTGTTCCGATTAATGGCGCAATTGCATGTGGATTGTTAACCAATTCATTCATTGTATCAACGACTAAGTGCCGACTATATTGATCCTGTTGGAAGAAGTATGGTTCAATCTCATCCATTAAAACGGGGTATGAACTTCCAAGCTTCATGTAGTGCTCAATTGCATCAACAGTTTTTGCTTTTTTCTGCGGTGTATCTGTAGGATAGATAGTCCCAAAATCAATTAATGACCGATCAGTATTCCATGTCAACTGATTAATAATCCGTAATAAAGTTGACTTTCCAGAACCAGCAGTTGCTCCTAGAATCAAGAAGTTAGGAATATCATTACCATCTTCAGGATTCAAACTAGCTTTCGCACGAATTTCCCATAAAAATGGTGCCGTAAAACTATATAAAATAGCTTCATAGAATCGCTTGCCATAATCATCATTGTAGTCAACAACGTATTGCTGATACCCTTTTAATACCGCATCAATACTCTTTAAGCCATCACGAATTTGACTAATAGTCGCAATCTTCCCAAATTGAATTGGGTGCGTGCCAGTATCATTCGGTACATACAGGCCACTATTATTATTAACCAGATTTCTTTCCATCGGACGATCATATAAGAACGTTGTATACTTCTTCTCTGCTGACCGTTGTTGTGGTGTCATACCACTAATCAATGCATCCTGAACTTGTTTAAAAATCTTTTCGCGCGATTTCAATTTTGGCTTAGCTGCTCGGGGCGATACAGCTGTTTTTTGCAAAGTGTAAATTGTATCGTGTTGTTGAATTTGTCGTTCTGCTTCTTCTTTATCTTGAGAGCGGTTAGTCGTAATATCTCGCATCGACTTAGTAATCATTGCGGGAATTTTATTTTCATCAATTTGTTTTTGAACGTCATGACTAATCAAGTCGGTCATATCTGCCGCTGCGATTTGATCGGTAACTTCATTATCAAGAATTACAACCGCATTCTTAGTTCCTTTAGTATCTTTCAAGCTCTCATCAATTTGATTTTGCGCTGCATTTAAAAGATTTTCAGTAAAAAATGGTCGTAAAACTGGCTTGATGTCATTCTTATAGTGGTTATCAAGATTTTGAAATAGCCGAATGTCATCATCAAAGACTAATATTTCTTCATATTGGTTACGCTCTTTATCAAATGAAGCACTGTCCAAGTTAAGACTTCCCAAAATCACACGAGTATCATGAGTCTCGGAATTACTTAGGAGGTAAAAACGTGAATGGATAGCCTGGGTTGGTGCAATTGCAACTTGAAAAAGATTGTTCAACACATTTGCTTGATTGTCACTAGTTAATGCTTCAAAGACTTTAGCAGGCTTTTTATTAGCAGCAGATAACAATGCATTGGTTAAAGCAACCTTAGTGATCACTTCATCACCAGTTTTCGCTTCATAATTTTCAGGGCTGCTCAGTGCAACTTCGACTTTAATGAATCGACTTAAATACTGATTAATAAAGTCGGCAGTCACGTTACCAGTAACTGCTGTTAAACGATTGAACTTATTAGCATCAAAAAGCTGGCTAATCTTTAATGGTGGAGTATCTTGACCATTAAAAACAATATGAATCTTTTTTAGATCTGAATCTGTCATTGGCGTAGTCCTTTTCTAAACAATATTAACTCTTTTTATTTTCGTTTATTTAAACCAATTTTGCAAGTGACCATCGAAATATTTTGTTTCTACGCTAGTTTTCTATGCAGATGATAAATAAGCCCCCAATACTTTAATCAAATGAAGTATTGAGGGGCTATTCTAATTACATAGTTTTTTAATTTGTGTTCACTTGCGTTACTGCCCCTGTTGCATAATTTATACTAATATTATTTTGCACATTGGGGACGAAAACATTGTATTGCAAACTGCCATCCTTTGATTTGGCCTCAATATGGGCACCAGAAGGCACTAAATTATTACCATCATAGACATCTGTTACCCGATAACGAACTTGTTTGTTCTGGTCAAGAGCTTTTCGCACTAAGCCTTCATAGTAGTTCTGCCCAGTTGATGTACTGCTTCGAGCTTCGTTGGCCCAAGCAGTTTGAGTTGCAATATTAGCAGGATTTGACTCCGAAGCATCAAAACCACGGATACCACCTACTAATGCATATCCAAGTAAGTGTCCGCGATCATAAGCATGGGAGATGCCACCTTTTAAGTTGTGAGCTTGTAAAAATCCAGCTGGCTTCCAATTAGTGGCCCCATTCCCAGTTTCATTCCGATTACGGTATTGGCGTGTTGTACGATTGAGCCAGGCGTCTCCCTGCCATGCTCGTCCACGCGAATCACGTCGATTAACAGCGTATGGCGCATTATTAATATTTGCGTTTAGCGCCGTCTGATTGTTATTTAAAATAAACGCTCCGTAACCATTCCATTTTATGTCAGATGTTCCTAACTGCTGACGAACGCCATTAGAAAGAACACTCGTAGCCTGCTCTTGAGTTGGCGGCGTAAAAGAAGATGATCGATTATTGTTGTTTGAATGGCGCCAAGATGCTACCCGTTGGATTCCCTGTGGTAAAGTACTTCCCTTATCAGATGGCTGGGAAAAACTACCAATGCCGACAATCGCTACTAAAGCTAAAAGTAAATACTGGGTCTTTTTATTGAATCGAAATCGCATGTTTCTAAAATACCTTTCCTCTTAAACGTATGTTCGTAAAAGTATTTTATCATTTTAATTGATAAAAGAAAATACTCCCAAAACAATCTGTTTCGAGAGTATTTATTCTTTATGCTAATTTATCTTGGCGCTGAGTTCTTAACTTGTAGATAATGCTCATGATAACTAAGAAGACTGCCCCAACACTGACCGAAATCCGTGTATCTGGGTTAAAGAACATAAATAGTAAGATAACACTTAGCGCAATCAAGCTAAAGTAGTTATATGCTGGATAAAATGGCATTTTGAATGGGTGGTCTTTTAATTCAGCCGGATTATTACGCCGGAAGTTTAATTCTGAAATCAAAATAATAAACCATGGTACCATTCCGGGAAGGACACTTGAACTATACACAATCACGAAGATATTAGCAGAGGCTGCATTAAACATTGATAGAAGCATGTTAACAATAAAGCCAAGGAAAATCCAGAATGAAATTGTTAAGATCGCAACATTTGGTACAACCCGCTTTGACAATTTACTAAAGACCTTAGGAACCTCACCATCAACTGAAAGCTTGAAAAGCATCCGACTAGCACTGTAGATTCCTGAGTTGGCACCGGACAATGCAGCAGTCAAAACAACAAAGTTAATGATTCCAGCTGCTCCAGTAATACCAACTTTAGTAAATGTCTCAACGAATGGTGATCCAACTGCCTTTAATTCGTCCCATGGATAAATGGAAACGATAACGAAAATTGCCCCAATATAGAAAATTAAAATCCGCCAAATAACAGATTTAACTGACTTAACAATCGCATGGCGTGGTGAAGCGGCTTCACCAGCAGTAATACCAAGTAATTCAATTCCTTGATAGGATCCAGCAATCACAGATAGTGAGAACATGAATCCCATGAATCCACCAGTAAAGAATCCACCATGTGACCATAAATTGGAAATTCCAACCGGATGCCAATTGTTACCCAACCCAAGGACAATTACCAATAATCCAAGAATGATCATAACAATAATTGTAACGACTTTAATCATCGCAAACCAAAATTCCAACCGGCCATATGCCTTAGCAGATGCAAGGTTCGCAAGCGTTAAGATAATGATCATTACTAATCCAGAAATCCAGTCTGGTAAGTTAGGCCACCAATAATTAAGGTATTGACTCATGGCAATAATATCTGAGATACCAACAATGATAAACTGAAAGACGTTACTCCACTTTGTCAGGTATCCAGCTAAGGGATGAATATATTTAGATCCATAGTCCGCAAAGGAACCAGTTCCTGGACTGATATAGATCATTTCCCCTAACGCACGCATAACACCATATAGGACTAAACCTACAAAGGCATATGCTAATAGGACAGAAGGACCAGTCCATTTAATAGTTGATGTGGCTCCCATGAAAAGACCACTACCAATTGTCCCACCAATTGCAATCATTTCCATTTGTCCGGGAGTCATTGTCCGATTTAATTTAACTTTATTTTTCTGATTATCCATCATTCTAACCTCACTTTAAATAAAAAAGCTACCCAAAATGTCCCTAGCCAACCCTTGTCAAGTTTTGATAAGTGGTTGAGGCATCTTGAATAGCTATTGCTAACAGATTTAAGAGATATTAAAACTACTCAACCACGGTAATTGTTGTTGTGGTTGAGGTGGAGGTTAGGTGATGAATAATCGATTTATTGTAAATTTGCATTTTTGTTTCCTCCATTTCGTTTTTCAATAACATTAGAATACTATTAGAAAATTAAAAATGCAAGTCCTTTTATCAAGTTTTTTTGTTTTATTTATTTTTGTGCGCTTTCTTTAACAAAAAAAGACTCATCCCCGCGACCATTACCGTTATCCCCAAACCAAGAAAAGTCGTTAAATTATCGGTCTCATTTCCCGTCTGTGGAAGTATTTGTTGGTCAGAGTTATCGTTTTTACGTGAATCCCGATGTGAACGATTTAGTCGATTATTAATCCCTGCTATCCGTTGGTGCAAATTTTGCTGCTTTCTTGTATTATTTACCTCCCCATAATTTTCCGTGACCTGATTATCATCCCCCAGATCTTCTTCCACAGGGTAATTGTCCTGCGAATCTTTCTTTTCTGCTAACGTATTCTCTTTGCTGTCCTTTTTTGGACCTTCATCTTTATTGAGGGGCTGATAATAAACATTTATCGTATTTTTTAATTGTGATAGATCTTCTATTTCTGTAACAGTTGGAATCTTATCCATTGATGGTCTAAAACCAGCTTGGTCAGGGATATTAACTTCTTCAAAAGGTTCAATAATCCAATTTGCCTTTTTGGTTGGATCGTTCGGTACTTCACGGTGAGCATAAGACACTTGTTCCACTTTTTTAACTTCATTTAAGAGATGAAAATAAATTACACGTTTGATTTGAACACGTTCTTTCTGATTATTTGCGTTAGATATGGGATTCGTAATTGGCTCTTGAGTTGCAGCTAAAACTGGTGGAGTATTTAATGACAGCGAAAGGATCGTTGACGCTGTCGTTAAGCCTACTAAGCAAGTGTTTCGCAATACATGAAGGTAGTTTAAATGGTTCATATTATCTCGCTCCTCTTTTATATACTCTTTAATATATATACGTAAAAAGAAGCAATTCGCATTTTTTAAATCGAAAAAAGCTATCACCTACAAGTAATCCTTACCTGCGATGACAGCTCTGTTAACTTATAGTGAATGGATAACCTGCTCAATATCATCCACAATTTGTTTAGGGGTTAAGTGGTACCATTCATATAGTACTTCGGTAGGAACATTATCCGCAAATTCCCGTGGTGCTCCAAAGTTCAAAACTTTCATTCCCTTTGGTCCATAGTAACGAGCAATTGTTTCCCCGAAGCCCCCACTAAGGACCCCATCCTCTAGCGTAACAACTACATCATGATTTTCTGCTAGGTGGTGAAGGACATCTGAATCGATTCCAGTTACAGACTTTGGATTGATCAATGTAGCATCAATGTTAAGCTTGTCTTGAAGTTCCTTCCTTACCCTTTCACCAAGTTCCCAGAAGTCACCAACAGCCATAATTGCAACTTCACTTCCGCGATGAGCAATATCGTACTTAATTGTACTGTAGTCATCTTGTGTTGGAGTCCCGTGAAGAAGGGGCTTTTCTGGTTGCCGAATTACTACTGGTTCATCAGTTTGATTGATTGCCCACCGTAACATCGAAATCATTTCTTCGACGTTTGTTGGTGCTAAATATTCAATGTTTGGCAAATCACTAATCATTGAAATATCAAATGTTCCTTGATGAGTAGCAGAACTTTCTGAAATTGACCCGCCTCGCACAATCATTACAACCGGAGCATCATTTAATGCCATGTCATGAATCAATTGATCATATGCTCGTTGCAGGAAAGTACTATTTTGAAATACAACAGGGCGTGCACCTGCTTGCGCCATTGCAACAGCAGTCGTAATTGAATCCTGTTCAGCAATACCAACATCATAATAACGGTCCGGGTGCTTAGCCTTAAACTTGCCAAGATCAAACGCACCAGGAATTCCAGCATTAATAGCAACAACTGGCTTATCCGCTGCAATTTGCTTATCTAATTCAGCAAGGACAGCATCGCTATATGATTCTCCACTTACCTTAACCTTATCTTCACCAGTCTTTAGGTCAAATGGAGTGCGCCAATGATACTTCATCTTTTCTTCAACAGCAGGTTCATACCCCTTCCCTTTTAAGGTGTTAACATGAAGGACGATTGGATGGTCAATATCCTTGATTTCCTTAAAAGTGTCGATCATCGTCTGCAAGTCATTACCGTCTGCAACGTACTTGTAATCAAGACCCATAAACTTAAAAATATTATTGGGAGATTCACCATTGGCATCCCGGAGTTCTTTTAGTCCCTTGTATAAACCACCCTGGTTCTCATCAATTGACATTTGATTATCATTAACGAGAATAATCAAGTTAGAATTAAGCTTAGCAGCATTGTTTAATCCTTCAAAAGCTAATCCGCCACTTAAGGATCCATCCCCAATTACTGCCATAACGTTATTATGTGATTGCGGCTTCATTAAATCACGCGCTTGAGCCATCCCCACTGCAAGTGAGATTGATGTTGAAGTATGGCCGATTTCAAAGAAGTCATGAGCACTTTCTTCTGGTGACGTAAATCCAGTAATATCTTCATAATGATCAGGATCAAGAAAACCTAATTTCCGGCCTGTCAGCATTTTATGGGCATAACTCTGGTGTGAAACATCCCAAATAACTTTATCGTGGGGCGAATCAAAGACATAGTGAAAAGCAATCGTTAGCTCCATTACGCCAAGGTTAGGGCCCACGTGTCCACCGATTTTTGCGTCGCGTTCAAGAACAAGTTGACGCATTTCTGTTGCTAATTGTTTTAATTCGTCAAGTGACATGTCCTTAATATCGCTTGGTTCATTAACTTCATTTAAGAGGTAATCAGGATGCAGATTCATCTATTCCACTCCTTCTTGATTTTACATTTAATAATTAGTAATACTTATTGCTCTTATTATTCTAACACTTTCTAAAGCATTGAGTAAATTACTCTCAAGTTCAAATTGACGAAATTCATGCATTTCGATACCATTAAATAGAGTAATTCGTTAAAAAGGAAATAGTTATGAAAAATATAGACAACGCTGCAACTAACAAAATTTCACCATTTAAAAAATTAACGACAGAGCAAGAACAACTCGTCAATGACATTATTTCATTTACTAAACACCATCTAACACAAAATCATCCTGCAATATATACAGTCTACGGGGATGCAGGTACTGGAAAAAGCGTAATCTTATCACAATTATTCGTCCGCATTCAAAAAGAAGCGCGGACACAACAAAATTCCGTTCTTTATCATACTAATAATTATTTTCTTGTTAACCATCCGGAAATTCTGAAAGTCTATAAAGAGATTGCCGGGCCAATAAAAGAGTTATATAAAAAGGACTTCACTCGGCCAACCTCATTAATTAATCAATTGGATAAGCAAAATCAAACCATTGATGTTGCTGTTATCGATGAAGCCCATCTTTTATTATCCAAACCTGATCATTATAATAATTTTTACCATGATAATCAGCTTGTCGAGATTATTAAACGCGCTAAAGTTGTCATAATTGTCTTTGATCAATACCAAGTCTTACGGATGAAAAGTCTCTGGACCCCTGAACGACTTCAGGCAATTACGAACCAATATCCCCATAAAGATTACCATTTGACCCACATGTTTCGCATGAATGCGAGCGATGAATTAGTTAAGTGGTTTAATGAATTTACTAACTATAAATTAACCGCGTTACCAGCATCCGCCCGTGATCATTATGATTTTCGCATTTACAGTGATGCCGAGGAAATGAGGAAAGCAATTGTCCAACGTAATAAAGAAGTAGGCCTTTCCCGCATCCTTTCAACGTCTGGATATCCGTCAACGCTCGATGGTGGTAAACACTACATTGAGGAAGGCAGATTTAAAATGCCGTGGGATCAATATAACTATACAGTTACCCCCTGGGCAGAACTACCTCAGACCGTTAATGAAGTTGGCTCAATCTACACTTGCCAGGGGTTTGACTTAAATTACACCGGTATTATTATCGGTCCGCCGATTAGCCAAACGCCTCAAACAAACCAACTTCAAGTTAACTTAGATCGTTATACAGATGTTGAAGCATTCAAAAAACGTGATGACCTAACTGATCCAGCTGAAATTAAGAGTTTAGAAAAAAGAATGATTATGAATTCTTTGAACGTTTTATTCAAGCGTGGTGTATATGGAACTTATCTTTACGCTCATGATCCGCTTTTACGACATTCTCTTACCTCCCTTTTTAAGAAGGCTGGGTTTACGCTACCAAAGGAGGAACAATAATTATGAAAGAGCGTAAATTAAATAAAACGTGGCTGATCGTTGGCGCAATTATCCTCGCTGTCATCGTTCTCTACTTCATTTATCGAACATATAAGCCAGAAATTGACCTACTACTAGACTTTAATGCCCATAATAAGGCTAAGCTTCTCCATATGATTAGAAGCCATGGTTTTACCGATATCTTCCTTCTCATTGCATTGATCGGCATCCTAAATGCGATTCCAGGAATGTCTAATTCCGTTGTTTGTATCTTTGCCGGATTATGTTATGGACCAATTGTTGGTTTTCTGATTAATTGGGTTGGAAACATTTTAGGAAACTCTACTGTAATGAGTATAATTCGTAAAATTAACCTCTCCAAACGGGTAAAGAAAAACAAAATCCTTCATTACCTCTTGCAGCAAAAGCATCCGTTAATTGCACTTACCATCGGCTTTATGATTCCGGTTATCCCTAGTGTACTTGTAAACTACGCTGGTGCCCGCTTAAATGTTAGTCGAAAACATTACTTGGCAATGGTAACCGTGGGAATGGCTCCGACTTCCTTTCTCTATGCCTTTGGTGGGGATGCTATTTTCAAGGGTAATATTAGACGACTGATCGGTGTCGCAATCGCTATTTTAATTCTAATTGGCTGTTACTTACTCGTTCGCAAAATCTGGCAAAACCATGAAGAAAAAGCAGCAACAAAATAATTAACTTGATTAAAAACAAGGCTCCAAACGTCCGGAAAATCCGAATGCTTGGAGCCTTTACCTTTAATTAAATCTTGACCAATATTCTGCCAAATAATTGCTGGTTAAACTTTCTGGCTTTTGAATAAGGGCTAACGGATTCCCCTGAGCCACAATTTTTCCACCATTACTGCCACCACGCGGACCCATATCAAGCATATAATCTGCGTTAATAATCAAATTTAGGTCATGAGTAATAGTAATGATTGTCGCTCCCCGATCAAGTAATTGCTGCATTACTGCTAAAAGGGTTTTAACATCAAGGAGATGCAAGCCAATAGTTGGTTCATCAAATACAAATAACGTTTCACTTTGATTATGGTTCAGGTGTTTAACAAGTTTTAATCGCTGTGCCTCACCACCAGAAAGGCTAGGCGTACTTTCCCCTAAGTGCAGATACCCTAAGCCCATTTCATCCAACAATTGAAGTTCACGAGTAATTTTCGGAACTTCCTTAAATACACTCATCGCTGCCCGAACATCTAATTTTAAGAGATCAACAATTGAATATCCGTGCCACTTAACTTTTTGAACTTCTTCATTGTATCGACTTCCCCCACATGTTGGACAAGTCTGTTGCATATCCGGTAAGAATTGAATATCAAGGGTTACGACCCCCGCGCCACCACACGTTGGACACGCTCCCTGCTTATTATTATAAGAAAAGTAAGAAGGTGTATAGTGTTTCTCTTTGGCTAAGGGCTGGGCTGCAAATAACTTCCGCAGATTATCCATAATACTGGTATAAGTTGCGACGGTTGAACGGTTAGTTTTACCAATTGGCGCCGCATCAACACTTACTACTTCTTTTAACGGACTTGATAATTTGCTAACTTGTGAAGGTAATTTAGCCCCATTTGCTTGAGCATGGATAGCGGGAACTAAACTATCAAGGATCAAACTTGTTTTACCAGCGCCCGAAAAACCAGTGATAGCAGTTAGCCGATTAACTGGAATCTCTCCATGGACATCTTTAAGATTGTAATAATCTTTTACTTCAAAGGTAATCTCTTGACTAGCTGGTTCGTTTGTTAACGGACGGCTTTTTAATACTGCTGTCCCATTTAAATAAGGACCAACTTTAGACTGAGGGTTGTCAGCGATTTGCGATGGTGTTCCCTCCGTAAGAATTTCTCCACCTTTTTCTCCAGAACCCGGGCCAATTTCAATAATCCAATCTGCTTCTTTGATAATATCAACATTGTGATCAACAATTACTAATGAATTACCTTGGGCCACTAATTCCTTAAATACATTTAAGAGACCTGTAATATTATCAGGATGTAAGCCGATAGAAGGTTCATCCAGAATATATAAGACACCAGTCGTTTGAGTTCGAAGAGTTCTTGCAAGCTGAATACGTTGTAATTCACCTGTCGATAACGTATTCCCGTTTCGCGATAAAGTTAAATAATCAAGACCTAATTCCAATAATGGCCGTAAATTATCATCAAACTCTTTAAATAATGAAGTCGCCATTTTTTTCATATCTGAAGGGAGAACAGCTAATACATCTTGCTTCCACTTGCTTAATTCCCCAAGCGTAAGATCACTAACTTGCGCAATATTTAAACCACCAGCTAATTGTTTTAATAATTCCGGCTTTAACCGTGTCCCATGACAAACCGGGCACGTTGAATAATGGAAAAATTCGCTAATTCGTTTTTGGGCTCGCTCGCTTTTACTACTCTTCGCAGATGCTAATACCGCTTCATGGGCGTTCTCGTATAAAGCATTAAAGTCATGAAAAACACGGCCTGTTCCAGAGCGGAAGTCCATCTTAAACTTCTTTTGTGGACCATTTAAAACAAAATCTTTTTCTTTAGGGGTTAAATCTTTATATGGAACATGGATCCGAACACCTGCCTGTTCAGCCACACTCGGCATAAAGTTTCGGCCAGGCAAATGCCATGAAGCAACTGCCCCATCAGCTAAACTAAGATTTTCATCCCCAATAAGTTTACTTTCATCCAGTTCACGAACTTTTCCTGTTCCATGACATCGTAAGCAGGCTCCGTCAGAATTGAATGCAAAATCTTCTGCTCCATAGGCATAAAACTTTGTGCCACAAGTAGGACAGGTTAATTGTCCCATCTCATCGCCGCTCTTACTCATTACCTCTGCGATTTCAAGGCTTGGTTTTAACCGATGCCCATTTGGACAAACCGGTTCGCCAAGTCGCGAAAAGATCAGCCTAATTACGTTCAACATCTCACTCATTGTTCCAACGGTTGCTCGTTCAGATGGAATTGCGGGACGTTGCTTCAATGCTAGTGCTGAAGGAATATGTTTAACACTTGTAACATCAGCTTGAGCACCTAACTTTAGCCGCCGTCGTGTGTAAGTAGAAAGCGCTTCTAAGTACCGGCGAGATCCCTCTTCATATAAAATTCCCATTGCTAATGAGCTTTTCCCAGAACCAGATAATCCCGAAATCGCGACAAATTTATGTAGCGGGATATTAATATCAATGTTCTTAAGGTTGTGGACTCTTCCACCTTTTACTTCAATTTGCGTTGGTAGTATGGTTTCTGTCACTATTTTTTACTCCTTTCATATCATCATTCCACAGATGGCGGCAATAACTCCACCAAGATAACTTAAGCCGAAATAAAGAGCGAACATTCCCCATCGTTTTTCATCCATCATTGAAATTAGCTCAACATTGAAAGTCGAAAAAGTAGTATAACCTCCTAATAAGCCAATCCCAAATAATAGCATGATCGAAGAATTACTAGCAAAATTCTTGGTAAGAATGCCTAATAAAAAACTACCGGTGATATTAATAAATAGAGTTGCTAGGGGCCAATCAATTCTTAACTTTTTCCACCAGCTTGTAATGACATAACGGATCACGGCCCCAATTGCTGCTCCAAGCCCTACACTAATCATCTTGTCGCGGACCTCCGTATTTTCGTGCCAACATAAAACCGAGCAGTGCCAAAGCCAAGCCGCCAAGAGAGCTCACAAGAAAATAACCAATGCTAGCAATTATATCTTGGCTTTCAAGCTTAACAATAGTTGTGGCTAAACTTGAAAATGTCGTAAAAGCGCCAATAAAACCAGTTCCTATCCCGGCATTTAACCATGCTGCTAATAGCCCCCGTTCAATAAAATAATAAGTTATAAAGGCTAACAAAAATGAACCAATAAGGTTGGCATATAAAATCCCGTCACCGCCTAATAGGGCACTAAGTTCATAACGGGTAATTCCGCCGAGAAAGCCGCCAATTGCGACACTCATTATTGTTTTTATATTCATAAAAAATCTCCTTAGATCTACAATCATTTCATTATACAACTTTTGCTATTTCAATTTAGAAACTTGTATAATGATATTGATTTAAAAATTTAAGGGAGACTTAGACAATGAAAATGCGACGAATTGATCACGTTGTTTTAACTGTAACTGATTTAGAGCAATCAATGCGCTTTTATCACGAAGTATTTGATATGCCGGTAATTAAAGAACAAAGTAATGACGACTTAATTACAATGCGGTGTGGGCATCAGTTAATCCGTTTACAAAAAATTGACCGACCAACTACTCTAAAGGCAGCTAATCCGACAATTGGTTCTGCTGACTTATGTTTAGTTGCCGGAGATAGTATTGACGATATTGTTCACCATCTTAATAGCTATTATATTGATATAATTGCTGGACCAATTGTAAAACAAGGGGCAGAAGGCGAAATGACCTCACTTTACGTTTATGATCCAGATAATAATCTGATTGAAATTGCAGTATATAAGAATAAATAAAGCGAATATGAGCGAGAGAAGGTTGTTTTCCCCTTCTGTCTCGCTCATATTTCATTTCAAAATAAATTCAACTAAAAGTAAAAGGAGCGTACTCCCGCAAAATATCCACCAATGGTCACGGATAATCCCGAGATAGTCCCGAATAAAAGTTAATGGACAGTATCGCCAAGGAGTCTTGCTACTAATGAATGACCAGTTTAACCCCATCTTCCTTGCATAAGCTCTCGCACGAAGAACATGAAAATCACTAGTTACTACTACAACCGTCTCTTGCGGCTTAATGAGTTGACTAGCAAAGGTCAAATTTTGCCATGTATTGAGTGCCTGGGTCTCGCAAATTATTTTTCTTGCTGGGATTCCGTGAGCAATTAAGTAAGCAGCCATGACTTCTGCTTCAGATTCTTTTGCTTTCTGTACTATTCCCCCAGAAACAATAATTTTTGCAGATTGATGAGTTTTCCAACAATTGATGGCTTTATCAAGGCGAGTAGCTAACACTGGCGGGACTTGGCCATGTTTAACAGCTGCCCCTAAAACCAGAAAGTCCTGAACAGTAGTAGGACATTTTCGTAGGCGGGTATAACAACTGAAAATACAAAATAAAATTAAATTAAACGTACTTAAAACGTCAATAGTTGCTACTACTAATGCACTTAGCCAACTTACTGATTGAATTGGTAAATTTTTAAGCAAAAAAGCAAAAATAGGCAACACTACTACCAAGTTGACCACCATCAAAACAAACGCAAACGTATTGAATCTAGCCACCTTGGTTTCACTATTTAAATGGCGAATCAAAATAAGCCTAATCGTAATTCCCCAGCATAACGCACATATTAATTCATTAACTAAGTTTAAATATATCATTAATCATCGTTTCCTTCGCCAATTTCGCCATCGATGGATAATCTCCGTAACAACTAAAAGAATAATAATTATGATTGCAATAATATAGCCAGATACTCCTAAACGATAGATATGTGAATCAGTTGGTGTTCCCTGGACTAATAATGATGATCCTAAGATGACTGCTGCTAAAATAATTGCAATCATGAAACGGTTCATTAACCGTTCTATCTGCTTTAGCACTCGTTGCTCATTTTTATACTGGAGATCAACTTTGGCATCCCCACTGACAAATGTATCGATCAATTCATTAATTCTTTCTGGCATCTTCCCCATTGCTTTGCTAGCAAGGAAAAAATTGACTAGGTTATTATCAAGGGCAGAACGCCAATTAAAGTTTCGTTTTAAATAACGCCGTCCAAACGATTGGGCAACCTCAAGCATTGATATTTCAGGATCAAGTTTAGCAACCGAGCTTTCAAGAGTCCCAAATGCCTTAATTAGCATTGTTACCTCTCCCCGCATTTGAAGGTGGTTTTTCTTACATAGTTGAACAATTTGGTACAGCATTTTCACGAAATCAATATTGCCAAGGCCAGTTGAAAAATATGGTTGAATAAAGGCGCCAAGTTCTTTATAAAATGCATTTTCGTCAACTTCCCCGGTTCGATTACAAACATTTAAAACTGCTTTTCCAATTTTTCGCGTATCCTTTGTGTTGATAGTAATCACGATATTCGCAATACTATTTGCCATCGCTGGACTTAACCTTCCCATCATTCCAAAATCAAGGTAGATGATCCGGTAATTTGGTAATGCCTCCTGCTGATCATAACTAATGGTTGTATTATAAATGGTCTTTTCATGGTGTTTGGTCGTTGCGTATTGCTTTGCTGGCTCATCCGGACGTAATTCGTGAATTAATATATTTCCTGGATGTGGATCCGCATGAAAGTAATGATCAACAAAAACTTGTTTTAAAAAGTTATTAACGAGCGTAGTAGCAATTTCATGATTAACGATCGTTGCCTCTTGATCATTATCATTTGGCTGCTTAAAACGATACCGAATGCTTTTTCCTTCCATCGCTTCATTAACAAGAATCTTAGGAGCACAATACTTCATATATACTTTAGGGACTAAGATTGGTCCATCGCCGTTATTTAATGTATAAAACTCTTCCCCGTTTTTTGCTTCTTCAAGAGTATTGACCTCACTTAATAATGAAGTACTGAGTTCATCAATTACTTTATCCAAATCAACTACTGCAATGTCTTGGGGAACATACTTAAATAAGACCACTGCTTTCCGTAACAAGGCTAAATCAGTATTAACAAGCTTACCGACTTCTGGATGTTGGACTTTGACAACAACTGGTGTCCCATCCTTAAGCGTTGCATGGTGAACTTGCCCAATCGACGCAGAAGCAAATGGCTTTTCCGCAAAGCTAGCAAATTCGTCATTAATTTTCTTTCCAGTTTCTTCTTCAAAAGTTTGCTCTACGGTCGCAAAGCTATCAGCTTTAACCTGATCTTGCAAGTGGCGAAGTTCTTTAATATATGCTGGGGAGACAAGGTCTGGACGGGTTGATAATATTTGGCCAAGTTTAATAAAGGTCGGTCCCAGTTCTTGCAGGGCCTGACAAATAGCTTGTGGATTAGTTTGATGGTAAAAATTGCTAACAAAATGATATTTTCGCATCACTTGCATAATCTTACGCAAGCGTGCTGACTTCTTGATTTCTTCTTCATTAGTCGTCATATGTCTTCTCCTACTTATTTTCCTTTATTTTAGCATTTTCACTTATAAAAAAATAATTAAACTCCCCTTTCGTTACATTTTACTGATACAATAGTAGTCGATAAATTTTTTAAGAAAGTTTAGGTGAAATTTTTAAACGATGAATGGTTTATGGGATTCATATTGGTTTAAATTAATTATCATTATTTTGATTTTGCTGTTAGCTGCTTTATTTACACTGCTGGAGTATTCAGTTGTTAAAGTGCGGCCTAGTGAGTTAAAGGAGCTCCGGCAAACGCGAAAAGTCAAACGCGCGGAACACATGGTAGCAAATCTTAATGAGTACCTATCAACAGCCCAAGTCGGTGTTACGATGACTTCTTTAGTTTTAGGTTGGTTAGGTGATGAATTTATCACAGATCTGTTGCTAAAGATTAATATTATTCCGCACGATGTTCTTCAAGCGATTGCACCAGTTATCGGTGTTTTAATTTTTACATTCTTCCACGCGGTATTTACTGACTTAGTTCCGAAAAATATGGCGATTGATCGACCGGTACCAATTCTCTTATCAATTGTTCACCCGGTACAATTCTTCCATACTGTTTTTTATCCCTTCGTTTGGTTATTTGCGGTAGTCGCTGCGGCAATTACGAAAATGTTAGGATACAATGTTCAGCCAGAAGAAGACACATATTCACAAAATGAAATTATGACCTTATCTCAACAATCGGAAAAAGCCGGGGAAATGGATAAAGAAGACGTTATCTTCATGCAACGGGCTTTTGAAATGAATGATAAAGTTGCTGAGGATATTATGATTGATCGGACACAGTTAGCGGTTATTGATATTACGGCTTCAATTGAAGATGCAGCCAAACTTTATTTTGAAAAGAAATTCACGCGTTTCCCAGTTGTTGCTAATAATGACAAAGACCACATTCTTGGTTATATTTTTGCATATGATATTATGCGGCAAAACCAAATCAACCCGCAACAATCAGTTCGCACAATCATGCGCCGAATTCCAATCGTTTACGAAAATGAACAACTCACCAATGTCCTTGCTGAGATGATGAAAAAACAAGTGCCAATTGTTGTTGTCCAAGACGAATACGGTGGTACTTCTGGGATCATTACTGATAAGGATATTTATGAAGAATTATTCGGAACCGTTGGCGAAGAAATTGATCATGCTACCTCTGATATGATTGAAAAGAAGGATCCTGATAGCAAGGGTAATCCTACCTTCGAAGTTTCAGGTAAGATGCCACTAGATGATTTTGAACGTTACTTTGATACAAACATCGAGCAATTTGACAACTCTGAAGTAACAACCTTAACTGGATTCTTCCTTGAACGGCAGTATGACTTAAAAGTTGGACAACCAATTAGAGTCGATAATTTCTCATTCACACCTCTTGATTTGAAGAATGCCTATGTTAATAAATTCAAGGTAGTTTATATTAAGCCTAGAAAGAAGAAGCCATCAGCTGATGAGGATCAAAGCAAAGAAAAATAGATATTAAAAAGGCTCTCCGCAATTTAGGAAAGATTTCCTAGTTGCGGGGAGCTTTTCATTAGCAGTTCATTTGCATATCCGGAATACAGTTACATTTGACGTGATCCGGTGAATCAGTTACTTTGCTTGCCAATAATTCTTGTAACTTAGCAATATCATCCTTACTAAGCGTTACATTATTGATCACATGTTCAAGGGTGCTTCCAACGTGTCGTTCACAAATATTATTAAATAGATTGTCCGCTGCTTGATCCATCGTTTGTTGTTCAGGAACGAGGGGCTCATAGATAAATCCACGTCCTTGCCGAGTAGCAGATAAGGCTTTTTTATCAACCAGGCGTCGAAGTAAAGTCTTAATCGTTGCCGGTTTCCAGTCAACTTTTTTCTGTAAAATTTCAATAATTTGGCTACTGGTCGTTTGCCTTAGACTCCAAACCACCCGCATAACTTGCCATTCAGCGGGAGTTATTTCTAAATTAATATTCATCTAATTCCTCCTGCGTTTACATGTGTAAATTATTCATAACTATATTTTATCATTAATTTACTTACTTGCAAATTCCTAATGCGTATTGACATTAATAATCTGGCTAGTAAACTCAATACTGTTTGACTAATTTTAAGGAGCGCTATATCTACTAATGAAAAATCAACGCATTAGCCATGCATTAGTAATCATGGTATTTGGTACATTTTTCGGTCTTCTCTGTTCAACCTTAATGAACATTGCCCTCCCAACCTTCATGAATGTCTTTCATATTAGCGAGGCCCAGGTTCAATGGGTGACAAACGGTTATATGCTTGTCAACGCCCTAATGATTCCTGTTAGTTCATTTCTCATAAAAAGGTTCCCATTCAAGAATCTCTTTATTATTTTCTCCGGAATTTTTCTTTTGGGAACCATTATCGGAGCGATTGCGTGGAGCTTCAATCTAGTTGTAATTGCTCGGATGATTCAAGCTTTGGGTGCAGGGATGATGATGCCGCTAGTAAATGTCTTGGCAATTCGTTACGCAAAACCGGGTAAAAAAGGGCAAATTATGGGAATTATTGGCCTTGCCTTTAATTGTGCCCCCATCTTAGGCCCTGCCATTTCTGGCTTTCTATTACACTTTTTCTCTTGGCGATACCTTTTCCTATTAATTATTCCCTTTGCAGTAATTACATTACTACTTTCATTCTTCCTGCTTCCTAAAATCCCTCATAATGAACATCCCCGCTTTAATACATTAGCTCTCATTTTAATCACAGGCGGATTATGGTCACTATTGATGGGCTTATCAAATGTTTCGAACAATCACTTACTCTCATTTAATGTTGCAGGGTATGTCCTTATCGGCTTAGTCTTTCTCTTGCTGTTCTTTCTTAACCAACGTCACAGTAGTCGTCAGTTAATCAACTTTGGGATCTTCTCACACAAACAATTTGTCTTTGCCACTATTATTAATATGCTAATTACATCAACAATGTATGGCAATGCAATTTTGATTCCCCTGTTAGTACAGATTGTCTTGGGCAAAAGTACGGTTGTTTCAGCCATTGCTGTCCTTCCGGGGGCAATCTTAACGGGCTTACTATCGACAACGAGTGGCCGCTTTTATGACATTTATCCAATTAAGATTCTTGTTGGGACTGGTCTCATAATCGATATCATCGGAACAATTGGCCAAGCCGCAATCGGTGCGCGTAGTTCTGTCCTCATGATCACTCTTTTCCAAACAATTCGCCAGTTTGGGTTAGTGACAATGTTAATCCCTCTGCAAACACAAGCACTATCATTGCTACCTAATGAAATCGTTCCTGATGCAGTTGCTACCTTTAATACGTTACGACAAATTGCGGCTGCCTTTGGAACTGCCCTCATCGTTTCAATTGTTGGTATTGTTAATCACTTAGTTCACAACCCGTCCTCACACCTTGGTATTCAAGCAGGTTTCCTCCTATGCTTATGCTTGCTATTAACTTCGCTATATCTTAGCACTAAGCTATATCATAAAATTTCTTCGCAAGAGCAATTAGAAAATGCGTAAAATAAAAACCAAGTGAGATCTATTTTGGTCTCGCTTGGTTTTTTGCTATTTAAAAATGCAAATTCAATAGCGTTACAATACAATAGGTCATCCCACTCGCGATAACTGGACCGGCAGCAATTCCCTTAAACGCAACTACTCCAATAATCGTTCCAAGTACTAAGGCAACCGTGACTTGAGGAACAGCTGCCAACTGGTTGACTCCATACTTTGATAAGATGGCAACTGCAATGCCCATGCCGACTGCAATCCAGCCAGCAGGGGTCTTAAAAGCCGCCCATAAATCATCAAAACCAATTTGTCCCGTCGCAATTGGAATCAAGATCGCAACTGAAATCACTGTTACACCCCAATTAATTCCTTTATGCTGTATCAAGGGCAACCACTTGGCAGTATAAGGGATCAGTTTTAGGACCATCACTACTACTGTGGCAATAATCAATGACGAGTTATGACCAAAGATTGCAATTAATAATACTAAAGCTAAAAAAAGCCAGCTTTCCATGTAATCTCCTCCTCAAACTTTACCTAGTATATCAAAGTTGAGGACGAGGACAAAGAAAGCTGACTGATTAACTAATCAGAAAGGCGGTTGTAAGTAGCGTCATCTACTTCTTCGCACCATTCGCTAGTTCCCTTCGTAATAGCAATATGAGAGAACCAACTATCTTTAGTAGCTCCATGCCAGTGCTTTACGCCTTCATGAATTGCTACAACATCACCGGGTTTTAACAATTGCGCCGGCTTGCCTTCTTCTTGATACCAACCCTCACCAGCAGTTACTAATAAGATTTGGAAACCATCATGGTGAATATGCCAGTTGTTACGGCAACCGGGCTCAAAATTAACGTTTGAAACATTTACATCAATGTTATCATCAGGAGATACTAACCCATTGAGATAACTTGTTCCAATAAAGTATTTTGCAAACGCAACGTTCTTATCACCAAAACCAAAAAGGTCATTTTTACTTCGTGTTCATTCTTAGCCATTATTACTAACCTCCAATTAATTGTTGGTTTAATAATAAACTCTAGCATTAAGAATGTAAAAAGCTTATTATAAATGGTGAGTTATTCAAAAAATGAATTATAATTTTCGCAACCATGAAAATAATGACTTTTCATTGAAAGCTGGACTACCATGAGTAAGAATATGGTAGCCGGGAGTGACATTTAACTTACCAGCATAGTTGATGAAGTCCTCTTGATAATCACCAGTGTCACTCCAACCTGTACTAAACGGCGCAATCTTACCAGTGAATTCTTGAAGCTGTTGAAGCAAGGCAATAATCGGTGAGGCAACTTTCCCATTCCAGACTGGTCCGCCAACTAAGATCAAGTCATAATACGATAAGTCAGGTAAGGTAGTCACTAGTTTGGGGAGGGCATGCGTATTAAGCTGTTGCTGATAAATTTTTCCGGTTTCTTCCATATCCAGTGGGAAAGTATCATCGGGAACTTTAATTCTTACAATATCGGCACCAGTTGCTTCATGAATCTTACTAGCGAGTCTAGCAGTATTTCCGAATTGCGAATAATATAAAATCAATGCTTGCTTTGCCATTATCAATAACTCCTTAATATAAATAAAAATGAGAGATACTATATGGATACACGTGTATTAAAATACTTTTTAACTGTTGCACAAACTAATAATATCACTAAAGCTGCGGAACAATTACATATTACCCAACCTACCCTTTCCCGGCAAATCATGGACCTAGAAACCGAATTAGACATAAAGTTGTTTAACCGAGAAAATCGGCGCCTTCAGCTCACAAAAGCCGGAATCCTATTTCAACAGCGAGCAACGACCATGCTACAACTCTTGGATCAAACTGAAAACGACCTTCATCAACAAGAAGAGGCATTAACAGGAGAAATCAATCTTGGCTCAGCAGTTTCGAGTGTCTCTCCTTATATAACGAAACTAATTTTTGAATTTCAAAAGCTTTACCCGAACGTAATCTTTAATTTAGCTGATGGGGATGGCGATGTCCTTCGCCGCCAACTAGATGAAGGGCTCAATGACCTTGTATGCCTCCTTGAACCCGTTGAAGCTGCTAAATATAACTTTCTCGAATTACCGGTCCGTGAAGAATGGGGAGTAATGATGAAAAAATCGGCCCCACTTGCCAAGCATTCTACTATTACTAAAGAAGATCTTTACAAAATTCCCTTAATTCTTCCCCACCGTAGTATTGTTCGCGATGAAGTTAGTGATATCTTAAAATTAGATCAAACGCGTTTAAATATCCGTGCGACAACCAGTTTACCTGGAAATACCGTTTCCCTTTTAAGAAATAGTAATTACTATGGTCTGACAATTAAGGGCGTCTATAATAATTTTCATGATCCTGACCTTGTTTTTGTTCCCCTTGTGCCTAACAAATCGACAGGGGATGTCCTTGCCTGGCGTAAAAATACTATCTTATCTCCAGCAATCGAAAAATTTCTTCAGTTTGTTAACGAGCAAATTCAAGAATCCTAAAGTATTTAATGTTATAACTGATTTAGAAAGGAGAATTTAATTAAAATGAATCAAAATCTACAACCAAAGATAAAATTAAACAACGGTCACCTCATCCCCCAACTTGGCTTAGGAGTCTGGAAAGCCTCACTTGCGGAAACACAGCAAATGGTTAAAGAAGCCATTATTAATGATTACGTCTTAATCGATACTGCTAAACAATATGGGAATGAAGCAGCTGTCGGACAAGGCATTCAAGATGGTTTCAAGGCTACTGGCCGTGAACGTGATAGCATCTTTCTTACCACTAAAATTTTCAATGGTGATCAAGGAGATTATGATAAACTTCGGCAAGCAGTGAATGAGCAATTAAAAAAGTTACAAACAAACTATGTCGACCTTCTCCTTCTTCATTGGCCAGTTAATGATAAATACAATGAAAGCTGGCGCGCGTTAGAAGATATTTATGCTGATGGTCAAGCAAAATCAATTGGTGTTTGCAATTTTAATGTTGAACGAATGACTGATTTGCTCGATCACGCCAAAATTAAACCAGCAATTAATCAAATTGAATTCAATCCCCTGATTCACCAGCCTAAGATTGTAAAGTTTTGTCGCGAAAATGACATTCAACTTGAAGCCTGGTCGCCACTGGGTAACGGTCGGCTGCTTTCCAATGATGTTATTAAAGAAATCGCCGATCAACATCAAAAGACACCGGCCCAAATTATCCTGCGATGGGAAATTCAGCAAGACTTTATAGTTCTTACCAAGACTACTCATCCTCAACGTATGAAGGAGAACGCAGAAATTTTTGATTTTACCCTATCACCAGACGAAATGAAGCAAATCGACAAGTTAGATCAAGAAAAGCATTCTATCTGGTATGATAAGTTTAAGTGGTCAGGAAAGCCAGACGGTGTAGATGACTATATTGGTAAGCCGGGCGCATTTTGATCCAACCAATTTCATATCTTTTACCGTAAAAGGCACCTCTAAACAAGTGATGCCTTTTTTATTAGCTAAAATTTTCTAGAAATGTTCATATTATTATACTACAATTAAAATCATTAAAAGAAAGAGAGGATTCTTTAATGAAAGCTGTTGTATCTGTTCTAGGTGAAGACCAAGTTGGAATTATCGCTAAGGTAAGTGCCCTCCTTGCCCAAAAACAAATTAATATTCTAGATGTTTCCCAAACAATTATGGATGGCAATTTCGTAATGATGATGTCTGTGATGATTCCTGAAAATCTTGATAGTTATCAATTAACTAATGAATTTACAGAACTCGGTAAAGAGATTGGCGTTGAAATTAACCTGAGAAATGCCAAAATTTACGATGCCATGCATAATCTTTAATATGTACAGGAGGAATATCCCTTAATGAATTCACAACAAATTTATGAAACCAGCCACATGATTTCGAATGAAAACCTCGACGTACGGACAATCACGATGGGAATTTCTTTACTTGATTGTGTCGATAGTGATAGTACGGTTGCATGTCAAAAGATCTATGACAAAATTACGACAAAAGCAAAGAACCTTGTTAAAGTCGGCCAACAAATTGAAGCCGAATATGGAATTCCGATTGCTAACAAGCGAGTAACTGTTACTCCTATTTCCCTCATTGCCGCTGCTTCTCAAGACCACGACTATGTTAAATATGCTAAAACCTTAGACAAAGCTGCCAAAACATTAGGGATTGATTTTATCGGCGGGTACAGTGCGCTTGTTCAAAAGGGGTACCAAACTGGTGACCGTACGTTAATCGCTTCCCTCCCTGAAGCATTGGCGGAAACTGATTTTGTTTGTGCATCAGTAAATGTTGGCTCTACTCGTAGCGGGATCAATATGGATGCCGTTGCACAAATGGGTGAAGTAGTCGTCGCTGGTTCAAAGCTTGATATGATGACAAATGCTAAACTAGTTATCTTTTGTAATGCTGTTGAAGATAATCCCTTCATGGCGGGCGGATTTCATGGTGTTGGTGAACCAGATGTAGTAATAAATGTTGGTGTTTCAGGACCTGGAGTTATCAAAACCGCCCTAGAAAAAGTTAAGGGCGAATCAATGGATGTCGTTGCTGAAACGATCAAGAAAACTGCCTTTAAGGTGACACGAATGGGTCAATTAGTAGGAACTGTTGCAGCTGAAAGACTGGGCGTTCAATTTGGGATCGTGGACCTTTCCCTCGCACCAACTGCTGCCGCTGGTGATTCCGTTGCCGAAGTTCTAGAAGAAATCGGCGTTGCTCAGGTTGGAACTCATGGAACTACCGCTGCTCTAGCCATGTTAAACGATGCCGTGAAAAAAGGCGGTATTATGGCCTGTAGTCATGTTGGTGGTTTATCAGGCGCATTCATCCCTGTCTCTGAAGATGCTGGCATGATTAAGGCAGTTAACGCTGGAACGCTAAATATCTCTAAATTAGAAGCAATGACTGCAGTTTGTTCCGTTGGTCTTGATATGATTGCAATTCCAGGTGACACGCCAAAAGAAACCATTAGCGCAATGATTGCTGATGAAGCGGCGATTGGAATGATTAATAATAAAACCACTGCTGTCCGCGTGATTCCCGCACCCGGCAAAAAAGTTGGTGATACGGTTGAATTTGGTGGTCTATTAGGATATGCCCCGGTAATGGCAGTCAATAAAGCCGCAAGTACCGCGATGATTAACCGTGGTGGACTTATTCCCGCTCCAATTCATAGTTTCAAAAATTAATTTAAAAAATAGCGAGAGATTAGGAATCCCTAGTCTCCCGCTATTTTAGTGTTTAATTACCTGTTAATAAGGCGTAAACATATGAATTTTCTTCTGGACGGTAAACCCCGTGAAGTTCACCAACTTTAGTAAAGCCATTTTTGTCGATCAAGTGTTGCATGATCTTGTTGTCTTCATGAGTATCGATCCGAATAGTCTTAATATCCTTCCGATTATTCTTAATGTAATCAATTACACTAGTGAATAATGCTGAGGCATATCCTTTTCCAGCATGATTGGAGTGAATTGCCACACGGTGAATAACAACATAACGATCAGTGTCAATTAACCAATCACCGTCAAGTTCATCATATGAGTGATCTGGTGCTTCAACAATTGATAATGCACCAACAGTTTCATCATCTTGTGATTGTACAAGGTATGCAAATCCTTTTTCAATATCTTCTTTGATATGTTCTTCGTTCGGGTAATCTCCTTGCCATTGATCGATCCCTTGTTCGGCTAATTGGTTTCGACCATCTCGCAGAATTTCCATAATTTGATTTAAATCATCCATTTTGGCTTGTTTGATTTGCATCGTATTACCTTCCCTTCTCATTACATTAATTAGATGTGTTATTCGTTAAACAACCCTAATACTGTAACATACTTTACGTTTTAAATACAACTGTTAACTATTAAAAGTTACCCCTTCAATATGCTATGATAGCACTAAAAAGAAAAAGAAGGTTTTTATATGACCAAATTCATTAAATTTACTTTAACAATATTTACTGCACTTTTTCTAACAATTATTTATGGACTAGCAGCAAAGCCAATTCACGCAGACCTTTCCAATAAATATATTCACTCTACTACCCCCACTCTCTTTTTCCATGGCTACGGAAGCGGTGCCCATGCAGAAGAATATATGGTAAACGGATTTGTGAAAGCAGGCGTGTCAAAAACAGTTATCACCGCAGATGTTGCTGGCGATGGAACCGTTACTCTTAAAGGAGATATTCCTCATAACGCTGTCAATCCGCTCGTAATGGTCAATTTTAATGATAACCATAGCACAAATTATGAATTACAAGGTCAATGGGTTAAAAACGTTCTTGAAGAACTGCAAGCTAAATATCATTTTAAAAAGGTAAATATTGAAGCGCACTCCATGGGAAACATGGCAGTTATGTATTTTCTCCTTGCTAATGCCGGTAACCATAACCTTCCGCAAATTCAAAAACAAGTTGCGATGGCTGGAACTTTTGATGGTGCAATCGGCTGGAATGAGCCTGCTAATCTAACAGTGAATAAAAAGACGGGAAAACCTTCCGCAATGAATGATTCCTATCAAAAGCTACTCCCGTTACGTCACCGTTACCCACGGCAAATTAAATTATTGAATATTTATGGTGACTTAAAAGATGGCAACGATAGCCAAGTTTCAAACGCTTCCTGTCTTTCGCTCAAGTACCTTATTAATAACCGCGCACGTTCATACCGCGAAGTTAAGATTACCGGACCAAACGCTAAACATGAATTACTTCATCACAACCCCCAAGTCAATAAAATCTTAATTAACTTTTTCTGGGGGAAGTAATAACGCTGCACTGATAAGTTTATTAGTCATTTGAAAGTAGTTTTTGTATAAAGCAGTGTAACGTCCACTATTTTTAGTTGGTAGCCATGGCTTGTCTCGCCCGCAATAATGGAGAATCACGGTATTACGCATCACCCAATCGGTTGTCCATTCACCAAAGGAAATCGTTTCGTAAATGCCGCCCTTACGAGTATCAAAATTATATAACTGATCAGGGACAGACTTAATATAGCGCCCATATAAGGCATTCAAGACATCTTGATCAGGGAGTAAAAGTGTATGGGTACGGATGTAGTTAAAAATGTCCGTATCCTTTACTTTTTTACGGATAGTATCAAGGTTCATCAAGAGAACGCCAGAATTATAATACCCGTCAGCATCAAAGTTTTGCAGACGAATCTTATTAATAACCTCTGTTGTATTCGTAAGGTTTGTATGGATGGCAGAAGCATATAGGTATCCATCTAATGAAGTCTCATACAAACTTGAAAGATCATTAATACACAAAACATCAGCATCCAAGTATAAAATTTTATGCAAATCTTGAGGTAAAAGACGGTGTGCTAGTAAACGATAATAAATTGTTGTCGGGTAGCGGTCTGTAACTGGTGCTTTGCTAAATAATTGATCATTAACTTTGATCGGAAAATAGTTCATTCCTAATTGCTTACAAACTCTTTCCAAGTCATCAGTTCGTTTCAATTTGTCCTTTTGTAAGACATATACGTTAAATTCTTGTGCTTGCGTATTTAGTTTAATTGATAATAAAACGGTTGCTAATTGCGTAACAAACTTGTCGTTAATTGAAAATAATAAGTTCATTTCATTCCACTCCTCACATCTTATTTTACAAAACGTTGACGTGGATTGCGATTCAGTATTTAATAATTAAAGAACCAATCAAGAATAGAGGTTTTATAATGAAACAAGCAGAACAATTAACTGCCATTAAAGAGTACACCATTCAAAAATTAGGTCAGGACAAGACTGGTCATGGGATGGACCATATTAACCGCGTAGTAAAAATGAGTAAACGGTTAGCTATGGGCGAAAAAGTTGACCCATTTTTGCCGATTGTGGCGGCCTACCTTCACGATACAATTGATGAGAAATTAGTTGACAACGTTGAGGCAGCTAAACAAGAATTAGTTGATTACTTAAAGCAAAATGACTTTAGTGATGAACAAGTCAAAATAATTATGGATGTCATCAATAATATTTCTTTTGCTCATACATTAGATAAAGAGGAAGTCAAACTCTCCATCATTGGACAAATAGTACGTGATGCCGACTGGTTAGATGCAATCGGCGCAATTGGCATTACCCGGGCAATCTATTATGGAGGTGGTCATCATGAAAAAATATATGATCCAGCTATTAAGCCTCGTCATAATATGTCCCGGGAAGAATATCGTAATTTAGCAAATGAAACTATCATTAATCACTTTGATGAAAAGCTCTTACACCTAAAAGACATGATGAACACTGAAACTGCCAAGAAAATTGCAAATCACCGTCAACAAGTAATGTTCGATTTTCTTGACGAGTTTCATGCCGAATGGGACGCAAAGATGTAAATTGTTTATGGAAATAGTAAATGCCATGGAAGAAACACGAATGTTTTTTCCATGGCATTTTGCTTACTTATCATCTTTTTTATTTTTAGCACTTCTTAAGTCGACAATAATCGAACCGCCCTGCTTATCGCCTGCAGAGTTACCTGAATCATTATGATGATTATTATCAATATGCAATGCTTTTCGCGCTACCCACCGAAAAATCAATGAGATCGGTGCTACTAGGAAGCCATACAATAATCCTGTCAGTAATGCGTTAGGAATAATTAGTTGAACAAATGTTAATCCACCTGTTGGCGTCCCCGTTAGGACTAATCCAATTAAACCATAAAAGATTGAGATAAAGAATAATTGTACTAAACCGGTAAAAATAGCAAGCCATAATAATTGTGAATGATTGAGATCAATAGATAATGGAACCTGTTTGCGTAAAATCAAGCCAACCACAATCAAAATAACAATAAAATCGACTAATATTACCCAGTCGGCAGTTCCTAAGACAATCATGATTATGGCACTAACCAGCGTCACGATAAATGCAATATTAATTCCTAATGCAACTGCTATTCCCACTGCAATCACGCCAGCTAAAGGCATAAACGCCTCACCAGTCGGTAAAATGGTTTGAAAGCCAGTAAATGATATTAATATCATCAAAATACCCGCCGCAATTGCCAAAAGGGTTTTAATTAAAGTTTGTTTTTTCATGCTAACGGCTTCTTTGCTGTGTCTTGCATCCATGCTAAGGCCAAGGCCCCTTGTCCTAAGTGGGAACCAATTACTGGACCAAAGTAACTTAACTCAAATGAAATATCAGGATGATCCGCTTGAAGTTTATCAAGCCACTTTTGACCTTCCTCTGGAACATTGGCATGAATAACCATTGCTTTAACTGGATAGTCAAGTTTGGCAATATCCTCATCAAAGATTTGTTCACAGCGAAGTTTAGCCTTTTTCATTGACCGCACCTTCTCAAACGCTTCAATGGCATGCGTTGGAGTATGCATAGTCAAGAGGGGTTTGATTTTTAAAATTGAACCTACAAATGCAGAGGCGTTTGATAAACGACCACCACGAACAAGGTTTTGCAAGTCATCTACCACAAATACATTATTAAAGGTATCACGATATTCTTTTACCTTTTTAACAATGTCATCTAAATCATCGCCTTCGCTAGCTAATTTAGCTGCTTCTAAGGCTAAGTATCCCATCATTTTAACTGTTAAGTGGGAATCGATTGGCACGATCTTGATTGTATCCTTCATCTGTTCAGCAAGTTGCTCAACAGTATCCAAATATCCTGTAATAGCCCGTGTTAAATGAATGCTAATCACAGCATCATACCCATCATCAGCTAATCCTTGATAAACTTCCATTAATTGGCCGATTGGCGTTTGGGAAGTCGTTGGAAAAGAGCTTGAATTTGCCATCTTTTCATAAAAATCACTGGTGGAAATATCAACACCTTCACGGTATGTTTGACCATCCAATGTCACTGGGATTGGGACAACATGAATATTATTAGCCGCCGCCTCTTCAGGAGAAAGGTAGGCAGTGCTGTCAGTAACAACAGCAATTTTCATCTTATCAACTCCATGTTCTAAATTTGTATAATTAAAAATAATTGCGTTTTTACGCGGATTTCACCCACATAATACAAAAAGCATACCACATTGACGACACTAAACCAACCAAAAATATGTCCACTAAAGTAACATTACTTTTCATTAATGATGTAAAACTGTATAATTAATAGTGCTATTTTCGTTTGTAATTATAATATTTAGGAGGCTACACTAATGTCTTTTGACGGCTTGTTTACTCATGCAATTGTCCATGAGCTAGATCAAAAATTAACTACTGGTCGGGTAGCCAAAGTTAGTCAACCTTACCCTGCAGAATTAATTATTACGATCCGTGCTCACCGGCACAATTATCCATTACTCATTTCTGCTAATCCAACATACCCACGAATCCAAATTACTGAGATTCCATATAAAAATCCAGCAGTTCCAACTAATTTTACAATGACGATGCGGAAATACCTTGAAGGCGCAATCGTCAATAAAATTGAACAAGTTGATAATGATCGGATTATCAAAATTACTTTTGACACTCGTGATGAATTAGGCGATAGTCAACAACTAGTCCTTGTGAGTGAGATTATGGCTCGGCATAGTAATATCTCCCTCGTTAATCTTAAGACGGGCAAAATCATTGACACCATTAAGCATGTTGGTTCAGATCAAAACCGAGTTCGCTTGTTATTGCCAGGTGCAACCTTTGTTATGCCACCAAAGCAAGATAAAGTTAACCCTTACTTACCAAACCAGGTCTACTCTGACCTTGTAAGGCAAAATAATGACGAAGCAGAATTAAGTCATCAGTTACAGCAGCATTATCAAGGATTTGGCAAAGACTCCGCGCGGGAATTAGCTGCAGAATTACTGCAAAGTGATAATTTACCAACTACCTATCAGCAATTTCTTAATCACTTTGAAAATCCAGAGCCAGTATTAATCACCCGCTCTAATGGAAAGACTCAATTCGCTGTGTTCCCTCCATTAAATATTGATGGTGAGTTGCAACATTTCGACTCTCTCTCTGCCCTTCTCGATGCCTTCTATGCTAATAAAGCAGAACAAGATCGTTCAAAAGAATTAGCGGGGCAAGTGTTAAAAGTACTGAAGAATGAACTTAAAAAAGATCGACGAAAAGTAAAAAAACTGCAACAACAATTACAAGATGCAGCAACTGCAGATCAGTACCGAATTTGTGGTGAGATCCTTACTACCTATCTTAGTAAATTAACTCCCGGAATGAAAGAAATCGAACTTCCTAACTTTTATGATGATAATAAACCACTGAAAATCAAGCTTGCTCCCGAATTATCACCATCGCGCAACGCCCAAAAGTACTTTACTAAGTATAATAAGCTCAAAACCTCTGTTGAGTATGTAAAGGAACAGCTAAAACTGACAAATGATGAAATCAAATACTTTGAAAACATTGAAAACCAGATTAAATTAGCTGCTCCCGCTGATATTCAAGAGATCAAACTGGAACTGCAAGAACAGGGTTATATTAAAAAGAAGAAAAGCGGGAAAAAGCAACGAAAAGTTAAGGTAAGTGCTCCAGAAGAATTCCATACTAGTGATGGCACTACGGTTTTAGTAGGTAAAAACAACCTGCAAAATGACCGTCTTAGCTTTAAGATTGCTAATAAAAATGAAATCTGGTTACATGTTAAAGATATCCCAGGTTCCCACGTGGTAATCCGCTCAACAAACCCATCCGAAGATACGATTCTTGAAGCCGCACAGTTAGCAGCATACTTCTCTAAAGGTCGCGATTCCGATAACGTACCCGTTGACTATCTTCCTGTCAAGCGACTTCATAAGCCAAACGGAGCTAAACCTGGCTTTGTTATTTTTACAGGTCAGAAAACACTTTATGTAACACCACATAAACTTTCTAACTAAAAAACTTCAGCCCAAGACACCGGGCTGAAGTTTTTTATATCGCTAAATTATTCTCCTAAAAATTGCATCTGAGCACCAATGACCCGGTTACGGGCAGGAATTCCTCCCTTAACTCGCAACGCCTTAAATGGGAAGGTTGCACGATAATTAACAATCCCTGATACCGGTTTAGGCTCCAGCATTTTATCGAATTTACCAGTGAATAATTGAGTAAAAATCCCTGGTAAGCTAATATGAAGAGCTTTTGATAAAAAGGCAACTTCTGGCAATGACAATGGTTGAACTTTAATTAAACTAAATTCCCCATCATCCTCTTCAAAAATTGCTTGGTATAACCCTGGCTGTTCCATCTTTAATACAGCAATACTAGCCTGGTCATTAAGATTTTGGTAAGTTGATGAAAGAAGATCAGCCGGGTAGCGCAAAGCAGTAGATTGATAATTTAACGCAATTGGCGAAAAAAGATCAGTCATTGTTCCTAATGGATAAGCATAATTGCCATCATAGACATAATTGAAGGAGTAACGTTGCCTATCGCTACTAGCAGCAGTAGTTGGCAATTCATCTGGAATTACGATGATTTTTACATCCAAGTCATAATTTTGCAATGATTTCAATAATTTACTATAACTAACAGGAATAAACAAATACTGGGGTTGCTCTATCCGTAATATTTGCAAGATATTTTCAATTGTTGCCGGTTCAACATAACGTTTTTCAGCTAACTCTGGATCAAAAGTGACGGAACTAGGGTTTGAATTTACCACAACATTATTAAAGCCTTCATTATGAAGTTCTTTTAACATCATTGCAACAAAGTAATCACCAGAATTACTTAATCCTAATCGTAAGCCCCCTGTCCCAATTACCAGGGTGCTTGGTTGAGAAGTTCGGCTAATTTCATTTTCTTCTTCGTAAGCAGAGTAAAAACTATTAGTATGCTGATCAAACTCCCCAGCTGATGGTTCGATTTCTTTATACTTTGTCAATAATTGGTGGTCTATACTCATCTGATAAACTTGCTCAGGGGTAGTATTCCACAGTCTTGCAATAAGCTGGTTACTCAAGCCGTAACTCTTAGCTTTTTGCAAAACCGGCTCTTTATTTGGATGATCAGCAATCTCACGAATCAACAATCGCATCTTATTAATCTGTTCAAAATAAAATGGGTCAATCTTTGTCATCTCTGCTAATTCATTAACTGAGTACCCTCTCTGCATTGCTTCAATTAATACAAAAAGTCGGCCTGCTTCGGGGTGGACAATTTTGGCGATTAATTGGTCATCAGTCAATTGCTTTTGAGCGGCAAGATGAAAGTCAGCTGGCTCGTGATAACGAGATTCAATAGCTTTGAAAAGTGCTTCAATAGTACTTCGGCCGATACCAAAAACCGTCCCCACCGACCGCTTTTCTGTTCCAAGTAAACGACTAGCTTTTGGTAAATCGTTGAATCCCCATATTGGAACCCGTGCAGCAATATGATCCATTGTTGGTTCGATAAGAGCCGCATGATGAACATAATTTTCACCAAGATCAATGTCCCGCAGATGCTTTCCTGCATATAATTGTGCTGTTACTTGGGCAATTGGATAACCAGTCGACTGCGATACAAACGCTGTAATTCGATCAAAGTATGGACTGCTCTTAATGACATAAAAACGATCACTGTTTGTATCAAGGGCAAACTGAATATGGTTCGTGCCGACAATTCTTAATTTGCGGGTAATAGCAAAAGCCGTATCTCGAATATCCTGAATCTGTCGATCGCGAAGTGTCTGGACAGGATTGAAGGCAATTGAATCACCAGCATGGATACCGATTGGGTCCATATCTTCAATCATTGACAACATCATCATTGTTCCAGAACTATCACGTTGAACGACGACTTCAATTTCCTTATAGCCGGCAAGACTTTGCTGAACTACTACTTGTTCTGCCCGCGACTGGCTCAAACAAACCTTTACTGCATCTGCCAATTCGCTTCGATCATGCACAATTTTACGCGTACTGCTACTCTTAGGTAATACTGACCTGATAATAACTGGATAACCTAGTTTAGTTGCCTCATCCAAAGCATCCTGATAATTATTAACCGTTACGATTTTCTTAACTGGTGCTTCCATTTGTCGAAGCGTTCGTTCAAGCAAAACAGCACTATTAATTTGACGAATAGTTGCTTCAGGAACCCCTAGCAGTTGAATATTTTCTTTACGAATAATCCCTTTTTCTAGCAATTCTTGGGTAAGCTCAAAAGCTCGACGATTACCTAAAGTAGGCAAGATTGCATCTGGATGAAACTTATTAATAATATCTACTAGGCTCTCGACTTTTAATGGGACAATACAACCGTGATCAACATTTTCTAAGCTTACTGAAAATGGGTTATCATCTGCCAAGATTGTTTTTATCTTCATTTGCTTAAAAACGCGTGAGACCTGGTAAATAGCAGAGTCGAGCTCATCACCGTGTTGAACATCGTTGGCTCCCGCTCCAATAATTAATACAGATTTCAACTTTTCCATCAATGACGATCCCCCCTCCTATTCATTGTATCGACGAACTCATCAAATAAACCATCAGTTTCATCGGGTCCCGGTGCACCATCAGGGAAGAATTGAACTGAAAATGCCGGATAACGACGATGACGAAGCCCTTGAACACTATTATCAAGCATATCAACATACGTAATAAAAAGCTGGGAGCGGTCAACTGAATTACGATTAATCAGATAACCCTCCGCCTGGGTCGCATAGACAATGTGGTCAGTAATGATTTCATGAATTGGATGATTCATGCCATGATGTTCAACTGGAATTTGCTGAACATTTGCTCCGTTGGCGATTCCGAATAATTCATGGCCCAGTCCAATAGCAAACATTGGTACTTTAGTTTGGACAGTACGAATCATTTCTAGGACTGACTTACGAACATTATTGGGATTCCCTGGACCGCTTGAAAGTACAACCCCATCAGGATCTAACCGTAATATTTCTTCAGCCGTTGCAGTATATGGTAAGACAGTAATATTACATTTTCGTCGACTCAATTCCCGCAATATTCCGTTCTTTAATCCAAAGTCAATCACAACAACGCTTAACCCAATCCCGGGATTAGGATATGGTTTAGGAGTAGAGACTTGAGCAACTTGCTGGTTCGTTAAAACAGTCGCATGAAGCTGGTCAAAAGCGTGGTCATCTGGAACTGGAACAATGCTTCCTTTTAATGGTTTGCCAGCTTTTCTTAATTTATGAACTACTGCCCGTGTATCAATATTAGTAATTCCCGGAATGTTCATTTGTTGAAGGTATTTATCAAGAGTCAATTGGCGTCCATTATCATTAGTTCCAGCATCAGCAAGGGAACGAACAATAATTCCTTTAATCGTCGGTACAATTGATTCATAGATATTACGTTGAATTCCATAACTTCCAATATTTGGCTGGGTAAAAACGACAATTTGGTTATTGTAAACCTGATTAGTGATGATTTCTTGGTAACCAGTCATACTGGTATTAAAAACAACCTCACCAAAAGTAACAGCTGGTGAACCAAAACCTTCGCCAGCGAAAATTGAGCCATCTTCAAATATTAGGTATCGTGCTGTCACTGTCCCACTCTCCTAAAACTTTGTTAATAATTGATCAATATTATTATGAACGTTCTCCAAATTAAACACAATAATTTTATTGGTCGGTCTTGCGTAAATGTTCAAGCATTTTTACAAAATAAGCTGGTAATGGAGCCGTAAAAACCATTTCTTTACCAGTTCGGGGGTGTTTAAAGCCCAACAAACGAGCATGTAAATATTGGCCATTGCCAGCAAGTGTTTTTCGTGGTCCATACAACGGATCTCCTGCCAGTGGATGACCAATATATTTCATATGAACGCGAATCTGATGGGTTCGTCCCGTTTCTAGCTGACAAGCAACTAAGGTATAATTTTTAAACCGTTCTAAAACCTTAAAATGCGTTACTGCATGACGTCCATCAACTACAACTGCCTGTTTCTTGCGGTCTTTTAATGAGCGACCCAATGGAGCATCAATTGTTCCTTTATCTTCTTTTATAACTCCATGCACAAGCGCAACATATTCTCGTTTATTAGTTTTTGCCTTTAATTGAGCTGTCAAAGACCGGTGCGCCATATCATTTTTGGCTACCATCAATAGTCCGGAGGTATCCTTATCAATCCGATGAACAATCCCTGGCCGAAATTCTCCATTAATAGTTGATAGTGGTGAATGATATAAAAGAGCATTCACAAGCGTATGATCTGGATGACCTGGTGCTGGATGCACGACCATCCCCTGCGGTTTATTAACGACAATAACATCATCATCTTCATATACAATATCAAGAGGGATATCCTCAGGTGCTAAATCAATTTTTTGTGGTTCTTCTGGAATTATTTGGACGTGGTCACCTACAAGCAATTTATATTTAGGCTTTACCTGTTTGCCATTAACAAGGACGTGACCATCTTCTATCCAATGTTGAATTTGTGATCGGGAAAATTGATCAAAGTGATGACCAAGCTGCTTATCAATCCTTCCCACCATCTCACCATCAATTGTTAATTCTAATTCTTCAGACATTTGTTAGTCTTTCTCCTTTAAGATGCAAATTATTAGCCAGATTACGCCAATTGTTAAGCACATATCCGCAATGTTAAAAATTGGAAAATTAATAAATGTTGTTTCAAACATGTCCACAACATACCCTTGTCTTAACCGATCGATAAAGTTGCCAATTGTTCCTGCCATAATCAATGATAAGCCAATTAGCATAGGAATATTTTTACGGTACTGCCAGATAAAGTAACCAATTACAATAATCGCAACAATAGTTATAATGGTAAAAAAAGTTTGTTGCCCTTCAAAAATGCTCCAAGCAGCCCCTGAATTTCGTAAATTAGTTAACTCAATAATACCAGGAATCAACTGCTTACTACCACCAAGAACAATTGAAGAAGCAACCCAAGATTTTAATAATTGGTCACAAATTGTTAAAATTAAAATAATTCCAATAGCGATCCCCAGTAACAATTATTGAACCCCCTGTTGTTTCAATGCCAATTTCAAACGTGCAATTGCTTTAGTGGTAAAGGTAAAACTCATTACCTCTCCATTCACAGTAATTGTCACCGTATGCTTGGTAAACTCTGGCTGACGAATATCAGAGATTGGGATAACGAGGTACTGTTTTTGTAACAAGCGATTAAACACCATTTTAGTCGGAGTGATTACTACGGTTCGTCGCCGCCATTCTAATAAGGCAAGGATTACAAAAACCGCAAAAAAGAGCGCGCTGAGCCACTGAAAATGAGTAATTTCAAGCCAAATTACAAGGCCGGCAATAAAGAAGAGAAAAGTCCAACACCAGCTAATAATTGTCCCCGTAAGGTCTGGTTGGTAAAAATAACGAGTTTCTTCTTCCATAATTATAAATGTCATCCTTTCAGAAAAGAGGTAGTTTTTATGATCAAAATCTTTACAGATGCTGCAACAAAAGGAAACCCGGGTCCTACTGGTTTGGGAATAATAATAATTGCCAATCATAAGCAAATTCAGCTCGCAATTCCAGTAGATAGGGAAAGAATGGATAATCACCATGGCGAATTTGCTGCAGCTCACTTTGGATTTAAATACTTAATTGATCACTTTAGCAATAATGAAACAATCCTATTTTATACTGATAGTCGTATCTTAAGTGACGCAATCGGCAAAAATTATACAAAACATTACCAAAAAGAATTAGCAGCACTAAATCCTCTTCTCCAACACTTTTCAACAGTTGTTACCCAGTGGATTCCAGAAAGCCAAAATCATGGAGCACATAGTTTAGCAAATCAGGCCCTCCACAAAATAGAGTGATTTTAGAAAACAGCATATCGTTTTAATTATATCATCCACGTGTTCTATCAGCCACCAAACAGAGAAAAAGCCTTAGCGGTCGTTACAATGTAACTCCTACTAAGGCTTTTATTATTGGGAGAATTTGCCCCCCTTTATCCCCCTTTTGACGTTTTTAAAAGCACATATTTTCGATCTTTCGAATCGCTTGAACCCCTTGTTATTTAAGGGATTTGATCTTGGAGCGATCTTTTTTGCCCCAGTATTGGTAGAGATCTGTTCGTAAGGCACCGTTATAAAGTTTACGACGCTTAGTGGCGGGGGCGCCATAATACTTTTCAAATTCCATATCAGCCGTCAAAATATATTTACTCCATGTGGTTAATGGACGATATAACTCACCCATCTGCCGGTAAAGTTCATGAACTGATTCCTTATCACTTAACCGTTCACCATATGGCGGGTTGGCAACAATAACTCCATTAACTTCGCTTGTTTGCCAGTCTTTTACGGCTAATTGCTTAAACGTAATATCATGAGTTAATCCTGCCGCACGAGAATTTTCTTGAGCAATATCAATCATATTCTGGTCAATATCATATCCGTGGATATCTAATTCGATATCATAATTTGCTAAGGAATCGGCTTCATCCCGAACTTCATCAGATAAACCATCTGGAACTAAGTTAACCCATTGTTCACTAATAAACGAACGGTTGATTCCCGGCGCAATATTATGACCGTATAATGCTGCTTCGATTGGAATCGTCCCTGAACCACATACAGGATCGACAAACGGGTTATCTGGGAACCAGTGAGCTAGCATTACCAAGGCGGCGGCCATATTTTCCTTCAACGGTGCTCCACCTTTATTTTTACGATATCCACGCTTAAAAAGCCCCTCTCCACTAGTATCTAACGTAAGAAGAACATGGTCTTTATTAATCGCTACTTCTAACGGGTAAGTGGCACCAGTTTCGGCTAAACGAGTCCGCCGATGGTATGCATTACTGAGACGTTGAACAATCGCCTTTTTAGTGATTGCTTGAACACTTGGCACATTATGCAATTGTGAGTTATGACTTTTTCCTTCTACTGGGAAATTCGCATCAATTGGTAACAAATCTTCCCATGCGATGTTTTCAGTACGATCAAACAATTCTTCAAAAGACCGAGCATCGAATTCACCAACAACAATCTTTACTCGGTCTGCTGTCCGTAGCCAGAGATTAGTCCGAATGACATCCTTCATTGTCCCTTGAAAACGCACCCGACCATTTTCTACTTTGACTTCATAACCAAGGTCTCTTAGTTCTTTTCCTACTAATGCTTCAATACCTGCAGCAGCAGTAGCAATTAACTGATATGTTTGCACATTAAACTCTCCTTTAGACTTATTCCTATTAGTTATTTTACCTTATGTTGCTTCAAAATGAAAAGAAGCCGCAAGAAGAAACAAAGGGAGCGAGACAGAAGTCACTTGTGACTTCGTTTTCGAGCCCCCGCAAGCAACAATAGGCCTCCAATGTTCGGCTTTTTTGCCGGACGTTGGAGGCCATTGTTGTACTGCGTATTTGCTTTTTATGAAAGTAACTTAACTTATGTCACAGTCCCTTTTTGTTTATGAATGGTAGTTGACTTTAACCTAACTACATTAATGAATTCTCATTTGCTTTATCAGTCAATATTTTGTAAATGCGTTCAATATCCTGGGTGGTGCCACGAGATTCAAATGCGTCCAATAAAGGCAAACCGTATTCCTTAGCATATGTCTTGGCAGTTATTACATACATCTTCCCTAAGGTCAAGTTCCCGCTGCCAATTATTCCTACACAATGTTTAACATTATCATAGCTCTCCAAATAATCGTGCATTGGTGTTGTTAAGATCTCTGTTAACGTCGGTGTAAATCTACTTCCACCGATCATATATGTTGGTAGTAAAACAAAAAATTTACTATCGCTTTCGGTCGGAAGTGTCTCCTCCGAAATCTCCAATAAATCGATTAAAGGATTTTCATTATTTAAATGATGCTGTTGCGTTGCGTATTCTTGAAGCCGATGGGTAAATGATCGTACATTCCCAGAAAACGACATATATACAATTTTTATTCTCTTATTATCCATAATTCCCTAACTTCATTATCTGATATTTTATTAATCAAAAGATAAGTTAATTCACAAATAACTCATATTTTTAACCCCATTAACATTATAGGCGCACTTGCAATAAAATGAAATGATTATTTATATTTTATTGCCATTTTAAGAATTTTTAAGCTATATCTAGCTAAAATGCCTGAAGATTGATTTATCACCGTTTAACTTTTTGATTTAAACAAGTAATTATTAATGCATTATATCAAAGAAAACCAATAAATTTAGGTTATGATTTTTAAAATAAAAAAACCCGAGCGAACTCGGGTGCCTGTATGCAAGTATCTGTAGGCCATGTTTTGTCGTAATATAATTATCAGGCATAATTATATCGAGGTAATCATCTATCTCAGAGTATCGAAATACTCTCCCCTGGAATCACTTCAATTTGTTATCCAAAGCTCCCCTACCGTAGTTTGGGTTTACCGCTTGAGGGGTTTACCGCGTTCCACCAATATCGTTTCCAATATTGTATCGTCACTGTGGCACTTTTCAGGAATACTAAGACGTAGTTAAAACCTTAGTCCGTTTTTCCGCCGTCACCATAAAATGGTGCCCCGCCTTATTTTTTCAGCGAGCACAAACACTACAGGCATCGCAGCCTGTGCGAGCATGGACCTTCCTAACACAACATAAGCTGTGCTCAATTACCCAAAACTTGCAAAATTATTAATAAACTATTCGACACGCACTAAAGCAAATGTGAGTCATTATTATCGTTACCATCTAATTGTGAACCAAATACACGACGTTCCAAATTAGATAAACGCTTTAAAATATCCATATTTGTAGCGCTCGATACAGGTTGACGCGAAGCAGTTTGATTACTCATAGATGAGCCAACTTCTACTTGACGGTTTAATTCGTCAACTTTTGCTCTCAAACGTTCATTTTCATCATTTAAACGTTCAAGTTCTTTATTATAGGTGTCGTAGTCTTTAATAACATCATCTAAGAAAGCATCAACATCCGCTTCATCGTAGCCTTTGCCAATATTTCTCTCCTTAAATTGCTTGTGCAAAATATCTTGTGGAGTAAATTTTATGTTATCCAACTTAAACACCTCAATTGTTTAGTTTGCGTAGTCCAATAACTATAATACCAAATTAAAGAAAAAATGCAAGATTAAAATTCTTCTTTTTCCCTTTGACGCTCAGCCCATTCTTCTGCCTCTTCTTGAAGTTCATCAAAATCAACAAGAGTCATCGAATACGCACTTTCTTCTTTATACTTTTGAATTGTCTCATAATCATACTTAGTTTTTCCTTGATACTCTGGATCATAAAGAAGAAAAGCTTCATCCGTATGGGTAAGCATAAACTGCTGATAATTCCGCAACTGTTGCGGGGATTGATAAGGTTTATCTGAAACATTAGCAAAGAAATCAACTTGCTGAGTAACATTCGTCAGTTTTAACTGGTTACTCTCATTCCATTGCTTACCAAATTCTGCAAAAGGAAACATTAAAGCTGTTTTTAATTGTGGAAAATCAGTTTGGAGTTCTAAGGCAGCTTCAAGTCCCCATCTTTCCGTCCCCATTTGTGGTCCAGTTATTACCCAGAATTCATCATCATTCAATTCCAATTGAGCTCTTAAATATTTTTTTAGAACCTCTTTTATTACCTGGACTTTGGGATCATTATCCTTAAATATATTTAGTTCGTAACTTCGATAACCAGTAATCCACACTCTCTTCATAAAATCCTCCCTAAATAAGCAGATATAAAGCCTTTTAACTTAAACTTGTAATCATCTTGTATCAATCATTATGCAACTAGTCTGGTATAATAAATCTCTAGTTAGGAGAGTGATCACCGTGACCATTCACTATCCCAATGGTCAGCAACCTGTACAACACTATAATACACATAATGAATTACCGACACCACATCAATCTATTTATGCCAAACGTGGGATGTCGTTAGAGGATGAAATCAATCATAGTAATCAGTACTATTTGGCTCGCCATATTGCTGTCATTCATAAAAAGCCTACCCCTATTCAGCTTGTAAAAGTTGATTATCCCAAGCGGAGTGCGGCTGTTATTAAAGAAGCATATTTTCGGCGGCCATCAACTACTGATTACAATGGAGTGTACCGTGGATACTATATTGACTTTGATGCTAAAGAAACACGTAATAAAAATTCTTTTCCATTAAAGAACTTTCATCCCCACCAAATTCAACATATGCGTGAATGTGTAGCACAGGGGGGAATTTGTTTTGCCTTCATTAAATTTACGGAGCTTGACCTGCTATATCTGCTTCCCGCATCCAACCTATTTAAATATTGGGATCAACAGCAAAGCGGCGGCCGTAAATCAATTTTGCGAACTGATATTGCCAGAGAAGGCTATCAAATTCATTATCAACTCAATCCGCGTTTACCATATTTAAACGCTGTTGATAAAATAATTGCTGCAAAAGCGTAAAGGAGTTTACTATGTCAAATGATAATCAGTCAACGCGTAGTGAGCGTCATAATAACAATGACAATCAACAGCGCAATGTTGGCGGCTTAATAAAGAAAATCTTGCTATGGGTAGCAGGAATCGTCGTTCTACTAATGGTGGCATCTGCAGCTTTATTTTTCTACTATGCCTCAAGCGCTCCTAAAATTAGTAGAAGCGACTTAACAAGTCAGAGTATTACGACTATTTACGATGATCAAAATCGAGTAATTTCTCGTTTAGGAGCACAGAAACGAGAATATGCCAAGGATAATCAAATTCCAAAGCAGTTAAAAAATGCTGTTGTTTCAATTGAGGATCGACGCTTCTACAAGCACCATGGTGTTGATACAATTCGAATTCTTGGAGCAGCCACTTCTAATGTTTTTGGTCGTTCAGCCGGGATGCAGGGGGGAAGTACGCTGACTCAACAGTTAGTTAAATTATCCGTCTTCTCAACAGCTGCCTCTGATCGAACATTAAAACGGAAGGCTCAAGAAGCATGGCTTGCTATTAATGTTGAGCAGCATTTTAGTAAGAGTCAGATTCTTGATTTTTACATCAACAAGGTTTACATGGGCAATGGAATTTATGGAATGCAAACTGCAGCCCAGTACTACTATGGTAAAGATTTAAAGGATCTGGATCTTTCCCAATTAGCCCTTCTCGCCGGAATGCCACAATCTCCTACTTACTATAATCCACTTGTAAGCAACACAAAGTATGCAACGCAACGGCGAAATGAAGTATTGAATGCAATGGTTCGCAGCAATTACATTACCCAATCCCAGGCTAACCAAGCAGCCAGCGAAAGCGTTACTGCTGGTTTAGACCCTGATCACGGTAATATTTCGGGAAGTGGAACTGCTGTCGATTCTAAGGTTGTTGACCCTTATATAAAACAGGTTCTTGCTGATTTACAAGCACAAGGATACAACCCTTATAGTGATGGGTTAAAGGTTCATACCAATCTTGACCTTGATGCGCAACAACATCTTTACGACGCTGCAAACAAAAACGTTCAGTTCCAAAATGACAAGATGCAAGCCGGAGTTGCTGTTACCGATCCCCATAACGGGCAAATCATTGCCATGCTTGGTGGCCGTCACACAGGAAATGTTGTGTATGGCCTTAACCGGGCTGTGCAAAGTAACCGTAGTTCTGGGTCAACCGCAAAGCCATTAATGGATTATGGTCCGGCTATCGAATACTTGCAATGGCCAACTTTCAAATCAATTGCTGATACGCGGTTTGTCTTTCCTGGTACCAATACTGTCCTTCATGATTTTGATAAAAAGTACAAGGGCAATATGACAATGCGTGAGGCTTTAGTTCAATCACGGAATGTTCCTGCTATTCGCGCATTGCAAGCCGTTGGGATTAAGCGTGCTACTTCTTTCCTTGATGGGTTAGGAATTTCGCAAAAGCAACCATATACTTTACAAAACGGGATTGCTTTGTATATCTCTCCACTTCAAGTTTCTGCTGCATATGCGGCCTTTGCTAATGGTGGTACTTACTACAAGCCTTACTACATTAGCTCGATTACTACTCAAGATGGTGCAGTAAAACAATTCAATCCTAAAGGTAAACGCGCAATGAATAAGGCTACTGCCTACATGATCACTGATATGCTTAAAGGAGTTTTCACTGATTCACAAGGAAGCGCAACTGACGCTCGACTTGACGGTGTTAACCAAGCTGGTAAGACAGGGACGACAAACTATCCGGGAAATTCTAGCCAGTCTGGCGTAATGGATTCCTGGATGGCTGGTTATACTAAGAATTACTCAATTGCAGTTTGGACTGGTTATGACCACCCACTCGAACCTGGTGGCAGCATTTCAGAACAATATGTAAAGTCAGCGCAATTACTTTACAAGGACTTAATGCAATATCTTGACAGCCAAAATCACGCATCCGATTGGACGATGCCAGACACTGTTGAAGCTGTTCGAGTTAAAGGTAAACGTCAGCTTGTAATCCGTGATTCAAAATGGGCATTCGATTATACTGAAGATACATCAGATGATCGTGATAGCAGTTCTACTTCTAGCTCAAGTGACTCATCATCGTCCTCATCTTCTTCTAGCTCTGCTTCAAGTAGTAGCAGCGAAAGTCGTACAGAAGAACGAAACAGTGCTCCAACTGAATCTTCATCCAGCAGTGCTCCGGCTAGTTCAAGTTCATCTGCACCTACACAAAGTTCAAGTTCTAGCCCTGCCCCTGCTACGCAACCAAGCACAACTAATCCCTAATAAGATCTTTTAAAAATTGCAGATAATAAAAAGGATTGTGGAATTTTTTCTCCGCAATCCTTTTTATTATCTGCTTTTTTAATAATGAATTGTATGTTTTCGCCGACCATTTTGCAGAATATAGACGGCAATAATTACTAAAATAATTCCTAAAATTTCTGCCCAATTCAAGTTCAATTTAAAGAAGATCACACTTAAAATCGAAGTTGTAATTGGTTGAACGGCATCCATGATACTAACTACATCAGATGGGGCATATCTAGTTGCATGAAGCAAAATTCCAAATGGTAAAATCGTTCCGAACAACACCACTGTCGCAACAGATGCTACTAATGTGGTAGTAATATGTGGTGGATTGACCCAGAATGGCCGGTAGAGGTTAAATAGGACTCCGGCAATCATCGTCCCCCAGCCGAGGACAACAATTGGCGGATTCTCATCAGCAGCTCGTTGTGGAAGGACAACATAGAACGCAGCTGTAATTCCAGATCCCAACCCCCAGAGAAGGGATACAAATGGTAAAGCTAATTGAGTAAAGTTACCACGCGTGATACATAATGCTACCCCAATCAAAGCAACAACAAACGCAATAATGTCACTCCTGAACGGACGACGATGCATAAAAACAATTCCACCTAACACAATAAAAAGTGGGGAAAGATACTGAAGAATTGTTGCTGCTGAGGCATTTCCTGTTTGAATAGCATAATAGAACGTAAGCAGGTTTGCCATCAATCCTAAAATAGCATAACTAATAACTGAAATAGCTGTTGCTCGTGTCTTAAATACGTTAAAAATCTTTTTTCCATATAAAAATACACTAATTACTAATAAAATCACTCCTGCTGAAAAAGTCCGCATTGAGAGCATCCACGTAGCAGGAATTGCTAAATTTTGTGAGATGAGTTGCAAAACGGTTCCGGATATTCCCCACATAGCAGAGGCAACCGCTGCCCATATAATTCCCTTCATTACTTGAGAAGAAGATTTTTCCATGTCAACCACCCTTTATTTAATTTTATTCGCCTAATTTATAAATCGGTATTTTAGGCTTTTTCAATGTCTTCTTTTCTGGCTTTTGTCCAGCCTCTTTTCGCTGTTCAAACCTCTTTTCGTGCTCATTGATATCTCTTTCTGTCCGTAGGCCCTGACGATCCCAGCTTTGTAGAATCCGGTCCATATATTGAAGATTTAACGCACTATTCATTACTGCCTGCCGTAAAGCAAGTTTAATCATTATTGCTGAATAATTATCTTTATCCAGCCAGTCATTAACAATTTGCAATTCCATTGATGAGAGGGGCCGGCCAAATTCGGCCTCTAGCTGATTAAATGTCTCAACCCGACTATTATTATTTTCAACCTTAACCGCTACCTCTTGGTCATTCTCATTGAGCAATGCTAATTTGTTGATAAGGAGCGAAAAATCATATATTGCATCTTCTTTGCCATCTTCCATTTTTCGCATCTTCTGTTCAACAAGACGGTTTGTCATCATCTGGTGAAGCTGTTCAAACACCTGCCGCTCTTTTGTTCCTAAGTTCTTTGCAATTGTGCGAACATCCGGATTCATTATTCCCCGATCTTGGTAAGATTTAAACTGAAGATATAAGACAAATTGAGAAGTTGTCATCCCCAGTTCTTTATAATGATGGAGCAATAAGTTGCTTATATTTGTTTCTCCCGCCTGCAAGTAATGCTGTAAAAGGCTTGCATCTGTCATTTAATCAGCCCCTCTCTTAACAAAATATTTTTGCAAAAGTAAAGAGACTGAGTAATCCCAGCCTCTATTAGTTTCAGCTTTTATTAAAGATTATTAATATTTTGAACATATTGTCCAGTCTTAAAATTAATCAGATCGTAGCAGAGATTTCCTTTTTGATTACGATATGTTACTTCCCAGACAGCCTTATCATTAAATACCCCAGGAGCAACTTTTAAAATTTCACGCGGATTGCGATTTGATTTTGTCATCGCCCGTGCTCTTGCAGCAGTAATCCCACTCGATTGTTTTAGGACCCTAATCTTGCCACCATGTTGGGGAACCATAACCAGAATCGGTTGGTTTTGCTGATTCTTACCACTAATCGTATAGTAAGTATTCTCCCGATTATAAATATAAAATTGGTCAGGAGACCGAAGATGAGCATATTTTTCGGCAAGTGAAATCGTCTGCCGTCGTGCTGAATTTCGTGGCTGATTGCTAACAGCAAAAACGCTCCACACTATTAATAAGATTAGTAAAATCGCAATCAAAAGGTTACGAATTGTCCGCATTGAGGAACCTCGACTCTGTTCACGCTGAACTTCACGCCGACTTTGCATATCTTTTCCCTCTTATCTCTTTAGTTTATTAGATTCTTATATGGCAATCATTTTTGATTATACCAGAAATCGGTAATTAAAAGTTGATAAAGTTTAATTAACTTTGTCCTCTTTACCATTTTGTAAAAACTTCTGAGTAATTGAAATCAATTCAGCAGTTTTTTTGCTATTAACCGGTAAATCAGGGGGCAGACTACTCAAAATCGTCTTTCCGTACCGCCTTGTCTGCAGTCGCGGATCAAGAACTACTGCCACCCCATGATCATCTTCCGTCCGTAATAATCTTCCAATCCCCTGACGTAACCGCATCGTTGCTTTTGGCAGTTCAGAATGATAAAACGGATTTTTCCCCTGTTGCTGGAGTAACTTATTATGAGCCCGATTCATTATTTCATCAGGTGAATCGAACGGCAACCGCGTAATGATTAAGAGTTCAAGGGCAGACTCTGGTAAGTCTATCCCCTCCCAAAAACTAGAAGCACCAAGAAGGATCGAATTTTTTCCGCCACTAAACTGTTTTAAGATTTTATCACGATTACCCGTAATCCCCTGGGCTAAAATATCCCGCTGATCAAATAGATCCGTTTCGCGAAGTTGGCTGTATACCTGCTCAATCATCACCAATGAGTTGAATAAAATCATTGTCTGATAATCAGCATTCTTCGTTAGTTGGTAAATCGTATCGCTGAGATATTTAATGTAGTCACTGTTATTTTGCGCACTGGGTACTGGGGCATCTTCTGCAATCAATAATTTAGCATCCTGTTTGTAATTGTACGGGGATGCAAAGCGACGCGTTAAAGTATTATTGCGCTCTAAATCTAACTGGTGGTAAAGGTACGGCGACCGTGGCGATGTAAACAATGTCGCCCCCACAAATAATGGTTGAGCAAAATATGGATAAACATTCTTGGTGAGGTAATGGGTTGCTTCCAATAGCCCCCCACTAAGCTGTAAGGCACTTTGCTCACTTGATTGGCGAATAGTGATCCAAAAAGCAGCAGCCTCTCCCTGTTGTTGAAGTGTTTCATTAAATTCATTTAGTGTTTGATCGGCTTCAATTAATTTTACAAGCTGACTCTGAAATTGGCTCATGAGGTAACGATCACTTAATAACCACCGGTCTGGCTGACTGCTAAACAGATGGCTGAGGGCAGAAAAATGAAGCTGCACACTGCTCAATGCTTGCTCTAGCTTCATCATCACGGGCCCACTAATATCTAAGAGAGACATCACCTGGTCATTTTGCAGTGGTTGTTCAATTAATTCATTATCAGGATTACCAGTAGCGCTTGCCATATATTGACGGTAAAGGGCTTGCTGGAAAAGGTCAACCGCTTCTTCTACTGCATTGAGGTCACCACGAAGCAATTCAACATTATAACTGCCTAGTGCCTGTTCAGCGAAAATATCGGTTAAGTTTCGGTCATTGCCATTATTAACTAACCCAGACATTATATGAACAGCTGTGCGCAATTTTTGAAAATTAAATGTTCGCCGTGATCGTTTTAAGATACTTTCGCTTAAGTGCTGAGCTTCATCGATTACTAAATAAGGGCGGCGAGTCCCATCCCCTAATTCCTGGGCATGAGCAACCAAGTACGCATGATTGGTAATAATAATATCTGCTTGATGAAGCCGCTTTTCCCGCCGAACGAGAAAATCATCATGGTAAAAAGCATTTGCTGGATTCAAGCTCCGAATACCCTGATGACGAATTTCAGTAAAGTATGGTGACTGCTGAGAATTTAAATTAAGTTCATCAAGGTCCCCACTTTGCGTTGAAAGCAGCCATACTAAAATTTTAGCTTTTAACAACTGAACAAGCTTCGAATCTTCAATCACACTTAAGGAATGAACAAAACGGGCAATATCAATATAATGAGCGTTTCCCTTGATAATCACACTATTCATTTTAAAAGGCAACACCTTGTTTAGTTGCGCGATTGATGTATCAATAATTTGTTGTTGGAGGATATTGGTTGCTGTGCTGACGACAATCTTCTTATCCGGATATGCAACATAACTTAGCGGAAAAAGGTAGCCCAATGTCTTCCCTACTCCAGTTCCAGCCTCAACAATCATATTCTTGGGTTCATCATGAGTATAATTATTGTAAATGCTGTTCATCATTTTTGCTTGAATAGGCCGTAGTCTTAACGTATCTCCGTATAGCTTTTCCTTTGCCTTTTTAGTGGAAGGATATTTATGCTTTTCTCGCTGACTATTAGCAGTGATTGGCCGCGATTTATGAAGAACAATTCCGTGCGAGACATACAGCTCTTCACTTAATGACTGGGGCGATTTACGTCGACGCTGTAACTCAGCATCAAAAACCCCGGCTGTTTGTTGAGGTAAGTTGAGCTTCAACTGAGTAATCTTTTCAAGCGTAAGCGTTGGTAATTCTTGAACTCGTTTTAGCAAGTCATTAAGTAAGTCTGCTGTTGCCTCAGCGTCTGACACTGCACTATGAGGGTGATCATGCTCAATGTGCAACGAACTAGTTAAGTCTCGTAAACGGAAACTCTTTGCAGTAGGAAGAAGAATCTGACTAAGGGTTACAGTATCGATTGCTGGAATTGATAATGAAGGATATCCAGCTCGCTCTAATTCTGCATTTAGAAAAGGAAAGTCAAAATTAACATTGTGAGCCACAAAGGTCGTTTCCGCCAGCAAACTATAAATAGTTCCAGCAATGTCTTCAAATAAAGGTGCTTTTCGTACGTCTTTATCTTCAATTCCTGTTAATTGAACAATTGAACGAGGAATTTTCTCTCGTGGATTTATTTTTGTTTCAAAGTGATTTATGATTTCGCCATCTTGAACGAGAACACAACCAATTTGAATGATTCGATCACCATGATTAACATTCGTTCCGGTTGTTTCTAAATCAACAACTGAGTAGATTGGCGCTTTCTTGTCACGCTTTTTTGTGCGCTGACTACTACGCTGTGTCACACTATCACCATATTTCTCCGAAGTTATTATATAAGTTACTAAATATTCTAAACTAAATGATACACCATTCTACTATAAATTTCTCATTTTTACACGAATCGGCCTTTCTTTGTGCTAAAATGTTTAGATTTGGTAACATCCACAATCGTTTTTAGCTAGAATCACTGTTTTATGCTATGATTAAGTTTGAATTTTTATGTAGAAAGTAGGTTACGATGGTGAAACAACAAGGGATTGGTACTAGCCATGCGAAAATCATTTTAATGGGAGAACATAGCGTAGTATACGGTCAACCGGCAATAGCCTTACCATTGCCAAGCGTTCAATTATCAGTTACGCTCAGCAGTCGCCAAGATAACCAGCGAATTATTAAAAGCCGTTATTATCATGGTAGTTTAGAAAATTTACCTTCTTCCATGATTGGAATTAAAAAATTAATTGACACTTTATCTGCAAGGTTTAATGACCACGAAACTGGTTGGGACTTAAAAATTGAAAGTCAATTACCTGCAGAACGAGGAATGGGATCGTCTGCTGCCAGCGCGATTGCAATTATTCGGGCATTCTTTGACTATTATGATGAACCGCTTGATCGAACATTATTGCTTCAGCTTGCAGATGTTGAGGAACAAATTACACATCGTAGTCCATCCGGTTTAGACGCTGCTACTGTCAGTTCAGATAAACCGCTTTTTTATGTTAAGGGGCGGATTGGGGTACCAATTGAAATGAATCTTGATGCCTCTTTAGTAATTGCTGATACTGGAAAAAAAGGTGCTACTAAGGAAGCTATTTTGGCAGTTAAAGATGAACTGAAAAATAACAACGAAAAAGCTGAGGAACATATTAAGCACCTCGGTGAATTAGTAAACCAAACAAAAGACTATCTTGCACAAAATGATATTGTAAAATTAGGCGATGCTTTTAACTTTGCGCAAACTGATTTAGCCGCTCTTAACGTGTCAGACCCATCATTAGATCACCTTATTCATGTTGCACGTGATAATGGTGCTCTTGGTGCAAAATTAACTGGCGGTGGTCGCGGCGGTTGCATGATTGCCTTAATGCAAACAGCTATGGGAGCTCGTCGCCTTGCAAGCATCTTAAAAGAGAACGGTGCGCATGATATTTGGCTTCAACCACTTGATAAGCGAGGTAATAACTAATGGCAACTGCAAAAGCACATACTAACATTGCGCTTGTTAAATATTGGGGGAAGAAGGATCAAGAATTAATCATTCCACAAACCGACAGTCTCTCCCTTACGCTTAATGAGTTTTACACCACTACTACCGTAAATTTTGATAATCACCTTACTTCAGACTTAGTTGCCATCGATCAACAGACACTCAGTAAGCAAGCGGCGAAAAAAGTAGTTCATGTTCTAGATATTGTTCGGCAACTAAGTGGAATAAAATCTTTTGCACGCGTAGAGTCAATTAATCATGTTCCGACTGCAGCCGGCCTTGCTTCTTCAGCTTCTGCCTTTGCCGCTCTAGCAGGTGCAGCCAGTGCCGCGGCCGGATTAAACCTCTCAGGCCGTGATCTATCACGACTGGCCCGGCGCGGATCCGGTTCGGCAACTAGGTCTATTTATGGTGGACTGGTTGAATGGCAAAAAGGGACTGACGATGCATCCTCATTTGCACAACCAATTTTAGAAAATGTTGACTTTCCAATTGAGATGTTGGCAGTCTTAGTTGATACAAAAAAGAAAAAAGTTTCCAGTCGCTCTGGAATGCAATCCAGTGTTGAAACCTCACCCTACTATGATGCCTGGCGCCAAGTGGTAGCGAATGATATGGTTGCTATAAAGCTAGCTATCAAAGCAAAGGATATTGACCAAATCGGCCATATTGCTGAAGAAAATGCCCTTCGAATGCACGCACTTACCTTTTCAGCTGACCCCGGTTTTACCTACTTTAATGGTGAAACGCTAACCATCATTAAAGCAGTGGAAGACTTGCGCAACCAGGGAGTAAACTGCTATTATACGATGGATGCTGGTCCGAACGTTAAAGTGATTTACGACCGCGGGAACCGGAATAAAATTGTTGAAGAATTAAGCAATATCGTTGGCCCAGAACGGTTGGTGGTTTCACAACCGGGACCTGGAATAAAGATTTGGAATGAATAAAATTTAATGATAAGGGGACTTTAAATTTTGATTACTGAAAAAGCTCCCGGTAAATTGTATATTGCCGGTGAATATGCTGTTGTTGAAAATGGTTATCCTGCAATTTTAGTTGCATTGGATCAGTTTGTTACCTGTACGATTGAGGAAAGCGTGCAAGAAGTTGGCCAAATTATTAGTCGCCAATATAATAACGATCAACTATCCTGGCGACGTTTAGGAGACCAAATGGTAGTTGATAAGCGTGACAATCCTTTTTCTTACATTCTTTCTGCTATTAGGGTTACAGAAGAATATGCTCGTACTTTTAGTCGCGATTTACGAATATTTAATATCCATATTGACAGTCAATTAGACAGTGCTAATGGTCGAAAATATGGCCTTGGTTCCTCTGCGGCTGTTACTGTAGCAACTGTTAAGGCCCTTTGTCGGTTCTATAATTTGCCCGTTAACAAGGACCAAATCTTTAAATTAGCTGCAATTGCTCATTTTGAAGTTCAAGGAAATGGTTCGTTGGGGGATGTTGCCGCTTCTGTATACGGTGGTTGGATTTCCTACCATTCATTTGATCGGCAGTGGCTTGCCCAACAACGTAAGTACCTTGACCTAAAGACAATCATTGACTTACCTTGGCCTGATCTTAATATTGAGTCTCTAACCGCTCCTAAAAACTTAGAGCTTTTAATTGGCTGGACTGGTAAACCAGCATCAACTTCCCAACTTGTTGATAAAATTTCTCTTTTTAAAGCCCGTCGCCAAACCGAATATCATCATTTTCTTGAAAAAAGTAAATCGTGTATCCAACGAATGGTTGATGGTTTTCATCGTCAAGATCTTGAAGCAATTAAAAATGAAATCCGTTATAACCGTGACCTCTTAAAACAACTGGGCACTAATTCAGGGGTAAACATCGAAACCGAATCATTATCTAAGCTTTGCCAAATCGCTGAATCTTTTGGTGGCGCCGCTAAGACATCTGGTGCCGGTGGCGGTGATTGTGGGATCGTCGCTATTGATAGCAACTCTAACTTTGGGAATGTCTTAAAGAGTTGGGCCAAAAATCATATCGAACAACTTCCTTTATCCGTACACTTTATCGACAACGCAAAAAGTTTCAAGAAATCTGTTAAACACCATCTTTCTTACATTCACAAGTAGATCAAAGGAGGCTCCATGATGGAATCACGTCATGCCCAACGGAAAAACGAACACCTTTCATTAGCTGCCAAATATTATGACCAAGTTCATCAACACCATTATTTTGATCAAGTGCGTCTAATTCATGATAGCTTACCTGAAATGACGACAGATGATGTTGATCTGCATGTCCAATTAGCTGATAATTTAGAAATTGAATGTCCTTTTTATATTGAGGCAATGACTGGCGGAAGTGATCAAGCCCTTAAAATCAACCAGCAACTTGCTCAATTAGCCCATAAACACCATTTGGCAATGGCAACGGGATCTCTCAGTATTATCTCAAAAGCCCCCCAATCCTTTTCGTCTTTTGAGATAATCCGCGAAGAAAATCCAGATGGCATTATTTTTGCAAATTTAAGTGCAAATGCCAGTCTTGACCAAGCGATAAATGCTATTTCTCTTCTGAAGGCAAATGCCCTTGAACTGCATATCAATGCGGCCCAAGAACTAATTATGCCTGAGGGTGATCGTGATTTTAATTGGTTAGATAATATCCAGTATCTTGTCAGTGAACTGGAAGTCCCTGTTATTGTAAAAGAGGTTGGCTTTGGAATGAGCAAAACGACGATCGCCAAACTGCAAACCCATGACGTTCACCTCATCAATGTTAGTGGACGTGGCGGGACAAACTTTGCAGCGATTGAGAATCGGCGTAACCATGATATCAATTTTGAGAGTTTATTAGACTGGGGACAAACAACTCCCGAGTCACTACTGGAAGCTCATTCAATTCGGCGCGGTAAGACTGAAATTATTGCCTCTGGTGGAATTACTTCTCCCCTCGATGTTATCAAAGCTGGTGTATTAGGCGCCCGGGCAGTTGGTGTTGCCGGTTACTTCCTCAATATTCTCCAAAATGAAGGCTATGACGCACTAGACCAAACACTCGGTGAATGGCAAGTGATTGTTAAACGCTTGCTCGCGCTCCTTGGTTGCTCATCATTTACCGAACTTTCACGTGTTGAATATGTTTTAGGAACGGACTTGCTATCATATGCTCGTCAACGACACTTACGCTAACCTAAATAATTGAAATTCCTATTAAGATTGATACAATTGATTTAATAATTAAAGGTTTGGATGGTGATTGAAGTGAATAAAATTAATTGGGGTAAATCAATTACAGTGGGTATAACTGCTGGTCTGGTTGCTGGTCTTGTTAAACTTGGTTGGGAAAATATTCTCCCACCACGGACACCAGAGCGAGATCAAACAAACCCACCGCAAAAAATGCTTGAACAATTTGGCGTTCCGGCACAGATCACACACGCTACTTATACCTATTCCGGTCAACAGTTGCCATGGGTAAGCTATGTTGTTCACTTTAGTTTCTCAGCTGGCTTTGGAGTTCTCTATAGTATCGGCGGACAGTTGGCACCGTGGATCAAAAAAGGTGATGGAGTACCATTCGGGATTGCTGTTTGGGATTTCTTCCACCTCAAGTTAATGCCATTAATGGGAACAGTTCCTGCTGCAAAAGATCAACCACTTGAAGAACATGTTTCTGAATTTTTAGGACATGCAATCTGGATGTGGACGATTGATGCATTAATAAAAAGTAAAGAATAATAAAAATCCGAGAGAAAATTTTCTCGGATTTTTATTATTTTAAACTATTCGCCTTTAAAGTAATGCACTTCGGAAATGAAGTCCCCCGTATGAGTCGGGTCACGAAACAAACCGACATTCATCAATTCATCCCCACCATAAGTTTTATCAGTCATCTCATCATGATAATCAATTGTCGGATCAAGTCCCGCCATCTTAGTATTATTAATTTCAAAACGGTTAGTATGCAACTGCTTAAACATAAATAGCAGTGCTTCTGACTTATCAGGACTGACAAATTCCCAAGCGACCGTATTGCTATCAAAAGGACTTTCTAAGCGAATAAAGTCACCATATTGAATTAAGTGGCGGTGAGCCTTGTAGAACTTGATCTGTTCCTTTACCATTTGCCGATCTTCTTCAGTCAAATCTGCTAAGTCAAGTTCATAGCCAAAGACCCCGCTCATGGCAACATCGCCCCGCATCTTAAAACTAGTAGAACGACCAGTTTGCTGGTTAGGTGAAACCGATACATGCGCCGTCATAGATGAGATTGGATAAGTTAAAGATGTTCCGTATTGGATCTTTAACCGTTCGACCGCGTCTGTATCATCTGATGGCCAACTTTGCGGCATGTAGTAAAGGATACCAGCATCGAAACGACCACCACCGCCAGAGCAGCCTTCAAACAAAATATTAGGATAACGGGTAACTAACCGCTCCATTAAGTCATATAAACCTAAAACATAACGGTGGCTAATTTCTCCTTGATGGTCTGCATCCGCTGCGCTAGAGAAGACTTCAGTAAGATTACGGTTGAAGTCCCATTTAATATAGTCAAGCGGCACCTTATCTAAAATTAAGCACATTTGATTGTAAATATTATCAACGACTTCTTTACGGCTAAAGTCTAGTACTAATTGATTACGAGAAAGTGTCATGCCACGGTTCGGTTCATGTAAGGCATAGTCTGGATGTTCCTTATATAACTTAGAATCGACTGAAATCATTTCTGGCTCAAACCAGAGGCCGAATTTCATGCCATGCTCGTGGGTCCGGTCTGCTACCCGCTTTAATCCACCAGTAAGCTTATCCTGGTTAACAAACCAATCACCAAGCGATGAATTATCATCATTCCGGTGGCCAAACCAGCCGTCATCAAGAACAAACATTTCAATTCCCAATGGCTTTGCTTCATCAATAATTTGGTCTAACTTCTTATCATCAAAGTCAAAGAAGGTCGCTTCCCAATTATTAATAACAATTGGGCGGTCTGCATATTGATACTTACCGCGAGCAACCCGGTCCCGTAATAACTTGTGGAATACTTGTGACATCCCATTTAGGCCCTGTTGACTAAAGCCCATGATTGCTTCCGGTGTCTGAAAATCTTTTCCCGGTTCAAGAACCCATTCAAAGTCATAATCATTAATTCCGGTTATTAAGCGAATCTGGTCAATCTGATCTTTTTCCAAGGTAAACTGGTGATTACCAGAGTAAACAAGGAGCACTCCCAAAGCGTTTCCTTGAAATTCATCGGTATTCTTATCAACCAAGGCCACAAACGGGTTCATATGATGAGAACTAGAATTTCGACGGCTAGAAAATTCTGTTATTCCCCGACGTAATTCTTGTCGTTCAGGTTGTCGTTCAAGGGCATACTGGCCTGGAACGGAGATAACGTCATAATCATGTTTAGTTAAATCTAGTTGCATTGAGGCAATCTTTTCAATTCGTAATTCTTGATTGCTTGTGTTTACTAACCGCGCATTCCTTGTAATAACCGGCCGTTCGTTATAGATAGTGTACGAAAGAATGAGTTGCGCACCAATTGTTTCATCAACCAAAATAACTTCCAACGTTTCTGCTTCTTTATCACTTTTAACATAAGATGCAGGTAACCCAGCTAGTTTGGGCTTCCCCGGTAAAATCTTATAAGACTTGTAACGGAAATCAGTCAGTCGTGAACCATTTTCTGTTTTGATAATAATCGCAGGCACGCGATAGTCTCCGGTATTGTTTCCTGAATACTCCTGCAACAAATCATCTTTAGAGTAAGTTCGGTCCATCGATCCAGGAAGGTTCCCTGAAAATCCACGATCAACTCGTGGATATCGACGTTCACCATGGTAGTTGCGAATTGCCGGTCCAAAGTAAAGGTGACTGAGGATATTTCCCTCTTCTACTGAAAATAAATAGGAAATTTCTTTATTTTTTAAGTGAAAAACACGTTGCTGTTCATCAAATGTAATCATTCGTTGTGGCCCCTTTCTTGAAATCGATTCTATAATAAACGTTTAGTTATTTTTCGTCAAGCGCTTTCATTATTGGTATAACAGTAATTTACCGTCACCATTGACTACTAAACGTTTACTAAAAATATGTTATGCTAGAAATTGATTAAAAGGAGGTTTTCCTATGACTGGTATCAGAAAAATAGCACGTGAGGCTGGTGTATCTCCTGCCAGCGTTTCACGTGTCTTAAGCAATGATTCATCTTTTTCAGTAAGTAAACAAACAAGAGCACGAATTAAAGAAGTAGCAGCAAAGTATAATTACCATCCCCATCTAAATAGGGCCGTTACTCCGCCGATAACTCCTCGTTCAATTCTAGTACTTACAACTCATTCGCTCGAGACAGAAGCTCATGACCCTTATTTCATTCAAGTCCATGATGGAATTATTCAAGAAGCTTCCAAGCAAAATATTCAAATCAAAGCTTTTGTTCGTTTTCCCAATAAAGCCTTTCAATTTACTGACGCGCAAAAATATGATGGCGTAATTGTTGCCGGAGTTTTTACGCAAGAATTCTACGCTAATTTAGCTAAAAACAATCCCCATATCGTTTTAATTGACGACTATCGATACCTCCCCGCTTACGATATTATCCGTAATTCGTATTTTGAAGCTACTCAGATCGTTCTTGATCAGTTACTAGAAAATGGACTTAATAAAATCGCCTTTATCGGTGGAAATATTCATCCCATGAATAATAATGGCGAAACGACAGACTCGTATCAAGATATTCGAGCTAAGGCCTATTTGATGTGGACAAGACTTCATAATATTTCTCCATTGATTGTCCTTAATGGGTGGACTCCTAAAGATGGCTTTGACAGCATGAATACTCTTTTGAAAGATAATTTTCAGGCTGCCTTAATAGCTAGTGACCAACTAACTATCGGCGCATATCGAGCCCTGAAGCAACACCAGCTTAAAGTTCCCCAAGACCTTCAAATTATTAGCTATAATGATTCGGATATTGCTGAATATTTAGTTCCGTCCCTTTCATCGATCAATCCAGCAAGTTTTTCAATGGGGACAATAGCAGTTCAAAGACTGGTCCACCGTCTGAATAATCCGAATGATATCCCTATTCATATTAATTTGCCCGCCAAAACCACTTGGCGCGAAAGTTCAGAAATTAATTTGAATTAGTGAAACGTTTTATAAGTAAAAAGAGAGTAATTGTGCTTGTGATACCGTTTTCTAAGGTTTATACTCAAACATGGTTATCAGATTGATAAACGTTCACTTTAATTAAATGAGGTTTTTGATTATGTTATTAGGAAGTATTGAAGCTGGCGGTACTAAGTTTGTCTGTGCCGTTGGTGATGAAAATTTTAATGAAATTGATAAAAAAATTATCCCTACAACTACCCCCGAAGAAACTTTAGGGGCTTCAATTGATTTTTTTAAGCAGTACCCTGAACTAGCTGCTCTTTCAATTGCCAGTTTTGGACCAATTGATACTAATCCGGCTAGTGAAAAGTACGGTTATATTACTGATACTCCTAAAGTTAAGTGGCAAAATTGCAATTTTGTCGGCACAATGACTGATGCCCTCAATATTCCCGTCTACTGGACAACGGACGTCAATGGTTCGGTTTACGGTGAATATGTCAATTTAAAAGATAAGTACGATAATCCGGCCTTGGTTTACTATACCCTTGGAACTGGCGTGGGTGCTGGCGCAATTCAAGATGGTCGCTTTATTGGTGGAATTAGTACCCCTGAAATGGGCCACGTTCGCTTACAACGCCATCCAGCTGATCTGAACTTTACTGGTATCTGTCCTTACCACCACGATTGCTTGGAGGGATTAGTAGCTGGGCCAACTTTCAAGGCACGGCTCGGTATTAGTGGCGAAGATGTTCCCGATAATCACCCTGTTTGGGATATCATGGCATATTACGTTGCACAAGCTGCGGTTCAAGTAACTGCCATTTTACGGCCACAAAAAATTATCTTTGGTGGAAGTGTTTCGCGCCCAGCCTTTCTTGAACGGGTTCGAAAGCAATTTGCAATGTTATGGAACGATTATCTTCCAGTTGGATCGCTCGATGAATATATTGTCAACCCTTCTGTTCCAGGAAATGGTTCTGCTACTCTCGGCAACTTTGCATTGGCTAAGCACTTAATCGAAACAAATAAATAACCGTCATCGGTCACTATAATGCAAAAATGACTAAGACTGAGGAAAATATTGCTCCTCAATCTTAGTCATTTTTATTTATTTCCAAAGATAGTTCAATAGACCCGCTTTAGTCATTCCATTTGCTGTGGTTTCACGCAAAACTGATGCTGAATTAATTAAAGCCTCTTGTTCACGCGAATCTAATGGTAATTCTACTACCTTTTGAATACCATCTTTATCAATTACAGCCGGTGTTCCGAGGTAAATATCCTTTTCCCCATATTCACCATCTAAATACGCACTTACGGGTAATACTGTATTTTGGTCATACAAAATTGCTTTCGTTATTCTTGCCAAAGCAGTTGCTACTCCATAATATGTTGCGCCTTTTCGATTAATAATCTCATACGCCTTATTACGTACTTGTTCTTCTAGTTTTAACAATTCTTGCTTTGTCAGTCCATTAGCCAAGGCATAATCCATTAAAGGCGTTCCACCGATTGTCCCACAAGAATAAGCAGCAAATTCTGAATCCCCATGCTCCGCTAACATATCAACATGAACATCTCGGGGATCAATAGCTAACTTTTTACCAATCGCTACTCTTAAGCGTGCTGAATCAAGAGAAGTTCCCGATCCAATAACTTTATGTGCTGGAAAGCCAGAAATTTTTTGAACAGCATATGTCAAGATATCGACTGGGTTGGCAGCAATTAAGAAGATTCCATTAAACCCGGTATTAACTACTTCTTGAACGATTTCCTTCATAATCTTTAAGTTACGTTCAACTAATTTAAGCCGTGTTTCACCAGGCTTTTGCGCCGCGCCTGCACAAATAGTAACAATATCAGCATCTTTACAATCTTGATAGCTACCAGCCCTAACCTTTACTGGGGCAGTAAATGGCGTTGCGTCTTCCAAATCTAGTGCATCCCCAACGCTTCGCTCATTACTCTTATTTATAATAACTAATTCCTCAGCTAAACCTTGCTGGATCACGCTAAAAGCATAAGCAGACCCCACAACTCCATCACCAATTAAAACAACCTTTTGATGTTCTTCTGTCGCCATACTTCTTTTTCTCTCCCTAATTAAATTTTACATAAAAAGATGAGCATAAATAGGAACCAAAATGTCCATTGCTAACGAAACGATAACAACTGCCACTGCGGCCATTGCTCCTTGAATTGAACCTAGTTGAACCGCCTTAGCAGATCCAACAGTGTGACCAGCGGATCCAAGACCAAGACCAGTCCCAACCTTAGAAATTTTCTTTAGTCTAAAGACCTTAATCAGGAATTCGGCAAGGGCATAAATAATAACCGCATTTAAGATACATGCCATCGCTGTTACCGCAGGATCACCACCGATTCCCTTTGCAATTGGCATCGCAACAGCGGTAGTAGCTGCTTGAGGAAGCATAGCGGCGGTTGAAACACGGGAAAGAGCAAATAATTTAGCTGTTCCTTGAATCAAAAATAATGAAATGAATCCACCCACAAATAATGTGAGAATTACATCGACCCAATATTTCTTAAAAACATCATTCCGGCGATAAAGCGGAATCGCAAATGCCATTGTTGCTGGGTTTAGGAACCAAAAAATCAAATTTCCGCCTGGCTGGTAAAATTTTTTATAAACTATTGCGGTCGTTGAATTAGCAACCTTGGCCCAGATTGCCAAAATTACAATTCCTAATACCATCCCTACTAACAATGGGGTGAAGAGGAAGAAACCATTACTAATTTTGAAAAGCCACATCCCAATTAAATAGACCAGTAATGAAATAAATACCCCGGTAAAAGGTAACGCCAGATTTGTAATAAATACATTAGTCATTATCAGTTTCCCCCTTGTTAGTCTTGAACAATTTATGATGTACCCCAATAAAGAATGCTCCAACATAAGCAATTACTGCTAATAAAATAATTGTCGAAATAATAATAACAATTACATCTTGTAGCCCTTCTTTTTTCATTAAGCCAAGGCTCCCAGCAAGTTGAATTCCTGATGGGACAAACAGAAAGGCAATTAAACTAATCATGAAATCTCCGAACTTTTCAACTTGTTCCAACTTAACAATATGGCAAGCTAATAAAATATATAATAAAATCATTCCAATTAATGGTGTAGGAACAACGAAACTCTTAGGAAAAAGATTAGAGATTAATTGTGATACGAATAAAATTGCAGCAAAGATTCCCATTTGAACTAGAATGGGCGCTTCTTTCTTCTTTTCTTCTTTCTTCATGATAATCCTCCTAAACATGATAAATATGTTTAGGCATTAACGTTAATACCATTTATCACAATCTATTTTACTAACTTTTCCTGATTTGTATTCGTTTTCACTATTAAATAACCTAAATTTGCGTTAAAATGCCCTCCAGTTAGCTTAAAATGCCTTACACAAAAAAAGGATTGGTGAAAAGATAAACAATTCACCAATCCTTTTTATAAACCTAATGCTTTTTTGGTTGTATTAACATATGAACGACTTACTGGTAATTTGCTTCCATCGATTAAAGTCAGTTCATAAGTATGATTGAAACTTGGTTGAAGCTCTGTTACACCATTCAAATTGACAATAAAACTACGATGGATCTGTAAAAATTCTGGAGATTTTAATTGGTCATAAATATTAGTGAGCGTCTGTCGACTAATGATTTTATGCTTGTTAAGAGTCCAGATATAAACAAAGCCTTGCTGTGCCTGTACGTAAAGTATTTGTTTTTTCTGTAAAATAATCGTTCGCTCGTCATTTTGAATCGAAATTCGGGGATTCTGCCTTAATTCCATCTTGGTTTTGGTAGTGTCATCATCTGGCGGAATTAATTTTGCAACCCGCATAATTGCTTCGTTGACCCTTTTAGCAGAAAATGGCTTCAAAATATAGTCAACTGCATCTGCTTCAAAGGCATCTAACGCATAAGAATCATAAGCAGTCGCAAAGACAATATGAGGACTATTCTCAAATGATTTTATTTTTTCAGCTAATGCCATCCCATTTCCATCCGATAACTTTATATCCAAGAAAACCATATCTGGGTGTTCATGTTTTACTTGTTCCTCTGCCATAAAAATCCCGTCTGCTTCAAGTATTTCTGTAACTTCACTATTTCCCTGAATTAAGTAATGAAGTTCTTCACGAGCAAGCGGTTCATCATCAACGATTAAGACTTTCATTGTCTGCACCTTCCTTAGTGTGATATGGTAAAGAAATTTTGATCTTTGTTCCTTTATTACTACTTGTAATTTGAATGGCACTATGCTGGTCATATAGACCAATTAAGCGCTGATTCAAGTTATATAGCGCATTTCCACTCCCCTTTGAAGATGTCAATGGTTCTTTTCCAAGCTTAGGAAGAAGTTCCGGTGCAATCCCTTCCCCATTATCAGCTACTTGAATTTCTAACCGTGCTTCCAACCTTTTTATTGTTATTTGAACATTATTATGGTCTCTACGTGCTCCGAAAGCATGTTTAAGCGCATTTTCAACTAATACTTGAATTGTAAATGGCGGCAGGTAAACATCATTTTCGACTTGTTGATCAAAGGTGATGTTATATTTATGTGGAAATCTAGTTTGTTCCAGTTCAAGGTATGCATCGACTTGCGTTCGCTCTTGTCCCAAAGTAATTTCGGTCTCCCGGGCCCCAATTAAGTTAGCTCGGAAGTAATTACTAAGTTGGAGGAGAAGTTCTCGCGCTTTCTCTTGATCCCGGCGTAAAATTGCACTAATCGTATTAATAGCATTAAAAAAGAAATGCGGATTTATTTGTGCTTGTAAGGCTTTTATCTTAGCATCTCGAACTAATTGCGCCTGCACTTCTGCTTCACCCAATGCAATTTGGTTAGCAAAAATCTCACATAGACCGATTGCTAGCTGAATTTCAACCGGTGTTAAATGCCATTGATCAGTATAATACATTTTTAACGTTCCGATAACTTCATTCCCAATTCGCAGAGGAGCAACAATCGCTGCTTCTAAAGGACAATTGGGATCGATACAACCAATCATTTTACTGTTATTTGCGATCTTTATTTGGCCCGTTTTGATCACATTACTGGATAAAGAAGTTTCTAACCTATTTCCTGGAATATGGTGATCATCACCAGCCCCAATATGCGCCAGTATTCGTTGTCTGTCGGTGATACTCACTGCATCAAAATTAGTATATTTTTTAATAATTTTGACTACTTGTTGCGCTGAGCTTTTATTTAATCCTTGACGAAAATAAGGCAAGGTTTCATTTGTTAATTGTAAGACAGAATGAGTTTGCATAGCGCGCAGTTCTTCCTCTTGGTGAAGGTACATTGAAATGATTGATAAGAAAATCGATGTCCCCAGCGAATTAACCAAGATCATTGGCAAGGCAATATATTTAACTAAGACCCATCCCGTGGGACTGAACAGTAAGATAAAAAGCATTTGAATACTTTCCATCAAAATCCCCACAATAAAACCATGCCATGGCGTCATTACCTTAAAATAACTTTTTCGATCATGATACAAAAAACCAGAAAGCGCACCAATCAAAACTGAACTAGGCACATAAAACCAACCTTGCAGGGGCGCACCTTGAATAATCCGATGAACCCCCGCTACTAATCCTACTAAACTACCGACCCATGGCCCACCAATAATTCCAGCAACTGAAACAGCTAAAATTCGGGCATTGACAATCGAGTCATTTGTTGAAATGGCCGTAAGAATGATTTTGTTATGCAACTGGTTATTTGCATCGATCTCTATTCCAGTCATATTAGCCATAATAGCAAAAATAGAAAAAAGAATCGTTAGTTGAATTTTGGCACTAATGGTTTGATTAAATAACAGGCGGCGGAACAAGGGCACACTAACTAGCAAAAACGCTAGAATAATAATTAAACCAACCCGCTCAGCCATTAAAATCGTTAAATATATCATTTATCCTTGTGTCCCTGTATTTATTACTGGTTGCGTTCCCCGTTCACTAATAATTGCTACCATGATATTATTGATGATTTGCAAACGTTGCTCATCTGTTAAATCAAGGTTGGCTTCCTTGCTTAGTCGTTCAATTGCTTCTTCGGTAATTGAAACAGCCCCTTCAACGATTATCTTCCGCGCTGATAGGATTGCCGATGACTGTTGTTTTTGCAGCATGGCGCTGGCTATTTCAGTTGCGTAGGCTAAGTGAGTTAACCGTGTTTCAATAATTTTGACCCCCGCTACGTTTAGCCGCTCTTGCAATTCAGCAGTTAACCGCTCTGATACTTCGGTTGGATTTCCGCGAAGAGTAATTGCATCTTGATCTTCAAAACTATCATATGGATATTCACTAGCAACATGACGAACCGCAGACTCACTTTGAATTTGAACAAATTGCTCATAATCATCAACCGAAAAGAGCGCTTTTGCGGTATCGACAACTTTGTAGACAATAACGGCCGCAATTTCGACTGGATTACCCTTTGAATCATTGACCTTTAAAATCTGACTATTAAAATTGCAGACACGAAGAGAAACAGTCTCCTTATTTGTAAATGGCACTGTCATAAATAAGCCCGCATCACGAATAGTCCCAATATAATTACCAAAAAAAGTTAAAACTTTGGCTTCATTTGGCTGAATAATTGTCAATGATGTACTAAAAAGAATCACAATCAAGAATAAAATAATTCCAATTGTCAGAAGCACCGGAAAATTACGCGTAAAGCCAACAAACATCAGCCACAAACTAATTAAACCGATAATAATCGCCCCGAGTAACCCGAGATAGCCGTTAACGTGAAAGGCTGCTTTTTCCTTCATCTCGATAATCCTCCTAATTTAAAAACGTAACCCCTTGGGATAAAAGTTTTTGATTGTTTTACCGACCAACTTTCCAAAACCAGCAGTATGTTCCTCGCATACTAATAAATACCAACCATTCGGAAGGTCAGCATCAATATTGATTACATCCCCATGGACATATTGGTGCCACTGTTCCTGGCTTAGTTCAATGACCCGGTTTGCCTCCTGTGGTAAGCTGGCAAGAGCCCATGCCAACGCTGGTTCAAATCGATTTTTCTTAAAAGCACCGAGATGAAGTCCAGGTCGGAGTACATTTAGTCCCTCGATCTTGTCCTCTTCTAATGGCAAATCATAGAGCTGGTCACCAAATAAAATCAATTGGTGTGGTTGATAGTCCGGAAAAACGTTTGTAGCAAACTGGTTAAAGAGTTTGACCTGTTCTTTGTCCGGTTTAACAATCGATTGCTTTTTCCGCTTATTCTTCTTTTTGCGCTTTTTATCAGTTGACTCTGGTTCACCATTTACTAACTTAGCAATGAAATGTCCTTCCCCCTTGAGATGGTGCGGGAATAATCGGACTGTCTTTTTCAACTCTTCATTGCCATCCCCCCATTCCGGACGGCCATCATCCATTCCGGACGCCTTTTCAATTGGGATAAGTTTCAAGTCTGGATAGTTATTGAGCAGCCATGAAATATTTTGTTCATCCTCTTCTGGTGCAAAAGTACAGGTCGAATATACTAATGTTCCTCCTGGCTTTAGCATTTTCATTGCGGATGCTAAGATCTTTTGCTGGCGGTTAGCACACTCAGCGGGGTATTCTGGTGACCAATATTCAATTCCAGCGGGCTCTTTTCTAAACATTCCTTCTCCCGAACAAGGCGCGTCAACAAGAATCCGGTCAAAATATTGAGGAAATTGTTTTTCTAAATCTGCGGGACTCTCACTAGTAACAACTGCATTTTTTGCGCCCCATCGTTCCAAGTTTTCCGCCAAAATCTTCGCCCGTTTAGGGAAAATTTCATTAGCAACTAATAGCCCTTGGTTGTTCATTTTAGCGATGAGGTGGGTTGTTTTGCCTCCCGGAGCTGCACACAAGTCTAGCACTCGTTCTCCTGCTTGTGGGTTAACCACTTCTCCTACAAACATTGCTGATGGCTCTTGACTATATACCCACCCAGTAACATGGTCTAATGATTTCCCATTCACTTGGCCATAATATCCTGCCGGCACATATGGTACTTTCCCCGTAGCTTTTTCAATTGTTGCAACTGGTTGTCCGTTCTTTAATGGATTCTCGCGAAAACCACTATAACTTGACTGGGCAAGTGCTGATAAAAACTCATCGGCCTCTGCTCCCATTAGTTTTTTGTATTTCGTGACAAATTCATTTGGTAATTGCACGTTAGTTTCTCGCTCCTCTTTATCGTAATATCTTTATTGTAACGTATTTTTTAGTCTTTTTAAGTCAAAATACTTGGCAAAGCGTTAAGTTTTTGTTTACAATATTATAATTGAATTTTTTATGGAAAGAGAAGTGAGATGGTAATGGATCAACACTTGATTGCGCTTGATCTTGATGGCACAACATTAAATAATCAATCAAAATTAACAAATGAGACAATTACAACTTTACGTGCCCTTGCCCGGGATGGTCATATTGTCAGCATCATTACTGGCCGTCCTTACCGGATTGCCAAACATATTTACGATGAAATTGGGATTAAGACCCCGATGGTAAACTTTAATGGGGCCCTAACGCATATACCTCATGAACACTGGGATAAAGAATATGATGTTGAATTAACACGGGAGCTAGCCCTCGATCTCCTAGCCCACCGGAAAGAACTAGGAATTAAAACAATTACCGTTGAAAATAAACATCATGTATGGGCTAATCAAGCTAGTAATGATTTACCTGAATTCTTACCAAACAAGTTGCGCGATGATCAAATCCTAACCGCGACTAACTTAACAGGCAATCCAATCGCAATGACGATCCAATATGAACCGGAACACCAAGAAGAAATCATTAAGGCAGTTAATGAAAAATACGGCGATTTCGTTGAACCACGAGTATGGGGCGGCCCTTACAACATCTTAGAATTGATCCATCGTGGCACTCATAAGGAGTCAGGAATGTTTTATATCGCTAAGCAGTACCAAATTGACCGGCAAAATATTATTGCTTTCGGTGACGAGCATAATGATTTAGAAATGCTTGATGCAGCTGGACGTGGCGTTGCAATGCATAATGCCATTTCTGAGCTTAAAAGTATTGCTAATGATGTAACGCCAATTGATAACGAGCATAACGGGCTGGCGAAATACTTGCGAGCTTATTTCAAAGTTACAATATAAAAAGCTAGGAAGAGATAGTTTAAGACTACCAATTCCTAGCTTTTTACATAGTTATTCCTAGTCAACTAGTTTGCCAACAACAGGGATACCTTCAAGGACTGATTCCAGATGGATAGAACGAGGCATTACTGAAGTTAAATCACGACCAGCAAGGTTTCCATGGTGTTTACCACCCTTCCATTGCGGAACGTTAGAGACATCGTAAACAACGCCTTTAACGGCAACGTATGCGGGATGTCCATTTCGACCATCGAACTCAGCGAGCTCGGTTGTTGTAAATGTTTTTTCTGCCATCAATGCTTCACCTTTCTCTGATTCAAGAATAGCTAATAATTACATTCTAGATCAAACAATCCGTAAATGCATTAATTATTAGATGATTATTATTTTTTCCTCAATCAACTTAATAAAATTGTTAAAATTGGCTTTTCGATTGCTCTTCTTGCCTTTTTCACTCTTTTCATAAAATAATTTATAGATAAAAAGATAATCTTTATTACAATAGGACAAAAAATTGGTATAATAAAAGGCGAAGGTGATTCTGCAATCACTTTCGCCAACATACTTCTACTGTGGACCATTGATGTTGTCATGTCATCAATGATCCTCTTTTATTTTACAGCATTAGTTTTATTCTGCAATAAATTTTCACAATTATTCCAGCCGTTTATTGAAACTATTTCAGCAAGTGTGAAAAATAACTTTTGGATCTTGATAATTATTAGCAAAAAGAAGATACTGAAGAAGAGATAACTTTAAGAATGAAAGCAGGTTTATTGATGTATAGAGTACTTGTGGCGGATAATTATCCCATCATTCGAATGGCAGTTAAAAATCTGGTTGAACAACTAGATAATTTTAAAGTAATTGCTGAAGAAACAACTGGAATAGATGCCTCATTGCGGGTTGAACAAGGAGACATTGATATCATTATTATGGATTTAGCGATGCCTCCTGGTGAAAATGGTCTGATCACAATCAAAAGAATTCATGAACATTTCCCTAACCCCAAAATTATTATTTTTTCTTCTCGTAGTGAACCTCAATACATCAATCAGGCAATTTATAATGGCGCAAATGGCTATATCTTTAAAAGCTCCTCACCGAAAGAACTAGTTCACGCCCTAAGACACGCTATTAATGGCGAAAAATACTTAGACAATAATATTATGGTAACAAAGAAAGATTTATTAGTTATCAAAGGCGGTTCTCCGCACTTCGATTTAGGAAATTACATTGCTCTTTCAAAACGTGAGCAAGAAATCTTACCGTTAATTGTTCTAGGATATACTAACAAAGAAATCGCTACTAAGATGTTTATATCTCCTAAAACTGTTGAAGCCCATAAGACAAAGATTATGCAAAAATTAAACCTTGCTTCACACGCAGAACTTCTCCACTATGCAGTTAAACATCGGTTAGTAGACCTATAGATAAAGGGAGTGGAAAATAATCTTCTCGACAAGGCGGTGGGCTAAGGATAGAACGGTGATTAGCACGGCACGGGCTGATTGTCGTTCGTACTTAGCCTCGAGCCTTGTGATTACGACGCGGAGCTAGCCTATTTGGTTTTCCACGTTATCTTACTATTATTCGCGAAAACCATTTAGGCTGAGAGAAAACAAAGTTTTCTCCCAGCCTCATTATTTTCATTTATTACTAATTGTCTTATCAAAGTTATTTAACAGAGCAGCTACTTGAACTTCAACAACATTGTTTTTATTGAAGCGAGCAAATACTTCTGCTTCAGTTAAAAGCCGGCGTATTTTTTTCGAGCTTTCTCCTAACTCAATTGCATTATTTGCTTCTAGTAATTTAATTCGTGGTAAGAAATAAGTAACATGATTGCTAGCACAGATCTTTGTCGTAGCCTCCAAAACTTGGTTACTAACCTCTAGCCGCTTATTTAATGAATGGTACTCGGCAGCGTAGTACATCATCGTTACAATCCGTAGATAATAATTCCGATCAACACCCGCTAAGTCTTCATCAGCCTTTGATCTTAAAAATGAAATAACCTTTGAGAAAAAGAAATCAGCATGTTCCATTGAATTTTGTCGTGCATATAAAATCCCTGATCCTAAATATGCTAATGGTGAAAAGATCGTCCGATGTTGCTCATCCAGTTCATCTAAAATCTTAGTAAAGTTAAAGAGACTTGTCGATGCGTTATTATTAGTTAAGGTATAAATCATCCCTTTTAAATAATAATATTGCATCCGATCTTGTGGCGATTTTAACTCTTCAAGCCGAATCTTCTTAAGGTTACTAACTGCCTGAGGAAAGTGTTCAATCATTAAAGCCAATTCAATCTGGTCAAGCAGACTTCTCATATAACGAATTGAGGATGTATTGTCTTTGCTTAAATCATCAATCGTTAGTCCTAGACGGTCGCAAAGCTGCGCCAGAATCGTGAGTGATGGTACTTGACCATTGCTTTCAAACTTACTTAAGGTCGACTGGGTACAAATCCCCTTGCTTAAGGCAACTTGTGAATAGCCAAGCCTCTTTCGTTGATAAACAAAGCGTTTAATATCCATGTCTGACCTCCTATATCTAGCCGTGAATTCCTAATGCAATTTTAGCAAACCTGCTCATTCTTGACAAATCCCAAACCGGCTCCCACACAAGATTAATATTACATTTAGTTACACCTTCAACAGAAGTAACTGCCTTGGTAATGTCGCGATTTAAGATGTCGCCTAATGGACAGCCCATTGTCGTTAAAGTCATTGTGACCGTACATTCACCATTATCATCAACCTTAACATCATAAATAAGGCCAAGGTTAACGAGGTCAATCCCCAATTCTGGATCAATAACTTCTTCCAACGCATCCATCACTTTATTTTCAATTGGGGAAAAGGGGGTATCTTTTTCGTCAGCCATAAACGTTCCTCCAAACTTATTTGTTAATTCAATTAACCAATTGAACCTTCCATCTCAAAACTGATTAAACGATTCAATTCAACTGCATATTCCATTGGCAATTGCTTCGTAAATGGTTCCACGAAGCCCATAATAATCATTTCAGTTGCCTTTGCTTCTGAAATTCCCCTGCTCATAAGATAGTAAAGTTGTTCTTCAGAGATCTTAGATACTTTAGCCTCATGTTCCATTGCGACATGGGCATTGTCGATTTCATTATATGGAATCGTATCTGATGATGATTGGTCGTCCATAATAATCGTGTCACATTCAACGTGGGCTTTAGAGCCATCAGAGTGCTTACCAAAGCGGACTGTTCCGCGGTAATCAGTTGAGCCCCCTGTCTTAGCAATCGATTTTGAAACAATTGAACTAGATGTGTTTTTAGCATTGTGGATCATTCGGGCTCCCGAATCTTGGTGGATTCCGTTGCTGGCAACTGCGATAGAAAGCATGGTTCCACGTGCACCCTCACCATTAAGGTAGACACTTGGGTACTTCATCGTAACTTTTGAGCCAAGGTTCCCATCAACCCATTCCATGGTTGCATTTTCTGCCGCTGCGGCCCGTTTTGTTTCTAGACTATAAACATTATCAGACCAGTTCTGAATAGTTGTGTAGCGGCAGTAAGCATCCTTGCAGACGTTAACTTCAACAACCGCAGCATGGAGACTATCAGAAGAGTAATTGGGAGCAGTACATCCTTCAACATAATCGACACTTGCCCCTTCATCAACAATAATCAAGGTTCGCTCAAATTGTCCTGAGTTTTCCGCATTAAGCCGGAAGTAAGATTGAATTGGCGTCTTTGTCTTAACGCCCTTTGGTACATAAATAAATGAACCACCCGACCATACTGCTGCATTTAGGGCCGCAAATTTATTATCAGTTGGTTGAACTAATTTACCAAACCATTTTTTAAATAATTCTGGGTACTCTTTTAAGGCTGTATCTGTATCAGCAAAAATAATCCCCAGCTTTTCAAACTCATTTTTCATATTGTGATAAACAACTTCGGATTCATATTGAGCAGATGAACCGGCAAGGTATTTTCGCTCTGCTTCTGGAACCCCTAAGCGATCAAAAGTCCGTTTTAAATCTTCGGGCACATCATCCCAGTCGCGAAACTTTTTATCCGTCATCTTTTGGTAGTAAAGCATGTTCTTAAGGTCTAATTCTGATAAATCTGGCCCAAATTTTGGCATCGGCAATTCTTTATAAATCTTGTAGGCCTTAAGCCGGTAATCCAGCATCCATTGAGGTTCATGCTTAGCAGCTGATATTTTGCGGACAGTTTCTTCTGTCAGCCCTCTCCCAGTTGAATATTCCGGCTCAACATCATCATGAAAGCCGTATTCGTACTGGTCATTATTATTTATAATGCTTGCTGCATCATTACTCATTATCTTCTTCCTCCTCGCTATCCTTCAACAGTGCTCGTTGTAATGCCCACCATGAGAGCGTGGCGCACTTTATTCGAGCTGGGAATTCCATAATACTGGTAAGAATCCGGGCATCTCCTAGTTGATCCAAGTCAGCTTCTGAATGTTCTTTACCGATTGCCATATCAGAAAAAGTCTTTGCCATCGCAAGGGCTTCTTCAGTTGTTTTTCCTTTAACAGCATCGGTCATCATGCTTGCTGATGCTTGACTAATAGTACAACCATCACCAGTATAGGCAATATTTTTGATCTTGTTATCTTCTACTTCGACCTGAAGATTAATCGTATCTCCACAAGTAGGATTATGAAGGGTCATTGCATTCGTAGTAGTTGCTAATTCTCCCTTATTATGTGGATGATCGGCATAATCGAGAATCACTTCACGGTATAAACCATTTAACTTAGATAGTCCCAATGTTAAAGAACTCCTTTGTTTCTTTGATTGCATTAATTAATTGATCAGCATCTTCTTTAGTATTGTAAAAATAAAAACTGGCACGAGCGGTTGCTGTTACTCCCAAGTCTTCCATGAGTGGCTGCGCACAATGGTGACCTGCGCGGACTGCTACCCCATCCATATCAAGGGCCGTAGCAACATCATGGGGATGAAGGCCTTTGATGTTAAAGGCAATTACCCCAGTATGCTTTGCTGGCGATTGCGGACCGTAAACTTCGACATCTGGAATGGCAATTAACTTGGGCAAAACATAGTTAACAAGTTCCTGTTCTTTTTGCACAATCCTATCCATTCCAATACCATTTAAATAATCAATTGCGGCTCCAAGACCAACTGCCCCGGCAATATTTTGGGTTCCTGCTTCAAATTTAAACGGGATATCAGCCCATGTACTCTCATCCCGGTGAACATCATTAATCATTTCCCCACCGTATTGGTAAGGAGGCATCGCTCGTAATAAACTCTCTTTTCCGTATAAAACCCCAATTCCCATCGGGCTCATCATCTTATGACCAGAGAAGGCGTAAAAGTCAACATCAAGATCTTGTACATCGACTGGCATATGGGGAACCGCTTGCGCTCCATCACCGACAACGATTGCCCCATGTTGGTGCGCAATCGCTGCTAATTCTTTCAAGGGCGTCACTGTTCCTAATACATTACTAGCATGGGCTACTGCCACAAGCTTTGTCTTATCGGTAATTTTCTTTTTAGCATCCGCAAGATCAAGTTCGCCATCTGGAGTTAATTCAATATATTTCAGGGTAGCACCCTTTTCCTTAGCTAATTGTTGCCAAGGAATAAGGTTACTATGGTGTTCCATTATTGAAATAACAATCTCATCACCAGGTTGAATGTTTTGTTCGCCATAGGTTGCAGCGACGAGATTCAACCCATCCGTACACCCCTTTGTAAAGATAATCTCATTAGCACTCGACGCGTTAATAAACTTTTGCACTTTTTTTCGCGCTTCTTCATAATCCTTAGTTGCACGTTCTGCTAGCGTATGAACCCCTCGATGAACATTTGCATTATCTTGTTCATAAAAGTTAGCAAGTGCCTGAATTACCTGACGCGGGCGCTGAACAGTCGCAGCATTATCAAGGTAGGCTAAGCGTTCATCATTAACCCGCTGATTAAGTGCTGGAAAGTCGGCTAAATAATCATTCGTATTGTTGTCCATCGGCGAGCTTCCTTTCAAGAATCGTAATTAACTTATTCCGTACATCCGCTGCTGGGATTGCACTCAAGACTGCTCCTAAGAATCCTCGAATAACCATTCGTTCTGCTTGTGCGCGCGGAATTCCCCGACTCATTAAGTAATACATTTGTTGTTGATCAACAGGGCCAACACTAGCCGCATGTCCTGCCTCAACATCATTTTCGTCAATTAACAGAATTGGGTTAGCATCTCCCCGTGCTTGATCAGACATAATCAACACCCGATTTTGTTGATCAGCCTTTGCACCATGAGCACCATGAATAATTTGCCCAATTCCATTAAAAATCAATTCAGACTTTTCAAGAATGACACCTCGCTGGTTTATCAATCCGGTAGTATGCTTGCCGTGGTTGGTAACGCGGTTGTTGACGCCAACTTCTTGGTCACGAGTAGTTACGGCAATCATCTTTGAGTTAGCATAACCCCCATCACCTAGCAATTCGGAATCCATGTCACCAACTGTGGCGCCATCATTCATTAAGCCAACTGCCCATTCAACGTGCGCATCCTTGCCAATGTCGGCACGCCGCTTAAAGTAAGTATGGGTATGAGGACCAAATTCATCTAAGGAAGAAAAGTCAATCTCACTATTTTCCTGCGCCATTAATTCAATCATCATATTAGCAGCATTCTCATGGTCACCAACCGTTGTAAGGTGTTGGATAAACTTAATTCGGCTGCCACGATCAGCAATTACTAGAATATGCGAAATCAAGGGCTCATCTTGAGTGCTGTCCTGAATAATCTCGGCCTCAATTGGCTTTTCAATTTCAACGTTCTTTGGAATATAGAGGAATAAACCGGCATTAAGGTAGGCAAGATGATAAGCAGTTAAGAGGTTTTCTTCGGGGTTAATAGCAGTCATGAAATACTTATTGAAAAGTTCAGGATATTCGCGCGCAGCAGTAAAGATATCTGTGAGAATAACCCCCTGATCTTGAAGCTTTTGCGGCAAGTTAACGTGGAGCAAAGTTTGTCCCAACTGGGTTACCTTAATTACTTCATCATCGGCGACTGGTTTTTCAACTAAGCTGGTATCTGATTCAACCCATTTCAATGGCCGATCCGCAATAAGGGGCCAAGTTCGAAAATCGAACCGTTGCATTCGTGGCAAACGGAGCTTTTCCATCAACTCCCGAGCACTAAGCCGGCGATCAATCAATTGCTGAGGTTCATTATTTGCCTTACTAGCAGCAATTATTTGTTCTTTTGCTGAGTTTAATTCTGTCATCAAACTGCCTCCTAGTCTTCATCATCTACAAGTTTGATATCAAGACCTAATTCGTCACGTAAGCCAGCGTAACCTTCATTTTCAAGTTTCTTGGCAAGATCAGGGCCACCAGTTTTAACAATTCGGCCACCCATCATTACGTGAACTGTATCAGGAACGATGTAGTTCAAAAGACGTTGATAGTGGGTAATAATTAATGAACCAAAGTTGTCGCCCCGCATTGAATTAACACCCTTTGAAACCACCTTAAGGGCATCAATATCAAGTCCAGAGTCAATCTCATCAAGAATCGCAAAACTAGGTTCAATCATTAAAAGCTGCAAAATCTCATTCCGCTTCTTTTCACCACCAGAGAATCCCTCATTAAGATAACGTTCAGTCATGGATTGACTCATATCAAGCAATTCCAAATTCTTGTCGAGTTTCTTAATAAAGTCCATTACCGAAATTTGATCATCTTCAGGACGACGAGCATTGATCGCTGCTCGAAGGAATTCAGCATTAGTAACCCCTTGAATTTCAGCGGGATATTGCATTGCAAGAAAAAGGCCTTTTCGTGCCCGTTCATCGACTGGCATGTCAACAATGCTCTCCCCATCAAGAAGGATATCTCCTTGCGTAACATGATAGTTAGGGTGACCCATGATGGTTTGAGAAAGAGTAGACTTACCAGTTCCATTTGGTCCCATAATTGCATGGATTTCTCCAGTCTTCATCTTGAGGTTAACCCCTTTAAGGATCTCCTTTTCTTCTTTACTTTCTTCATCTTTAACTGAAACGTGAAGATCCTTTATTTCTAGTGTTGCCATAAAATTCATCCTCCTGATCCGAAATATTCCAAAATATTCCAAAATATTCTCGGTAAATATTCCATAAATATCAATAAATTCTTTACATTCTTATTATATCCGAATAATAAAAAAATAAAACTATTCATCTCAATTTATTTTAAGCGCTTTCTCAATAAATGATTTAAGTGTATAATGAAGATATAATATAGTGTTTATATAATTTTGGAATATTCAATAAGGTAGGTGGCGATAATGATTCAACAAAATTATATTCTTCACTCATTTGACTGTTTAAATACAGCCACTGCCGCCCGACTACATGATATGGGCTTATGTGAAGGGTGTCCGATTAAAGTAGTTCAAAAATACCCCTTTCATGGCCCAGTGATAATCGAAAATGACCACCAACGAATCGGTTTGCGGTACACCGTTTTCGCATTGCTTACGGAGGCAAAGTGAGATGACAACAGTTGCGCTGATTGGAAACCCTAATACTGGCAAAACTACCCTGTTTAACTCGCTCACTGATAAATATGCCTATGTTGGTAATTGGACAGGAGTCACAGTTGAAAAGAAACAAGGGACGCTTAAGGGAACGGATATTGTTATCATCGATTTACCTGGTGTATATTCACTCGATCCTTTGACAAAAGATGAAGCAGTGGTAACTAACTACTTAATGCATAATCAACCTAATATGGTCTTAAATATTACAAATGCTAGTCAGTTAAAACGAAACCTTTTGCTAACAATCGAGGTATTGGAACTCGGTTATCCTGTTGTATTGGTTCTTAACATGATTGATGACCTCCGTCGATCAGGGTATGACTACGACCTCGACCTGCTTGAAAAAAGGCTGGGTTGTAAAGTAATGACAACAAATGCGCGCGGACACCAAGGAATTGATCAATTACGAAAAGAAACTATCAATTGTAATTCGCTCCATCCTACCCAACTAGATTTAGATTATCCCCCGATGATCAAACAAGCAATCAGGCAGGCAAGTACAGCGCTGGAAAGCAATTATTCTTTTGCGCCCCAAGTTGCGCGTTGGTTAGCGATTCAATTCATAAGTAAGAATAAAGTAATCCGCAAATTTGCCCAGGAAAAAGAGCTAACTCCCCTGCTTTCGCAACAAAAATATTATGACGCGCAAAAGTTTGCTGACCAGATCTTTGAAGTCCGGCTACAGTTTATTGAGGACACGCTTGATCAGGCGCGGCATCCACTTAGCAACGGTGGTCAAGTTGAGCTAACAAGTCGAATCGACAAAATCGTTACCAATCCGATTCTTGGCTTACCAATTTTTGTCTTAATTTTCTTTATAATGTTTAAACTATCTTTTGATTGGGTTGGTACCCCACTTTCCGATATGCTTGATCAATTTATATCAGGCCCGGTTTCAACTACCGCCGACCAAACCTTAGCTAGTCTCGGGGCAATTCCCGCATTACGGTCGCTAGTCGTTAACGGTATTATTGCCGGAGTTGGAGGAGTTTTAGCCTTTATTCCGCAAATCTTCATGCTCTTTGCCTGTATTTCCCTGCTTGAGGACTCTGGTTACATGGCGCGGGCAGCCTTAGTAACAGACCGGGTTATGCAGATGATTGGTTTAAACGGTAAATCTTTTATTCCATTAATCATCGGTTTTGGTTGTAATGTTACGGGAATCATGGCCGCACGAACAATTGAACAGCCTAAAGAACGACTGATCACTACCTTAATCATGCCGTTTATGAGCTGTTCAGCCCGCCTACCGATTTATAGCTTATTCGTTGCCGCCTTCTTCCCACGTCACCAAGCACTGATTGTTTTATCAGTCTACTTCCTAGGGATTGTCGTGGCTTTAGCAATGGCAAAATTCTATCAAGTAATCTTTAAAGTAAAAGAAAGTTCAGTTTTTGTAGTTGAACTCCCGCACTATCATCTTCCCCGTCTTGATGTAATTTGGCACGGCACATGGGATAAGGGTAAGGGATTTATTAAAAAAGCTGGGACAATTATTTTTGCCGGAACTGTTTTAATCTGGATATTATCAAGTTTTGGTCCTAGCGGTTTTGTTACTAATTCGGCTAATAGTTTTGCAGCCGGCCTTGGACACATCCTTGTTCCGGTCTTTAAGCCAATTGGTCTTGACCAGTGGCAGCCAATCAGTGCTTTGTTTACAGGAATCCTTGCCAAAGAGGTTATTACTTCTAGTATGATGGTAATGTTCCACACAAGCAGTAAAGCATTCCTCATTGCTTCACTTGGCCAGTTTATGACTCCGCTTTCTGCTTATACGTTACTAGTCTTTATTCTCTTATACGCACCATGTTTCGCAACGTTAGCAACTATTAAGCAAGAAACTGGTTCGACTAAGTGGATGCTTTATTCTGTTGCATCCAGTTTAGTCGTTGCTTATGGGATTGCATTTATTATCTTTCAAATTGGTCGATTGTTTATTGGGTGATTTAAAATGAAATTAATTATTAACTTTATTATTATTGCTGCAATTATTGCGTTAGCCTTTTACCTCCTTGTTAAAACTTTTCAACGAGGCAAGCAAGGTAAATGTGCAGCTTGTGACTACGATTGTGAAATCAAAAAGCTGGCAAAGAATAAAAAGCAATTATAAAAATCTGGAGACGTATGGTTATTTTCCACGTTATCTTGCTATTGTTCGTAAAAACGAGGCTGGGAGAAAACTTTTGTTTTCTCTCAGCCTCGTTTTTTTACTCATTATTCAATTTTTCTCGTAACATAAACCGGCGAATCTTGCCACTTGCGTTTTTCGGCAATTCTGAAACGAAAATATAGTGTTGAGGAACCTTATATCGCGCCAGATGTTCATAACCATAATTTATTAACTTAGTTGGAGAAAGACGACGATCACTGACGACAAAGGCAACTGGTACTTGTCCCCAGACAGAATCATTTTGACCAACGACTGCAACTTCATTAATTTGTGGGTAACGTTGGTAGACCTGCTCAACTTCTTGGGGGAAAATATTTTCTCCGCCAGAGATCAACATTTCATCTGCGCGGCCATCGATATAGAGGTACCCTTCTTTATCCAGGTGACCAACATCTCCTGTCCGGTACCAACCATCAATCATTTTAGAAGGCAACTTATCAGGCAGGTTAAGATAGCCCGGAGTTAAAGCCGGTGTTTTCAGCAGAATTTCACCATCTTTACTAAGTTTTAGTTGGGTTGAGAATAGTGGCTGCCCAACTGATCCTAATTTTAGGAGTGCATCAGCTGACCGTAATGCGACAATTTGGGAACATGTTTCCGTCATTCCATAGCATTGAACAACAGGAATTGACCGTTGCAAACATGCTTCGAGCGTTTCTCGATCAATCGTTCCGCCCCCAAGTAACATACAACGAAATGCTGAATTATAGTGCGTATTAGTCTTATTTTGCTGCTGAATGAGTTTTTTCAGCATAAAAGGCACAACCGACATAATGGTGACAGTTTCATTTGCTAAAATTCGTTCAATTTCTTCAGCACGGAACTTCTCAACCAAGCGAACAGTCATCCCGTAAATTAATCCCCGCATAATAATCGAAAAACCACTAATATGAAAGATCGGCGCTACACACAACCACTTATCTGCGGACGATAAACCTAAATTCAATGCAGAAGAGACTGCTGAATAAAAATGGTTGCCAAAAGTTTGCAAAACTCCTTTAGGTTTACCGGTCGTCCCAGAAGTATACATGATGCTGGCTACCCAGTCTGATTTAAATACTGAAATCAACTCTCCTGGATCAGCATTTGTTATCAAGAATGCACTGTAAGACTTAAAAGGATTCGTCATTCCTGATCGCCAGAGAGAATTTTCAACCAAGCACAACTGAAGCCCACTATCTTTAATCTGTCGTTCAAGCTCTTCACCGGCAAGCCGCCAGTTCAACCAGACAATCGTGCGGCCACTACACATGATTGCTAATGCTAATTTATAGCTCATCAGAGTATTAGTAGCTAGGAGGCCTACCCGCGAACCAGGATTAAGGTGGTCAATTTTTCCCACAAGTACCTCTACTTGTTTTTTTAATTCAGCAAATGATAGGCGCTCATTACCGTCATCAATTGCAATCTGGTTCGGCTGAGTTGCCGCTTGCTTTAATAGCCAGTTTTGTGTTTCCATTTAAATTGCCTCTTTTTATGGGAATTTAGGGAACTGGTCAAAATCAGGGTCCCGTTTTTCGTTAAAGGCATCGCGCCCTTCTTTACCTTCATCAGTGGTGTAGAAGAGCATCGTCGCATCACCACCGAGTTGTTGGAGGCCAGCTAGTCCATCAGTATCAGCATTCATAGCAGCCTTAATAAACCGTAATGCCGTTGGTGACTTCTTCAAAATTTCGTTACACCAGTCCAAGGTAACCGATTCAACTTGGTCTAATGGCACAACTTTATTAATCCAGTTCATCTGGTAGGCTTCTTCGGCACTGTAGAAGTGGTTTAAGAACCAGACTTCCTTTGCCCGTTTGTGACCGATCACGCGGGCAAGGTAACCAGATCCATAGCCAGCATCAAAACTGCCGACCTTGGGACCGGTTTGCCCAAATTTAGCATTGTCAGCAGCAATTGTTAAGTCACAGACAAGTTGCAAGATATTTCCGCCACCAACTGACCAACCTTTTACCATCGCAATGACTGGTTTAGGGATAATCCGGATTAAATGCTGCAAGTCAAGGACATTGAGACGGGCAATCTTATCGGGGCCGACATATCCACCGTTACCCCGAACTCCTTGGTCACCACCAGATGAGAAAGCCTTATCACCGGCACCGGTTAGGATAATCACCCCAATTGTGCTATCATCACGACAGATGGTAAACGCGTCGATCATTTCTTGAATTGTAACGGGGGTAAAGGCGTTCATCTTTTCTGGACGATTCATTGTAATTTTTGCAATCTTTCCCGCTCGTTCAAAAATAATTTCAGAATAATCTTTAACCGGTTGCCAATCAACTGTTGTCATAACTACTCTACTCCTTTTGTGAGGTCAATAATAATGAACCTATTAGAAAATTTAGATATTCAAACTCAATCAGTCACAGCTAACAAATGCGTTATCACTGTTAAAGTAAGTGATAAACTCAAGCAACCTTATGGAATCGTTCATGGTGGGATAAATGCAGTCCTCGCTGAAACCGCAGCTTCCTTAGGTGCCAATCAATGGTTAGCTGATCGTCAACAAGATCAAATAGCTCTCGGTGTTAATATTACCACAGAGCACCTCATTGCGGTATCGAATGGTGAATTAAGGGCCATTGCAACGCCGATTAAATGTGGACGACGAATCCAAACCTGGCAAGTCGATATCCATTGTAATGATCAATGCACTAGTACCAGTATAGTTACCCTAATCAACCAGCCTCACCCGTAAATTTCTGATCAATTCTTTAATTAGTATTTGAAAATAAAATTATTCGGAATTATAAAAAATGGTTATGCACCTTTGTTACTATCTTTTTTCGCTTTAACGTTCGATTAATCGTTCTGATTATACAAATTCTGTTATTGTTCTAAAATAAGACATTTGATAAATTAATACCAACGCGAGGCGAACTGCGTGATAAAATTAAAACGTTTTATCTTGCCTGAATTAAGGAATGAATCCCTTCTTTTAGGTCGTCAGTTTACCTATTTGGGGAGAAGAAAAATAAATAGGACAAACACTATGATGGGAAGCATGTCGCGTAAATTATAGTTTTAAAGGAGAGCATTTTTGATATGCGCTTCAATGAAGAAGATGAAGAAAAGTACCTTAAGTTGATTAACAATACCCGTCGCGGAAGCAATAAGGACTTCGAAGAGTTATTTCGCCGTTATTGGCCGCTCGTTCGCCGACTGTGGCAACGATATAATATTAGCGGCCTTGAATTGGCAGATTGGGAACAGGAAGCCCGCCTTGTGATGCTAGAAGTTATTCGTTTATACAATAATCAAGGTCCGCGCATGTTTAGCTGCTTTTTTAAGGAATGCTTAACCAACCGGATTCGTGATATCCAACGACAAACTCAGGCTCACAAACGGATCCCAGCAGGCTGTCTTTACGCATTAAGCGATGATTTTGCTGAAACACTTACCGACTTTTTACATCATTCCCCTGATGACATTATTTATTGCCGGCAGAGTCTTGACCGTTTACTTTGCCATTGTTCTACATTTGAACGAAAAGTACTAGTTTATCTCCATACTGGTTATTCGATAACTGAGATTGCTGGTACTCTTGATTGCTCTAAACGGAGCGTCCAAAGTGCCTTGCATCGTTGCCACGGCAAGCTATTAAAAGTATTAATGAAGTAAGGACTTATAAAGCAAAAATAAGGTGCTGAGAGAAAGCTTTTTATTTTCTCTCAACACCTTATTTTTTACGCTTTTCTAATAAACAAACATGCAATCACTGCAACCAATGCACTGATAACAAGGCCGAAGAAAGCGGCTGAATATGAGCCAGCTGCTTGGACAATCCACCCAATTAAGAGCGGACCAACAAAGCCACCAAGTTGCCCACCAAAGTTAACAATCCCAATTGATGATCCATAAGTTCTCTCCGATAAAATCTGCGCAATGAAACTAAAGATACCAGTAAATGCCAATGATTTAACGAAATAGATCAAGACATCAAAGATCACAACGCCTACTAATGAAGTTGACTTGAAGAGACCGAACATGAAAACCAGGGTCAGGAATGAAGCAATGCTAATCATCCACCGTTCATGCTTCTTAAACAAGTGCACCATCACAAAGCCAGAAATAAATGCTGCAATACCTCCAGAAATAACTGGCAGTGGTACTAACCAGGCCAAGTTCTTCAAGTTAATTCCTTGTTCCTGTAAGAAATAAACTGGCATCCAGGTTTCAAGGCCCTTAGTAATGATATTCAGGGCAAGCCCAATTACCACAAAAGCCCAGACACGGTGATCAATCTTTTTCCATTCAATTTTGGGACGCGCCTGTCCGTTTTCTTGACTGCTATTAATTGGCCGTTCTACCAGGTAATAGGCAAGTAAAATAATAAACCCACCAACCCCAAGCCAAACAAAGGCATTTCGCCAACCACTGCTAGCAATAATTGGCACAATAATTAGTGGTGCTACTGCTGCCCCGGCATAATTCGATGAAATTAAGGCAGAAGTTGCCTGTGATTTCTCACTCTTATCATAATTTTCAGAAATTCGTTTTAATGCCGCTGCTGGATATGGTCCTTCTGCAATCCCAAACAGAAACCGAATCGCAATCAAGGCAGCAAGCGACCATGCCCAGCCAGTCACCATCGTCATCAACGACCAGGCAAACAGGGAAATAATCACCATCAATTTACTACCAAACTTATCAGTTAAGTATCCCCCAGGTATCTGCATTAAAGTGTACCCTAAGAAGAACGCACTGGCGGTTGCCCCTAATGCTGCTGCTCCGACATGAAAGTCTTTACCGATGTAAGCAAGGGAAATATTCATCACTGTTCGGTCAGCAAATAAAATCATATATCCTAAATATAGTAGCAGAAAAGATCCCCATCGTTTTGCTACTGTAAAGTTACCTATATTTTCCATAAAATTACCCCTTTAATATAAAGATCTTTTTTATTGTAATTGATCATTTTAGAACTTACCACCCAAATTCTAAGAATGTCCGCTAAAATTAAGAACGTCACTCTTAATATTTTTTTGTTAAAATATTAGAGACATCCTAAAAAATGATTGTTAATCCAAGGAGGAATTATGGATTTCTCATTTAAAAAACGACCGGTAAAAAGACTATACGGTGAATACACTATTTTATTCATCTTCTTAGCCTTATGTATTTTCGGGACATACTTAATTACTGGTCATACTTTTATCCTTAGCAAAGATGCTCTCAACCAGCATTTGCCCTTACTAGCAAAGTATCGGGAAGCACTGATTAGCTTCTTCCACCATCCCCGCCTAAACTTCTGGTCATGGCAAATGGGACTAGGCAGTGATACCTTTCAAGTATATTCTTACTATACGATTGGAGACGTTTTCTCTTACCTTGCACTACTTTTTCCCGCGGCAAAGATTACCCTCGCCTACCAGGTAATTAATATTATCCGGATGTATTGTGTTGGCCTCGCTTTCGTCTATTTTGCTCAACACTTTAAGTTTCGCAATAGCGTCATTTTGATGGGGGCAACAACCTACCTGGTCAATTCGTTTTTACTCTATGCTTGTATCGCCCAGCCTTTCTTTACCACGCCATTTATCATCTTTCCGTTAATTGTGGTCCAGATTGAGCGGATACTACAAGAAGGATCACCCTGGCCGCTTGTTGGTGCCTTTACATGGATGTTAGTAAGCAACTATTACCTTGCTTACGTTTTAGGAATTGGTTCATTCCTCTATCTTGTTCTTCGAGTAGGAACACATTATCGTCGCACGCTTAATTACGGGAAAACTTTTCTTAAACTTGCTTTTGCAACAATTACTAGTGTCCTCTTATCAGCGGTTTTGCTTGTTCCCGAAATTATCGCGGTCACAAATTCAACCAGGACTGGATCATTATTTGCTAATGGTTTAAAAACCTATCCTCTTTACTACTACCTCTTTTTGCCTAAGTCACTGATTAACGGTGGTCAATGGTATTTCATGTTCTGGTCTGCGCTAGGGATCGTTTCAATTGGTTTTATCGCCCTTGTTTACATTTATTCTCGTCCCCGAAAGTATCCCCTGCTAACGATTAGCCTTGGTCTAGCGCTCATCATGCTGCTAATTCCAGCAGTCGGCGCTTTCTTCAACGGAATGATGTCAGCTTCTAACCGTTGGACGCTCTTGATCTACCTTCCATTAGCAATGGCCGTCTGTATTCTAGCAGAGAACATTCCGACGCTTGATCAAAAGACAATGGCGGTCCTAAGTTGGGCAACGGGGATTTACCTCATTATCTTGATCGCAACCTTCTTCTTTGACAATGAGAATGATATTTTTATGCCGGTTATTTTCTTAATTGGCTCCCTAATGGCCATCTGGTTGATTCACTTAAATAAACTTACTCATCCTTACCGGTGGCTACTAGCAATTATAATGCTTAACGCCGGGGTGAACGCAATTTACGCGGCTTTTCCCTATAACGGAGATTTCTCTAGTAGTATGCTGAGTCGGGGAGAGTATCAAGCAATTACCAGCAACCGTTACGGTAACCTTGATCAGGATTTGAAGAACAATTCTTTTTACCGCGTTTCAACAATTAGCCAAAATAAGATTATTGACGGCCCGAACCTTGATAATGACCTTACTTCTGGATTGCATAACATTGATTCTTACTATTCACTGCAAAATAAATATTTGGGACAGTTTAATACAAGCCTACAAAATAACCAGTATCAGGCTAACATCCCCATTCGGCAAGCCGATGATCGGACAATTATGAACAATTTCTTTGGCGTTAAATATGTTTTTGTTCAAAGCAATGGTGATAACGCGACAAAGATTCCCGCTGGTTACTTTTTAGATAAAGCAACTGATCCAGTCATCAATTATGATGAAGGACAGCCAAGCAATCCCAAAAGCAAGGATGAGTTTGTGCCCACGCAAACGATGCGGTATAAAACAAACTATGCCTTCCCATTACTTTACTGGCAAGATAACTACATTAGTAAAAAAGATTATCAATCACTCTCACCAACTGAAAAAGAACGCGTTTTAGCTACCGGTGTTCTGGTTGATAAGCAAAAAAAGCTCCGAGGAATGAAGGCCGCTAAGCTCAAGACGCATGTCTATCCCCTTAAAAGCGAGTTAGTTTCCAACCGCTTGAATAAGGTTAACCCGGCTAAACTGACCTATACCGATAGTGAAGAAACTTATCAATTGCAATTACCAGAGCTGCAAAGTAAAAAAATGCAGCAAAAATTAAAGGGCAGCGAGTTGCATATTGAATTTTCGAAGATCAAATACACTCCTTTCTCCATGAAAGAACAGATTGCCTATGAGCAAGCACATCTGAAGGAAACGGTCCTTAATCCCGGAAATGTTATTAATCAGCGCTATACCCACTATCGCTATTGGCGTTACCACGTTTTAAATGGTTCACCTGATATTAGCTTTAAGCTTAATATCGGCAGTAAGTTTGGAACCGCCACGATTGAACAGGCACGGCAAAGTACTCTTTCTTTGTTTAAGCACGTTACTAATTCGACCCTTAATATTGGTTATTATGATGGTAAACTGCCGACTTCACTCACCTTCCAGCCTTCAAAACTCGGAACTTATGAGCTCAAATACCGGATAGTAGCAGAAAAACTAGATAATAACTATTATCGTGAAGTTAAGACATTGCAGCGCCATCGCCTAAAGGACGTTAAATTCAAACGTAACCAAGTTCAGGGAACAATTAAAACGACTCGTCCTGGCGTCCTCACCTCTTCGATTCCTTATTCTACTGGCTGGTCAGCGAAAGTTAATGGGAAAAAGGCAACCACCTTACGAACAAACCAAGCTTTCTTAGGAGTATACTTACCTGCCGGAACTCACCATGTTACCTTTAGCTATGAGTTGCCAGGAATCAAATTAGGGGCATTACTCAGTTTGATTGGTCTAGTCTGGACTATTCTTGCTGGAATCATTACGATCGGATGGGAACGAAAGCGCAAGTAAAGCAGAATAGTTCTTGCATCCCTTTTAAGAGACGCTTAAGATAAAATTAAATCTATGGGCAGGAGAAAAAATCGTGCATAAGAAGTTTACCTACATTGTCTACCAAATTATTATGGCTATCTTAGCCGTTATCTCGATTGGAATGCTAATCGCATATTATGCCAAGCGAATCAATATTGATACCTACCCTTACAATATGATTGACAATGGGATTTGGTTGGTCTTCTTTACGGATTATGTCATCCGCCTGATTATTTCACCAAATAAACGCGAATTTGTTAAAGATAACATCTTTGACCTTCTATCAATCATTCCTGCCAGTAGCCTTTTCTTTCTCTTCCGAATTGGGCAAATTGGTAGAACTTTTCAGATGCTTAAACTCATGCGCATTATGCGTTTGGTCGGTTTTACCGGTCGGCTGGGTGTCTTCTTTGAGCGAAATGAGTTGCTCTACTACTTGTACATTACGATTGCTGTCATAATGGTAGCCGCTGCAATGTTTTGCATCTCGGAGAAAGTCTCTTACGAAACAGCCCTGTGGTGGGCAATTACAACTGCTACTACGATTGGTTACGGGGATGTGATTCCTAAGACCGGAATTGGCCGGGCAGCTGCGATTGTCCTGATGCTCTTGGGGATTGGTTTTATTGGGATGCTTACCAGTACAATTACTGAGTTCTTTGCCAAAAAAGACGAACGGAAGATTTCCGCCCAGTTAGTCAAAATCCAACATGAAAATCGCCAACTAAAGGCTGAGTTAGACGAAATCAAGCGTTTGATTCAGAAAAATAAACGTTAGCAAATAACCTCCATTCTTGGATAAATCCTTGAATGGAGGTTATTTTTAATTTATTTGTCGATTTAACGAAATCATCTCTAGTAAGCTTTGTGCAGTGATCGCTCCTTCATTACCCGCTTTGAGTCCCGCTCGTTGCATTGCTTGTTCAATGTTATCGGTAGTAAGGATGCCAAATGTAATTGGAATATTGCTCTTTAAGTTAAGATTCATTACGCCGCTAGCAACATTTTGACAAATTAAATCGTAGTGATCTGTTTCACCTTTGATAACAGCGCCTAACGTCAAAATGCCGTCATATTCCTTTTTTGCCAATAATTGTTTCGTCATAAACGGAATTTCAAATGCTCCTGGTACATGATAAACATCAACATTTTCAAGGCCAAACTTAGCTAACATCTCTGTGGCCCCTTGAACCAATTGCTTAGTAACCGTTTCATTAAAATCGGCAACAACAATCCCGATTTTTGCACTTTGAACATTAAATTTTCCAGTAAATTCTTTCATGATTAAGCCTCCAGATTCAGTAAATGGTGAAATTTATTTTTCTTTGTGATCAAATAATTCTCGTCGTAGTTATTAGGCGCTATTTCTAATGGTAGACGTTCATTGATTTCAATATCGCCAAGTTGTAATTGCTCAATTTTATCAGGATTATTAGTAAGTAGGTTAATCTTGGTTATCCCTAATTGGTGTAAAATCGCAATTGCTTGGTCATACTGCCGTTCATCAGGCGCAAAACCTAATTTTTCATTGGCCTCGACAGTATCATAGCCGTGTTCTTGCAAATGATAGGCTCGCAACTTATTTGCTAAACCAATTCCACGGCCTTCTTGACGCAAATAAATAATAATCCCGCTGCCGTTTTTCTCAATTCGACGCATTGCTTCATGAAGTTGAGGACCACAATCACAGCGAAGGGAACCAAGAACATCGCCAGTAAAGCATTCTGAATGCAAGCGAACCATTACAGGAGTAGTTGGATCAATATCTCCTTTTATCAGCGCTAGATTATTGTCATCAAACCATCGTAAGCGAAAGTCACCATACTGAGACGGGAGATGCACCTCTTCTACTGGTTTGCTCGCTAAACTTTGCCGGTATTCCTGAAGTTCTTTGATCGTAATGATGGGTAAGCCAAATTCGGCTGCTTTCTCATGAAGTTCAACTGATCGCGCCATTTTACCATTGTCTTTTAAAATCTCACAGATATAAGCAACTGGTTCCACTCCAGCCAAGCGCGCGAGGTCAACCGCGGCTTCAGTATGACCATCGCGTTCTAATACCCCATTTTTCTTGGCGACCAAGGGAAAGATATGACCTGGCTTGTAGAAGTCTTCGTTTTTAGCAGTCGGTGCGGCAAGATGAGTAATAGTGCGCCAACGATCAAAGGCTGAAATTCCCGTTGTTGTCGAATGATGGTCAACGCTGATCGTAAAAGCCGTGCCAAACGGATCAGAATTATCAGCAGTCATCTGAGGTAATTTCAGTCGTTTAGCTACTTCCGGTGCCATGGGAACACACATCAATCCACGTGCATACTTAGTCATAAAGTTAACTTTTTCAGGGGTAGCTTTACTAGCAAGGCCAACTAAATCTCCCTCTGCTTCGCGGTCTAAATCATCCATAACAATCGCAAGTCCACCTTGTTGTAGGTACTTAATTGTTGCTTGAATTTTCTTTACATCCATTAGTTTTTGCCTCCTGATAAGTTTGCGACAACATATTTTCCTAAAATATCAGTTTCTAAATTAACCTCATCCCCTACTTTGAGCGCATCTAAATTAGTAACGAGTTGAGTGTGAGGAATCAGGCCAACCGTAAACCAATCGTCACCGGTTTCCATCACAGTTAAACTCACACCATTAATCGCGACACTTCCTTGCGCTACCACTTGACCATGCAGGCGGTGTGGAATACTAAATTGCACTTCAATCGCATTTTCATTGACAGTCCGCTTTAAAACTCGTGATAGTTCGTCAACATGCCCCGTTACAATATGGCCCTCTAGCCGTTCACCAATTTGTAATGAGCGTTCCAAGTTAACATCAGCGCCTTCTTTCAAATTCTTGAATGTTGTTTTTTCAAACGTTTGCGGCATTAGGGTTGTCGTAAATTGATTATTTTTAATACCTACTACCGTTAAACAAGTGCCATTTACCGCGATTGAATCTCCGAGTTGGACGGTAGTTAAAAAGTCATCAATTCGCGGAGTAACTGCTAGTTCAATTGTTTCTCCTTGTAGGTTGATCTCTGTTATCCGACCAACTCCTGCTACTAAACCACTAAACATGTTCCATCTTCCTTCCCGCAATCCTAATATTATTCTCTAAAACTTTAATTTCCTGATGGGCTAAATGTAATTGATGAGGTGACTCCATCCCTGGCACCCCTTTTTCGCCAAGCATCTGGGGAGCTAAATAAGTAATAAGCTCTTCAAACAATCCTTTCCGTAAAAACGCTTGATGAACAGTCGGACCCCCTTCTACATAAACAGATTGAATTTCTTGTCGACCAAGTTCATGCAAGATGTCGTTAATTGACCACGTCCGGCGATAAAACACCCGAATGCCTTTAGCAAACTGATCTTGTAGCGAACTATTTTCCGTAAAAATCCAAGTAGGTGCCTGCCCGTCAGTTAACAAGTGTAAGGTTGGGTTATCTTTTAAACGTCCCCGGCGGTCAAGAACAATCCTTACTGGCGGGAACTTTGTAGGGGCAGTCGTTAATAAAGTTGGATTATCAATAATTGCGGTTTGGCTTCCAATCAAGATCCCTTGAAAATTGCCGCGCTCGGTATGAACCATTTTTGCCACAGCAGAATTAGTAATCGCCGTTCGTTGACCTTTTTCTGCGGCCACGTGATAGTCAAGACTAACTGCTTGTTTTAAAGTTACCCATGGTCGTTGGTACCGATAGAAGAAATCGTAATGCGGATTTAAGGCCTGTGCTGCTTCTTTAAGGACGCCCGTTTTGACAGTAATATTTTGCTGTTGAAGCGTAGCAATTCCTTTCCCGGTGACAAGCTTGTGCGGGTCTGTTTCCGCAATCACAACCCTTCTGATGCCCGCGTCAATAATCGCCTGACTACATGGTGGTTGTTTCCCATAGTGATTGCAGGGTTCCAACGTAACATAAAGAGTTGCTCCCTGTAACTGTTTCGGCGTAAGTTTACCTATTGCATCCCGTTCAGCGTGAATTCCACCATATTCGTGAGTATGACCTCGCGCTAAAACTTGACCATTCTTAACAATAACTGCCCCAACACGAGGATTTTTCCAGGTTTCATTGCCAGCCTTTGTTGCTTCAGCGATTGCCATTTGCATGAAATAAGCATCTTCCACTCTAACCATCCTTTCCAAAATAAAAACGTCCTAAGATTTCTCTCGGGACGTTAAATAGTTAACTTAAAAAAACAGCTCGGCAAAAATAAAACCGGATAACATCACTGCTATCCGGGGCTTTACGTTTAAACTGATTGTGTAATTTTTAGTTTTCTTCTCCCATCCAGACTATACTGTCGGTACCAGATTTTCACTGGTTCAACCGTTAACATAAATGCTAACGGGTCACGGACTCCAAGCGTACTTGTTACCGTCGGTTGGGAATTTCACCCTGCCCCGAAGAAAATTAGATTGTTAAATTTACATATAGTGTAACTCTTCACTTTCTTTTTGTAAACAGCAAATTTATTTCTGTGAGAAACTTTGCAGGGTATCAATGATCAATTGGATGAATTTCTCACGATCAATATCAAGGAGGACTTCAGTATTTTGGGACTTATCAGTTAACTGATAGTAGTCACAAACCGTCTCTCCCCGTGTAAGATCGCCCTGAGTTTCAACATCTACATTCATTTTGTCAGTACCGAACATGGTGGGATCAATCAACCAAGCAATCGTACATGGGTCATGGAGTGGCGCACCCTTAAAGCCCCACTTAGGATTTTCATGGTACTGTTCAAAGAAGTTTAGGAGACCGTGGAAAGCCTGGGCAACTGGATTATTGATTTGCCCGATTTGCTCAATCTCATCCTTCATAATCTGAGCTTTATGGGTCACGTTCAACGGTGCCATTACCAGAGGCAGGCCGAAGTTCATTACAATTTTAGCTGCTTCTGGATCAACAAAAATATTAAATTCGACTGATGGCCGCCAGTTACCAAGTCCCATTGCCCCACCCATGAAGACAATCTGATCAATCTTTTCTTTCGCCAAATCGGGATAGACCCGTAAGAATAAGGCCGCATTTGTCATTGGACCGGTAACTACTAAGGTAACTTTCTCATCACTTTCACGAAGAGTTTTAGCAATCAACTCAATAGCTGGAATTGGTTGAACTTTGAAATCGGGATCAGGAAGGTCCGCACCATCCAAACCTGTCTCCCCATGAACTTCCGGTGCAGTTTCAAGCGGCTCAACCAGCGGAGTTTGATTTCCCTGGGCAACTGGAATATCTTCTCGATGGAGTAAGGTTAACATCCGCATCGCATTATTTAAAGTTTTGTCTGGTGTTTGATTACCAGCAGAAGTTGTTACGGCAAGGACATCAATCTTCGGTGAAGCAACGGCCATCGTTAATGCCAATGCATCATCATGTCCGGGATCACAGTCAAGAATTATCTTTTTGGTCATTTGTTATCGGCATCCTTTCTTTGTGAATCATTAGTATAGCGGTTACATTAATTATAATACCTAATCCTGATAAAACAATTTCACATATAGTTTGAAAATTTAATAATGGTACAAGAATAAAACTTATAAAGCCAAACGTATATACAATTAATGTAAAAACTGTAAAAAATTTATAAAATCTATGCTTACCTACATACATCCATAATGTCCATAAATATAAAGCTATACAGTATATACTACGATTAATTAATTCTTTATTATCTAATTTCTCAATATCCGCATTTAGAGTACTAGAAAGAATAAATAAAACCACGGATACACAGATGAGAATAACTATTTTCTTATTAAATTTTCGCATCATAGTTATCCTTTCTTTTAAATTAGAAGTACACTCCTACAATTGTTCCAGTTAAAACAGAAGCGAGTGTAGCACCAAGTAATAATTTCATTGAAAATTTTGCTACATAACTTCCTTGTTTTTTACTAATTGCTTTAATTGAACCAGTTACAATACCTACTGTTCCAAAGTTTGCAAATGATACTAAGTAAGCTGAAATAATTGCATTGCCCTTAACAGTAAGTCCAGAAGCCATCTGCTGTAAATTCCCCATTGCAACAAATTCATTAGTAATTAACTTAGTTGCCATCAAACTACCCACTTTAACGATATCTTGATTAGGTACACCCATTAACCAAGCAATTGGTGCAAAAATATAGCCAATTAACGTTGTAAACGAGATATGAATTAATGCAACAAAAGTACTATTTAAAAACGTAACCAAGGCAACAAAACCAATTAACATTGCTGCAACAGAAATTGCTAATTTGAAGCCATCAGTAATGTAGTTTCCAAGTACCTCAAAGAATGCTTCGCGTGGTCCATGATCAATTTTTGCCAGCTCATCATTAGGATCCACATCATATGGATTAATAATACAGGAAATAATTAATGCAGAAAGAATATTTAAGAATACAGCAACAACGACGAACTTTCCTAGAATCATTTTCATATATGATGCTAGCATAGCCGCTGAAACTGCACTCATTGCAGATGCACAGATAGTATATAAACGTTGTGAATTCAACTTAGGAATTTGCTCTTTAATAGTCAAGTACACTTCAGGTTGACCAAGAATAGCAGTTGAAACTGCAAAGTAACTTTCCAATTCTCCCATATGTCCTATTTTATTTAAGGCCCATCCTGTCCACTTAATAATTAACGGCAAAATTTTTAAATAATTAAGAATTCCTACCAAAGCTGAAATGAATACAATTGGCATTAAAACATTTAGGAAAAATACACTTCCACCAGGTTTAAATGCAAAACCGCCAAATACAAAATCAACTCCTCCAGCAGCTTGTTTCATTAACCAATTAAAGAACCCAGAAATTGCTGATAAAGTTTTAATTCCCCCGGACGTATGAAGGCATAAAAACGATATTACTATTTGTAATGCAAAAAGAATTCCCATCCGTTTATACTTAATATTTTTTCTATCACTGCTTACTAGCCAGCCTACTATAAATATAAATAACAGCCCAGTAATTAAAAATACAAAGTTCATAATATCTCACCCCACATGAACCACTTAACCAAAGTTTTCTAATAACTCAGAAACATTTTCCTTTGTTAGTTTTACTGGAGTATTTCCTGCAAATCGTTCATTTACTATTTCTTCTGCATCTTTTACTAATTCATCATTACCGATCCCATAATCCGCAAAAGGATGCAATCCAATAACATTATCGCGAAAATTTTTATAAGCTTTTACAGTGATTTCTCCAATCTTTTTCGGGGACTCATTACCATTAAAATCGGCTCCTAAAATTTTACCGATCTCTTTAACTTTTTGTGGATAAATTGGAGCTACAAGTTTAAGAACTGCTGGCAATGCATATGCAACAGCTTCACCATGAACCAAATGATACTTTGAACCTAAAATATGAGCTTCAGAGTGTGCAATAATTGTTCCAGATTGGTTTAAAATCCACCCTGCTAAACAAGCTGCTACCATAACTCGCTGACGTGCTTCAATATTCTCACCGTTTTTTACAGCTTCTGGAAGATAGTTATATAGAAGATACATAACTTTCTCAGAAATAGCATCTGCAACAGGACTGCTTAATAATGATAAGTATCCTTCTGCAGCATGAGAAAATGCATCTAATCCACTTGCTATTGTTTGTCGCTTGGGAAGACTAACAGTTAATTCTGGTATCAATAGAGCATAATCACTTAGCATCTTATCTGAAAGAATCGTATTTTTCTCCTCAGTCTCTTCATCAGTTACAACTAATGCATTTGACATCTCGCTCCCAGTTCCCGCAGTAGTTGGAATACTAATAAGAGTTTTTAGATCATGAATTAAGGATTCATCCTTGACATAGTCTTCAATTTTTCCGCCATCACTTGCAACTATGTTAATTCCCTTCGCACTATCAAGAGAACTTCCACCACCAATAGCAATTACAGAATCTGCATCAAATTCTTTCATTGATTTTGCTCCCTCATTAATAATTTCTGCTGGTGGATCAGGTACTATATCTGCATATACTCTATAACTAATTTTCTTTTGTTCTAAAGTCTCAAGTAATTCTTTTACTACCGGAACTTCCAAAAGAAATTTATCCAATACAATAAATGGTCTACTTAAATCTTCTTTATTTAATAATTCTAAAATAGCGTTAGTTAGACTATGATCAACTACAACTTTTACTGGCTGTTGCATCCTAATTTTCATAAATATCGCACCCTTTATAAATTAAATAACTTTTTAAATTTTCTACTTAAATATTGAATCGTAGGTCCCGTTGTACAAACTGTAATCAATGTAATAACACCAAATTTTCCACCAAGTAGTATCCCAATAAAAATAAGAACCACATCAAAAGTTATTTTGCTTCTTCTCAGACTCCAACCCGTATGGTCCTGCAAAGTAAGCATAAAACCGCTAAAAGGATCAACACCAATATCAGCACAAATAAATAAACTAATTCCAATATAATAAAGAGAAATTCCTATTATCCCACCAAATATTCTCATTAATTGAGTATTTGCTGGAAATAACCTTAAATACAGGTGAGAACCAACAAGTACAAAGAATCCATATGGAATCAAATACATTAAAGAACCGATATTAGCATAATGACGGCCGATGAGAAAAAGTAAGATAAGTAATCCAATATTAATAAAATTTGATACCATCCCTAAATTAATTTTAGGAACTCCAAATGTTACGCGAATACCATCATAAATAATGCCAACAGGGTCATTACCTAAGTTTGTATTATTATTAAAAGCCACTCCAATACATACAAGAAATATACCTATCATTGCTAGAATGATTTTTTTGATAGTAAACCGCTCTTGTAATTGCATAATGACTTATAGCCCAAGTTCAGCAGCTGCTTTATCTGCTTCCTCACAAAAAGCTTTAACTTTAGGTATATCTTTTTCCATATTTCCATGATCGTATTTAATACTTGTTTTAGTTAAAGAATCCACTCCATAAGGTCGAATTTTTTTGATTGCTTCAGCGACATTATCTGGTCCCAATCCTCCTGCTTCAACAACCTTTGCATTTACTTCTTTAACAATTTGTGCATCAATATTCCAATCATGAGTTTCACCAGATGCACCTATTCCAGTATCTGCTGCTAATCCTGAATCCAATAAAATGTAGTCAACAAAAGGATCTACCTTTTTTGCACGTTCAATAGCTGACTTATTATCAACAAGAACTGCCTGCATAAGTTCTGTTTCTGGTGCTAATTCTTTAAGCCGCTTTGCGAAATCTTCATCCGCTGTATATTCATCTCCTGCAATGTGAAGAATTTCAGGTTGGAGACGATGAGCTAAATCCAGCATTTCTTCAGGATCATTTGTTAGCATTATCAGTACCATTTTCACGCCACGTTTAAGACATTCTTCGTGAATTTGGTCAACACGATACAATGGAACACGATGAGCCGGTACACCGCCTTTCTGCATGGGAACCAATCCAATATTATCTGCTCCTGCTTCCATTGTCTTAATAGCTTCGTCTAATTGAATAATTGAATATAATTGTTTTATCATGATTATTTCCTCCTAATAATTTAATGCTTTCGCTGCCTCTAATTTTTCTTCAACCTGTTGCGGTGTAATATCTGGGACTGATTTTTCACTTTCCAATGCAATACTTGCAGCTGCCTGTGTATTAAGACAAATTTCTTTCAAATCATTTATTCCTTGATATCTACACCATGCAATTGTTGCAGTACTACAATCACCAGCACCATTTGCATTTACTATATTGGTAGTCAAAGTACCAACATGAACCATGTCTTCTTCATTTGCTGCAAGAATGCCATTAGATCCTAAAGAAATAAAAACATTTTTAACACCTAACTGAATTAATTTTCTTGCTGCTAATTCAACATCAGAATCATCTTTAATCTTTATTCCTGTTAAAAGTTCTGCTTCTAATTTATTAGGTTTTAACGTATCAATTTTCGAAAGAATTGGTTTGATTCGCTCTGCCTTACTTACTGAAACTGGATCAACAAAAATAGGAACTTGGAGATTATCCCCTAACCATTTAATAGCTTCTGTAGATAAATTAGCGTCAATCATAACTAGCTCAGCGTTATTCATAAAATTAAGTCGAGAATTTAAGAATTCGGGTGTGATATTTTCACAAATTTTCATATCATTTATTCCAACTAGCATATCTCCAGTTTCATCTGTTATATACATGTATCCAGAAGACCTTTGCCCTTTTTCTTCCATTGCATAGTCTAAATTAATATTATTTTTGTCACATTCTTGTTTCATAACAGCTCCATTCATATCATCACCATAAACAGTAATTAAATAAGTAGGAACATGTAGATGTGCAAGATTCTGTGCAATATTTTGTCCAACTCCTCCAACTGCTAAACCAATCTGGCCGATGTTTGAATCACGTGGAATGATTTTTTTATTTGGCATTCCAAATATATCCATATTCATACCACCGACGACAACAACATAAGGTTTTTTCATTTTATTCACCCTCTCATTTTAAACTTACGTTTAATCAATTAAACTTTTGACGCCTTTAAAATAACACCTCGTGAAAGCGTTGTCAATAATGTGTAAAAAAAAGACCAGTAGATTAACTACTGACCTTTTTTGAAAAACTATCATTTTGCTATTTAGTTAATAAGCTCTCGTACCCTATTACTTACGCTTTCGGTTGACTGCATAGTTAATTCACCAACTTTTACTATAAAATCTGCGCTTTTTTCAGTTGGAGTATTTCGTAATTTAGTATATGCTACTGCTGCCGCCATAGATGCACCAATTCCATTAGTATTTTGAACTTTAATATCTTTAGAATATAATTTTGTCTTTTGAAATTCATCTGTTATTGCAAACAATCCCAAATCATCAATGTACAAATAAATATTAGCATTGAACAACTTCCGTAACTTTTTTGCACATTCTTTTGCTTCCTCTAAACTTGCTATTTGTTGCTTAGTAATTATCGATGCTTCAATTCCATTTATAACTAAAGAATTTAAATTAACATTCTTCTGCAATAAATTAGTTGCTTTATTTACTGAAACAGCTTTTGCAATCATCGGTACTTTTACATTGTCATAAAGCCATTTAATAGTATTTGAAGGAATATTTGAATCAAAAATAACAAGATTACTTGCATTTATTCCTGGTAATCGGGATTTTAAGAATTCGGGTGTAATATAACGATTTATGTCCATATCGTCAACCCCAATAAGACGATCACCAGTTTGGTCATTTATGTATATGTAATTAGAGGTTTCCTCATTCATAATTTGTTTTGCATATGAAATGTTTATTTCTCGCTTTGCAGAATCCTGTTTGAAAATTTCACCATTAGTATCATTTCCAAATACTGTAATTAAATTTGTATTTATTCCCAGTTCTGTTAAATTAGCAGCTATATTTCGGCCAATTCCTCCCAATTGGATTTTTACATGACCAGAATTAGAACCTTTTAATACAACGTCTCTTTCACGAATGATGCCATAAATATCCATATTTACCGCACCAATTACAGTTACATATTCTTTTCTCGGTAAAACATAACCTTTTCCACTTATTAACCCTTCTTTAATCAATCGTGAAATATGAGAAGCAACTCCCGGTCTTGTAATCCCCAAAATATTAGCTAATTCCTTCTGTGTAATCATTGGGTTTTGCTGAATTAAATCTAATATCTGTTGTTCACGTTCAGTTGGCATTATTTATTTGTCAGTTCTTTCTTTTTTAAATTTATGAGTTTTTCAATCTTATTTAACTCTTTTAAATTAGCTCTTGAAATTGCTACTTTTATTGCAGCATTTATTTGTTCTTGTTCAATTTCTTTAGTTTGTTTTTCAATAATCTCTAACAATTTACTCGCTCCTTAACGCTTTTAATTATAAGTAATTATTTAAAGTAAATTCAATCAATACTTTTTTATTTATTTAAACTATTGTAATATATTAATAAACAATTGTTTAAAGGGTGATTTAAATGAATAAACTAGTTATTGCTACTAATAATGTAGGCAAGGTAAAAGAATACAAAACTTTTCTCACTCCTCTTGGTTTTGAAATAGCTACTTTAAAAGACTTTCCGCCAATTAAAATTGAAGAAAACGGAACTACATTTGAAGAAAATGCAACTATTAAAGCAAGCACTGTTATGATGGAGTTAGGTCTACCAGTACTAGCAGATGATTCTGGTTTAGTTGTTGATGCTCTCAATGACGAACCAGGCATTCATTCTGCTAGATACGCAGGTGATCATAATGACGTTGCTAATCGTAAAAAGCTCTTAACCAAACTTCAAAATATTCCTTATGAAAAACGTACTGCGCATTTTCACACAACAATAGTAGCAATCAAACCAAACGGACAAAAATTAATTGCTAATGGCAGGGTTAATGGACATATTCTTAATACCGAAAGAGGATCTAATGGATTTGGCTACGATCCTCTATTTTACGTTGATGCTCTAGGCTGCTCAATGGCTGAATTGTCTCCTAATCAAAAGAATAAAATTAGTCATCGAGGCAACGCTCTCAAATCATTTATAAAGAACTTTGATAAATGGTGGTATTCAAAATAGTTTTATAATAAGGACTTCTTTTTATTACTGACTGTAACAAAAGAAAAGTCCTTATTATATTTTAAACTATCCATAATAAAAGGACCACCTAATCGTGATCCTTTTCAATATAAGTTATAATTTTACGCTTTCTTTACTAAATAAATTGGTAAAGCAATAGCGCCAGCTAAAAGGGCTAAAATAGTAAACTTCTTCTTTGAATGCTTCTTAGGTTGTGTAGTTTTGTTTTCAGTTTTATTTTTCTTCATAAGAATCTACTCCTTTGTTCAAAAACCTATCACTACCTACACTCTTATTTTAGCCCCATTTTGCCTTTACGTAAAAATATATGGGCCAGGTAATTAAAGCAATTATAAATAACCAAACAATTATCTTTTGAAATAGGTTAAGTTTCCAAATATGTTTCATAAGTTCACCTTATTTCTTTTTAAGCCAGCTAAATATCCCGTGGCGATGCGCTTGCTTTTCTTGTGCCTCTGTTAATCGGGTAAGCAATTCAGTCATTTTTGCATCAGTATTTACCTTTTGAGCGTCACGAGCTACCTCGCTGCTATTATACTTTTGCTGAAGGGTATCACTGTTAAGCCACCGATCAAAATTAGCAACATCGACAATAAAACCGGTACTAGTATACTGATAACTAATCCGATACTTTCGCGGCAGGTATTGAAAGTACCGTTCCATCATCATTGACCCATTATTTCGCGCCGTACTATCTGAAACCTTATTAAAAAGCTGCTTATTAATTTGCGCTTTTAACTGACCATCCTGCTGAATAAACGTTAGATCAGCACCGACTTCCGCCTGGTTAATCAGCATTGTCCAATCATTCCGCCCGACAAAGAGTGAATAGTCATAATTATCGTCAAAGTAGTCTTTAACAAGCTCAAACATCCCAAATTGGTCCATCGCTTGTTTCAAGACATATTTGATTGGATAAAGGTAATCCCTTTCAATCTTTTGTTCTGTCTCTGGTGACACATCATTGAAGAATTTTGCGAGTTCAACTTGGCAATAACGATAAAGTTGATCGTTAGCGCGCTCAAGCAAGTCATTTAGTTTAGCTTCTCGTTCATCCTCATCCCCAGCAAAAGTTGATTCAAAGCTGAGGTACCATAAACGACGCATAATTTCCGGCTTAAGGGAAAATTGCGATTTACTGTCACCCTCACGACGATTCATCGTAAAAATAAATGATGGGAGTGGCTGAGTTAAACTACGATTATTAGTAATTTCTTTAATGAAGCGATCAAAATAAGGTCGCGTCGTTAAGTCGGGGCTAATATCATCAATCATCATCGGATTAACGGGCCCAGCACTATACATATAATCGCTTAAAACCGTTGTAATAGTCATATTGATATTGGATTTCCCTAATGCATAATTTTTAGCATCAAAAACACCGCCATCAAGGAAGTTACCACTCCCTGTTAGCTTGGCTGCTAGCCGCTTGCCCAACGTCGATTTACCTGTTCGTCCCTGACCAATCAAGGCTACTCCGAGGGGAACATCTTCGCGCGATTTACTGCTTGGCGATAATTCATACATATTACGGATTTTCCATAGCCAGGGCGCTTCAAATAGGAAACACATGAAATCACATGCCTGCCATCCCTCGCCGACTTCTTTGTAATTATCGTACTCATGGGCAATATCACTAAATAGTTGCAGCTGTTCACGGAGACGGTCACCCGTTAAATTCGATGTTATTAATTCCGACTTTACATTATCGCCAACACGGGGCGCTTCAAATAATTGACCATTGTTATAAAACAAGACGGGCTTAGGATAGAGATCTTCTTCACGGGTAATCTTTCCTGAGTTATCATCGTTTCGAGACACATGTTTAACTACTTGAGTAAGGCTGTAGAGTTCTTTTCCGATATTTTCGAGGTTGCGTTTCTTATAGCCAGCATTACCAAAGAGCTTGACAGTTTGGGCGACACTCAATTTTTCTGGAGCTGATAGTTTCTTTAATTCCTCGTCAGAACTATACTGATCCTTATATTCTTTTACTTCTTCTGCCGGGATAATCACTGCATCCTGGTCACCGGTATCCTTGTTTTTCACCATATTCACCGTATCGGTATAGACATTAATCTGAAGTTGCTCTTTATTTTTCGCCTTAATGAACCCGGCCATTTTCTTTGCGTCCAGATAGGTAGTCGCATGGCGAAGGTTATCGTTGAACATCTGGACATGGCATTGATAAAGCGGATCAGTTTGCATTCCATAGTCACTGTCGAGTTGTTCTAAATTATGATGAATTGCTGCTTCGGTTAAATTCATCGAACCGGCAAATGAGAGATACCGGTCGTCACTTGTCATTAAATACATTTTGGTATGAATTAATTCTTGCTTAGTGAATAAAAGTTGCAAGCTACCGTCTAAAATTCGCTTTGTAAATTCACTATCAGGGTGTTCATAACCATAATTGACAAATTCAGTCCGGTCATTTAACTGCCTCATCCGTTTGCCAATTGATTCTTTTCCATTATCGCTTAAGCCGAGGATCAAAGTGACCTTATCATAGCGCGGTAATAGTTGCTCCTCAATAAACTTAATTGAGGAAACAAATGAAACACCCCTAAATTCAGTCGGCTTTTCAAGATGTTCACCCGCAAATTGCCAAAAATCGGCATCAGAAATTAATTCTTGTTTAGTGTAATCCAGGATATCTAACATGTGACTCGCCTCCTTTTTTGATTAATATACTCAATATATCATAAGAACTTTATTTTTCAGAATTCATATACAAATAGTTTAATCGTCGTACACCTTCATTTGCATCAGCACGATAAAAATACTCGACTTTATTATCAAATTCTGGATGTTGCTTTAAATAATTAGTCAGTGAATGAGGAACCGATCCTAACAAAACAAAAACATAGTCTGCTGCCTGAATCTTCTTATAAATTAATGGGAGAGACTCTTCATACGCATCCATTACTGATAAGTTAACATACTTACGTAATTGTGTAACCATAAAGTCAATTTTCTTGTTGCCAATTAACAATAAATTCTTGGAATAAAGCCATGCAATTTTATCAGGATTAATAATTGTAACCTTTTCTTTAACTGGTTTTCTTTCTGAATTGGCCGTTTTACAGTTGATTACTTTGGGAGCTCTAACAGTGTTTCCAATGATTTTACCCATAATAACCTTCGGAACTGGCTGCGCCGACTTTTTCGATTCTTTAGGTCGCTCACATAATAATTTACTTAATTTTATCGTTCCCTTAGTTGCTACGAGGCGGTTAGGTTGAAATGAACCATAGTCGCTTAAATAACGAAATAGTTTATTTACCCAGGGTAACGTATTTACCAATTGATAGTGTGTTCCGCCTACTCGTTGTGCTTTAATTGCAACCCCATCTTGTAAATCTTCTGCCATTCGTTTAGTAATTGAATTATCTTGAAGTGGTTTGAGTCCTTGTCCATCCTGATCCCCAATATAAGCCTGACCATCCTTCTCATAATAGTAACCATACATAAACGGTGAATCATGTTTTACGGTTGCCTCCTTAAACGTCATAATCACGCGTTCAAGAAGTGGTGCCAGCTGAGCATACTGCTGAACTGTTTTTTCATTCAACTGGTCAAACATAATATGAAAAGCGTTGCTGAGCCGATCACCATTTACATACCGATTACGCATTCGTTCGTTTTCCAACTCAAAGTCCCGCAATTTTTGGCGAAATTCTCGTTTATCCCTTCTTGAAGTTTTAAATTGTTCTTGGTAGCTTTTTTGCAACTTTTTTAATTGGCTTTCTAACTGGTTGCATTGATGTTTTACCTTATCATATTGCTGAGCCTTTGATTTAAACGAGGCTGTCTTTCTTTCGACAATATTTAGAACTTGAAGGAGCAAAATTTGGAAGCTGATCATCTCCCGGTATTCACTTTGCAGTTGGAGCCGTGCTGATCTGCCAGTAAAAGGATCTATTTCTAGTAAATCAAATATTTTTAACCAACTTGAAATTTCAGAATACTCAACCATTAATTTAGCAGCTGTTTGATCGTTATAAAGTTGACTATCCTTAATTGATTTTTCCTGGTCTCGTAACTGTTGACGAAGAATTCGATTGTCATTTTTTAATTGTCGTATCAGCTGTTTATTTTGCTGCTCTGCTTGTTTATTTTTGGCAATTAGGCGCTGGCGTTCTTGCTCAAGTTTATTGATTTGCTGGCGTAACTTTTGAATTTCTTTATTAGGATAGTTTGGTTTGATAGCTTTTTTCGGAGATGTAGCTGTCCTTTGGTGCTTTTCATACTTTTTAATTAATTCTTGCTTTCGTGTCTTATTATTTTTTGAATGTTCCATCGATTGCTTCTTTGCTTGGTTAATCATCGCTTTATTCATGAAAACATTCATCCGAATTCCCCGTGACATTCCGTGCCTCCCATTGATTATTTCTACGCATATTTGGTACCAATTTCATTATATCAAACAAACGTTCGGCAAAGAAGTACAAAATAAAAGAACCACCCGCAAGTGATTCTTCGGATAAAAATTAGTTTTTCTTTGCCAGCTTATATAGCAAGTACATTGGCCAAATTAAGGCTCCTGCGACAAGTGTTAATAAAACAATCTTTTGGTTCTTTGATAAGTTATGACATGGACACTTCATATTTAATCGCCTCTTTGCTGATCAGTTAAGTTAATTATAACGCATTTGGGCGATAATGTAAGGAAGCGATTTCAGGTTTAAAGAATTTATAAAGTAGTAGTGTTTTAATTTAAGATATAATTAAAATAGATTATTTTATAGGCTTAGGAGATAGTAAAATGACGAAAATTCCACTACCAACCATTGGCGAAATTTTACAAGAAGAATTTATAATTCCACTGGGTATATCACCAGTAGCTTTATCAAAGAAAACTACTATTTCTTTAGAGCAAATTGACCATATTCTGCATAATAAGTTAGTAATTAATGCGGATATTTCGCAACAGATAGGACAAGTGTTTCGTGTCTCTGACAATTATTTCTTGAAGTTGCAAAAAGATATTAATGAAAGAAAGTAGTTGAACTATAGATTAGTTAAAAAAACTAGTGTATATCACATGATCTTAAAGTTAAAATTTATACACTATTATTTTTAAGCAGCCTAACTTTATTCATATTGAAACATTACACTTAAACATATACAGTATTCTCAATTTTACTTTTTCATACTATTTCTGCAATCATTGATCTGTAGTAACAGTATAGCGATCCGGATCCGTGTATATTGTTCCTCCATATTCAATTCCATTAGGATTACCTTGATATGTTTTTTCAACATAAACAGTTTTTCCATTATAAGTAAACGATCCTTGACCACCATCATCTATATTGTCTTGTACATTATTATAAAAATCTTGAACATTTTCACTATCATCTATAATCCCAGCCTGCTTTGCCATGCGATATTCAGCATTCATACCTTCTGAAACTTCACCATGATTTTTACGGTCAGTATTTTTATTACTACTAATTACTGCTCCAGCTTCTTCTACTTCATTTGTACTAGAAGCGCTACTAGAATCATCATTTATCTCTTCATCTACTTGATGATCCTGCTTTTTACTTGACTTGGAACTTGTTAAGTTCACCATTTCTCTACTATTTGATTTTTTAGTGTATTGTGGCGAACTGTTTGAATAAATTAATATTCCTAGGCTTAGAATTAATACAATAATCGCTAATCCTAAAAAAGAATTAATTACTTTATCAAATTTCGACATCTTTGACCATCTATGAAGCAAAGTGTCTAAAGCTTTTTTATTATCTTTGCTTTTATGTTTACCATGATAATCCGATCTCATTTCACTTACATCCTTAAATAGTTATAGTTTTAGTAATTCTCACAGAATATAATTCTTTATTTTTTATATATTGAGAATCTATTCTTACTTTTAATGTTTACAATACCATATTTTACTAAAGTTCTTAATAAAAGATTTGAATTATCGACTGATTCAGCTCTTACATTAACTCCATTTCCAGCAATTACCATTTCTCCATGACAGGTTATTCAAATAAAAAATAGAAATTACTTTTTAAAATAAATATTATTCTTCTAGAAGACTATGATTTCTCCTCCCCCAAATCATAAGTCAATCTACATCCCCGCAAAAATGCTATAATCAAAGCAAACCTATCAAAGGAGGAGAATTGTATGTTTGAAGCTTACAAATACTACTGGCAAAACGCCTTTAAGTACCGGGCTACTTCAACGCGGGCGGATTTTTGGTGGCCCGTATTAGTTAATTTCATCATTTTTGTTATTTTATATTTCTTACTAGCAATCGCTGGTTTTGCTTCTGTCACTTCGATTATGAATGGCTATAATCGTGGCGTTGGATTCTTAATTTTCTTGCTCTTCGTTATTGCAGTATTCGCTATTGCTATTATTATTCCCGGAATTGCTATCTGTGTCCGGCGGGTTCGTGATACCGGTTTGACTGGCTGGACTGTCTTAGTTTTCTGGTTACTTTCCCTTATTTTTACAAGTAACGATAGTGCGGTGATGGAAACTATTTCCTCAGTCATTGATATAATCTTCTTAGTGATTCTTTGCTTGCCAACTGGTTACGTCAATAAACAAGGTTGGTGGAGTGCTAACTACGACAACGATGTTAATGTTTTATCCCTACGAAACAATAATTAAATTAAAAGAGCTGGTGCCTCGAATGCAGCATCAGCTCTTTTAATTTAGTCAATTTTAATTATCCCTTGTAAATAGGTTGATATGAACCCCGCAAAGTGATCTTATCAAGTCCGTTATCGAGGTTGTACTTGTCGTCGCTAAGCTTCTTTTCTCGGTAACCTGCCCGTGAAAAAGCTTCGACTAAGCGCGCCATAAATTCTTGACCACCTTCTGCAGTTTCATAAATCATGTGGTCAATGTATTGTGGCATATTGGTACTCTTCCGCAATAAAGTGATTAAGTACACCTGCTTATCAGTCTTGTTAATTTCTGAGGTATTTTGCATCAATGACATATCTATTTCCTCCTATTCAATTCAAGAATTCTCTTCCTACTCATATTATAAATTATGTACAGGATTAGTCAAAACTGTTTATCAAAATTTTCGCTTGTTTTGATAAACACTTATCAGACTTAATGGGAATAAGGCTAGTCCAAGCAAAACTAACCTATCATTATTACTTGCGCCTGTTTGTGGTAATTGCTTTTCATTTGTCGATTGTAATTTCCTAGCATTCACTTGTTGCGAAGTTTTTACTGCATCTTTCGGACTAACATCATCTGAAAAATTAAGTTTACTTGGAGTAGTTTGAAATTCATAAACTGATTTTTTGCCTAAATTGTGTACAACAACTTTTGATATATTTACTGCGTCTTCATTTTGTGGCTCACTAGGCTGGGTATCATTGTTTAACTTTTGGTAATCACTTAGGAAGATTAGTTTACCTTTCTCTTCAAATAATTTCCCTAACGCTAATAAAATCAGGTCACTGCCTTTTTCTCCTTCTAACTGAATCCCTAATGGCAATCTTTGTGCGTTAACATAGGTTGGCAAACTTAACGCCGGTTCTCCCGCTAAATTAGCTAATTGCGTAAATGGCGTTTTACTTAATCCATGATACCAAGCATTGTAAATAACATCCATTTGTTGATCAAAAGGCATCTTGGCCATTTGCAAAATTTTAGCAACATCTGCTGGTAAAAATGCTGGATCAGAATTTAATGGTGCAACCGTTGCGGTAGTTGGCGTTAAATAAATCGGATATTCTTCATGAAAACTCTTCATCTGAGCAGCAACTAACGCTAATTCATTATTGTAAGTTTGCTTTATTTCTTTGGGTGCTTTTTTACTAGCTTCATACAACGCATATGTCATCGGACTAACCAAATGCTCTGTGACATCGCTAGCCTGCAGATTACGGTGCAGTTTTTGCTGAGCCAGATAATTAGCAACTGTTCCGTCACTCAAAGCCCCTAAATAATAAGCACGCATCAGCTTTACCCCATCAACCGGACTATCCTTTTCGACTACTTGAAAGCCCTGTTGCCGTAAGAAGGTTACTGCATTTAAAACAGCTGCTTTTGCGTCCGCACTAACAACAGAACCTACTGGCGATTTTAATGAATATGCAATTTTTAGGTCTTGGAGCTTAAGCGGAAATTCCTTCAATAATGATTTACGCTTTGGATCTAGTAAGCCCTCAAATAACTTGATCGTGTCATCAATTCGCCGCGTTTCCGCAAAGTTAACCACTGAAGGCGTTAATGAATCCCCAAGAATAATTCCCTGAGTAGGTTTTAATCCAATTACACCTGACCACGAAGCAGGAATTCTTAAGGAACCACCAGCATCATTTCCGGTTGCAAGCGGTACCATTCCAGCAGCCACACTTGCCGCCGCTCCACCAGAAGATCCGCCAGCATTTCGCGTGAGGTCCCATGGATTATGCGCTGGCCCATATAAATTGGAATCTGTAACATTAATTAATCCTAACTCAGGATAATTTGTTTCACCAACAATTACAAATCCCATTTTCTGCAACTTTGCCACAAAATTTTTAGTATAACCATAACGATTATCTTCCATATACGGAAGTCCATTCGTATTCGGATATCCTTTATATGCTTGGCCTAACCCTTTAATTAGAATTGGCACTCCGTAAAAAGGCTGCTCTGAAGTAGTGTTTGTATCTGGCAAAGCATTTACCTGTTGCCGTGCATTTACTGGATCTTGATAAATCACACTATTAAGATCCTTATTTTCCGCTATTTTTTGATATGTATCATTAACTAGCTGCTGACTATCGATTTGTTGATTCTTAACTTGTTGTGCAATTGCAAGGGCTGATTGATCCTCATCATTTTTAATCGTTTTTGAACTTTGAGCATCAACTTTAACATCAGTTTGAGTGTTATCCTGCATTATCACTGATGCATGAGTGGGAGTAGGATGAGATAAGCTAAGCCCTAATGGAATTGCTAAGCAAAGAATAAACCCTAATTTCAGATGCTTTTTCATTACAAATCCTCCAATTTTGGATATTATATTTAAATTATACGCCATTTGAATCCGTTTTCGTAAAAGAAATAAAAAAAGCATCTAAAGTCACTTCTAACTAATCATGGCATAGTTTGATTTTTTGACTATCTAAATTGCTTCTCTTGCCCAAGAGTTCTAAAATTAGAGATAAATTGAAAGATAAGGGGCTCTTATTTATGATGAACATTTTATTAATCATCTTAACAGCAATTTTTATTATCGAAAGTATTTTTGAAGTTCGTTATTTTTACCAAATTCGGACCATTTTTAACCAATCCGGCCGTATTGAACCTACTAAACGAGTTCAGCGAATCGTTACAATTGAAACTCAGTGGTCATGGATTTCATGGATCTTTTTACTCTTACTGTTCGTTTTACCAGACATGTATACCGCTATTCTCATCTGTGTCATTACCCTTATTGAAACCTGGGTAGTCTACGAACTTTACAACGCTCGCGAATACGCTAAGAAAATTAATGAAAAATAGTGAAATTAAAGGGACTATGACATAAGTTAAGTTACTTTCAGAAAAAAACAAATAGCGCAGTACAACAATGGCCTCCAACGCTCGGCAAAAAAGCCGAACATTGGAGGCCTATTGTTGCTTGCGGGGGCTTCCAGAGGCTAGCTTCGCGTCGAAAAACGAAGTCACGAGTGACTTCTGTCTCGCTCCCTTTTTTATGCTACACGCACTTTTGTTAACAGTTCATAAACATAAGACAACTCACTTGGACGAAAAGCTCCATGGAGGGTCCCTACCTTTTTAAAGCCGCTCTTAGTTGCGATCCGTTGCATTGCCATATTATTTTCATTTGTACTTAAACGAATTGATTTGATCTCTGGACGTTCAGTTTCCAAATATTCAATCAAACTCAAAAATAATTTGGATGCATATCCTTTTCCTGCATGTCGTGAATGAATAGCTACGCGGTGGATTACAACATAATTTTCAGTATTAATTAGCCATTCCCCGTTGAGTTTATCATAAAAATGATCCGGTGCTTCAACAATTGCTAACGTGCCAACTGTTTGTCCATCATCTGCTTTAACGATATAAGCATAGCCATTCTCAATGTCTTCTTTTACATGGGTAACGTTCGGATAATCCCCCTGCCATTGATCAACGCCCCGCTCAGCTAACTGGTTACGTCCATCACGTAAAATATCTACTACTACATCTAAATCTGCCATTGTTGCTTTCCGGATTTTCATTGTAATCCCTCCTCGTATTCTATAAATATATCCTTACGGATTTTGCTACATTACAACTTGTTTTCTGGTCACCGCATGATAACCTCTAATTATCATTGGCTTTGGTCAACTGGTATAGGTTAATACCTCCTGTAGTTTTTAACTACTTATGAAGTCTGCCGCCCAGCCAATCTACTGATTTTCGAACTCACATGCTGTATCGATTAGATAGTTTACTAATTCAGAGTAGGATTAGGTGCAGCTTTAACTCTCTAACCAATGAATACTGATACTTGCGAGGATGTTTTTAGTGATTGTAATTAGGGGCTATCATGCAGTGATCAGATTAAGACCAGTAAATTTTAATGAAAGGAGGCCATTCCAATGAAACTTTTTGTCGGTATTGACGTTAGCTCAAAAGATTTAGTAACTTCAATGATTTCTGAAGAAACAACTGAAGTTGTTTTCCATGGTAACTTTGTTAATGATTTGAAAGGCGCAACAGAATTAAAAAACATGATTATCGATACGGCGAATTCAAATCATCTCGACCAAGTTGTGATTGGCATGGAAGCCACTTCCATTTACAGCTTTCACCCAGCAATGTTTTTCCAAGAAGACTCGGACCTTAAAAAGTTCAATACACAATCCGTGGTTATCGATCCTAAGAAAACTAAGCGCTATCATGATGTCTTCGCTGAAGATAAAAATGATCAAATCGACGCTTTTTACATTGCTGACTTCCTACGTGTTGGACGCTATTCAGTAGGGATTGTTCGTCAAGAGAACTACATTGCCCTGCAACGCTTAACGCGTTCCCGATATGAGCTTGTTCAAAGCTTAGCTCGGGCTAAGCAACACTTTATTGAGAACCTATACTACAAGCTCAATAAATTAGTAATTTCTGATGAACTGAATACTTCTATCTTTGGTTCAACGATGATGAGTCTGCTAACTGAAGATATGACTACTGATGACTTACTTAATCTTTCGATTACTGATTTAGCCGATTATCTGAATGAACACGGCCGGGGTCGCTTCGCGAACCCTGAAGCCTTGGCGAAAATAATTCAAAAGGCAGTTCGTGCTTCTTATCGTTTAGACAAAGTAATTGCTAATTCAGTTGATACAGTTCTCTCCGTTTATGCCGAGGAAATTAAAGCTTTTCAGAAGATGATTAAAGACCTCGACAAAGCAATTGAGAAAGTAGTTCAAGTAACTGATGAAGAACAGATTTTGCGCTCCATTCCCGGAATTGGACCAGTATACGCTGCTGGTATTTTAGCTGAAATTGGTCAAATCGAACGATTTGATAATGAAGCTAAATTGGCTAAATATGCTGGGCTTTCCTGGCGAGAAAAGCAGTCCGGAGCTTACGCTAGTGATAATACTCCGCTCAAGAGAACTGGTAATGCTTATCTTAGATACTATTTGGTTGAAGCTGCCAACAGAGTTAGAATCCAAGATCCAGTTTTTGGTGAATATTATCGGCGTAAATATCAAGAAGTAAAGCATACCCCATCAAAACGCGCTCTCGTCCTTACCGCACGTAAACTTATTAGGGTGATTTTCTTCCTACTCAAAAATCATCAAATCTATCAGGAAAAGAGGTAATTGGTATAGGAAGATAAACTGATTCTCGACGCTTAGCTTTTAAAACACCTTGGGATCAAGGCTTATTTAAGTGCGTCAAAAATCTGGTCAAAACAAGTTTGTCAGTGATAATTTTATCTTGACTTATTACCACATGACT
>NZ_JAJGVH010000075.1:0-122774 GCF_020785355.1 Limosilactobacillus reuteri | reverse complement strand
AGTCATGTGGTAATAAGTCAAGATAAAATTATCACTGACAAACTTGTTTTGACCAGATTTTTGACGCACTTAAATAAGCCTTGATCCCAAGGTGTTTTAAAAGCTAAGCGTCGAGAATCAGTTTATCTTCCTATACCAATTACCTCTTTTCCTGATAGATTTGATGATTTTTGAGTAGGAAGAAAATCACCCTAATAAGTTTACGTGCGGTAAGGACGAGAGCGCGTTTTGATGGGGTATGCTTTACTTCTTGATATTTACGCCGATAATATTCACCAAAAACTGGATCTTGGATTCTAACTCTGTTGGCAGCTTCAACCAAATAGTATCTAAGATAAGCATTACCAGTTCTCTTGAGCGGAGTATTATCACTAGCGTAAGCTCCGGACTGCTTTTCTCGCCAGGAAAGCCCAGCATATTTAGCCAATTTAGCTTCATTATCAAATCGTTCGATTTGACCAATTTCAGCTAAAATACCAGCAGCGTATACTGGTCCAATTCCGGGAATGGAGCGCAAAATCTGTTCTTCATCAGTTACTTGAACTACTTTCTCAATTGCTTTGTCGAGGTCTTTAATCATCTTCTGAAAAGCTTTAATTTCCTCGGCATAAACGGAGAGAACTGTATCAACTGAATTAGCAATTACTTTGTCTAAACGATAAGAAGCACGAACTGCCTTTTGAATTATTTTCGCCAAGGCTTCAGGGTTCGCGAAGCGACCCCGGCCGTGTTCATTCAGATAATCGGCTAAATCAGTAATCGAAAGATTAAGTAAGTCATCAGTAGTCATATCTTCAGTTAGCAGACTCATCATCGTTGAACCAAAGATAGAAGTATTCAGTTCATCAGAAATTACTAATTTATTGAGCTTGTAGTATAGGTTCTCAATAAAGTGTTGCTTAGCCCGAGCTAAGCTTTGAACAAGCTCATATCGGGAACGCGTTAAGCGTTGCAGGGCAATGTAGTTCTCTTGACGAACAATCCCTACTGAATAGCGTCCAACACGTAGGAAGTCAGCAATGTAAAAAGCGTCGATTTGATCATTTTTATCTTCAGCGAAGACATCATGATAGCGCTTAGTTTTCTTAGGATCGATAACCACGGATTGTGTATTGAACTTTTTAAGGTCCGAGTCTTCTTGGAAAAACATTGCTGGGTGAAAGCTGTAAATGGAAGTGGCTTCCATGCCAATCACAACTTGGTCGAGATGATTTGAATTCGCCGTATCGATAATCATGTTTTTTAATTCTGTTGCGCCTTTCAAATCATTAACAAAGTTACCATGGAAAACAACTTCAGTTGTTTCTTCAGAAATCATTGAAGTTACTAAATCTTTTGAGCTAACGTCAATACCGACAAAAAGTTTCATTGGAATGGCCTCCTTTCATTAAAATTTACTGGTCTTAATCTGATCACTGCATGATAGCCCCTAATTACAATCACTAAAAACATCCTCGCAAGTATCAGTATTCATTGGTTAGAGAGTTAAAGCTGCACCTAATCCTACTCTGAATTAGTAAACTATCTAATCGATACAGCATGTGAGTTCGAAAATCAGTAGATTGGCTGGGCGGCAGACTTCATAAGTAGTTAAAAACTACAGGAGGTATTAACCTATACCAGTTGACCAAAGCCAATGATAATTAGAGGTTATCATGCGGTGACCAGAAAACAAGTTGTAATGTAGCAAAATCCGTAAGGATATATTTATAGAATACGAGGGAGGAATGGTTATGAAAACAAGAGAAACTATGAGGACAAGGGAAGAAATTAATTCACCAATGCTCATGGAGCGAGAAGCTGCTAAGTATTTACGAATTAACAATAGTACGTTAGTTGAGTTGCGAAAGTATGGCTTCATTAATTCCTTAGACTTGGGTGCAAGAAAGTATCCTAAGTGGGAATTAGATCGGTTCATTAGTAAGTGGACTGATAGTCAAGAATCAATTGAGGATGCGCTTGAACAAGCTAAGCGAGAGCATGAAGTTAAGGACGAAAAGATCGTCCATCTATAGGAGATGAATAATGTGTGGCCGTATTTAGTAATTCTCGGGTGTTTTGCCTTTGCTACTATTTACAGCATTGGCATCCGCCATGAACCAGTGTTTAAGCAAAAGTATTGCGGAAAGCATAACAGAAAGCGGGTGTTCAGATGAAAGATGGAACAAAGCGTCTTCGCAAATTAATGGAGGAATACGACTTTCCTCTTGAAGCGATTGATGATATTCTTTACCGCCTTGGCTGGCATTTTCTTAGTGGTGGGCAACCTACCGATGATTATGTATGGACGCAGGTTCGTTACTTTGAGAACTTAGTTAAGTTTGGCAAAGTAGCACGAAAGGAGAAAGTTAAATGATTACTTTAATTGCAGTAGCAAGCACAATTGTGATGATGATTAGTCTGTTTAATGCGAATGTTCCATTTGCTTTATTTTCAGCTTTAATTCTCTTATGGGCTTGCTTAGCTGATACACCTCAAGATTGGTGGTCAAACGAAAAAAGCACCGGTGCTGACGACACCGATGCCAAGTAAAAATCCATTACTGGATAAGAAATCTACAAGGAGATTATAACATATGTCAGAAAAAGATACTGCAGTAGAAGTTGAAAAACTTGCTAATAACGTAATTGATCAAGCTATTTTTACTAGTAACTTATGTGATCAATTTAAGCACGCTGAAACTTACAGCCATCATCTGAAGTTAGCTAAGGATATTGCTTACCACCTCAAACGCATAAGCAAATATCAAGACTTCGATGAATTGGTTAAGCAGATTTACCAGGACAACTAGGGGGTTACACAATGGCACAGCGCAGAATGTTTAGTCAGAAGGTTACTGAGACGGATAAGTTCCTTGATATGGGGCTTACTGCTCAATCACTTTACTTCCATTTGGGGATGAATGCTGATGATGACGGTTTTGTTGGCAACCCAAAGTCAATTAAACGCATGATTGGCGCTAGTGAAGACGATTTAAAGGCACTCGTCGAGAAGGACTATTTGATTGTCTTTGAGGATGGTGTAGTCGTCATTAAAGATTGGTTAGTTTCTAACTATGTCAAAAAGGACCGATATACCCCGACAATTTATACCGACGACATGAAATTAATTGGCCTTGATAAGAATAAACGGTACCAATTTGTATCCGATTTGGAACCAGAACGGAACCAAGTTGGAACCGAAATGTCTCCAGAATGTATCCAAGATGGAGACAAAATGGAACCAAACTGTATCCAAAGTGGTTCCAAAAATAAAAATCAAATTTCAAGTGAAAACTCTCAACCTCAACAGGGACAAGGCTTTAACTCCATGGAACCAAATTGGAACCAGAATGGAACCGAAATGGATCCTCAGGTTAGGTTAGGTAAGGATAGAGTTAAGTTAAGTAAGAGTAAAGATAATTTAAATACTACTAGTACTACTCTTAATTCATATTATAAAAAGCTCGAATCCCCAAAATCACAAAACGAATTAAAAGCGTTCGTGAATGAACTTGGTGGTGACGTGGTAGCATTTGCCATCACTTCCATGTTTGAGAATGCTGATCGTCCAACATTTGCATACTTACGTTCGATCTTAAACCGTTATCAGCAACAGGGATTAACTAATCTTGCAGCAGTTCAACATGATAATGATGTTTATAACGGTAAGTCAGTTGTTATCACTGGTGTTAAGCCCAAGATTCCCGTTTATCATCTGGGGGAATAAGCATCGATGGTACAAGTTGGAAAAAAGAGAGCTATTAAGTTCTGGAAATATTACAAAGAATGGTATGAGACTTACAAATACGGGGATGTCCGTGATGTCACTTACCAAAGATATATTTTGACAGGTAAACAAATTAAGAAACTTGCTCCAGACTTAATGCTAGATAAAATAACCCGAGCTGATATACAAAAGCTCATCAATGCTTATGGACAAACGCATGAAAAAGTAACTGTTCGTAATTTCTATCGTTTACTAGAAGCGCCAATCAGAGATGCGGTCTATGAGGGGTGGATTCTCGTGACCCATGCTACAAGATCCGTATTACCTCTCAAGTTAAGAAGAAAAAGAAACTTAAGAAATGGCTAGAAATTGATGAAGTTCATAAACTTGAACAAGTCTTTAATGCTGATCAAAGCGGATATGGTGACTTCTTTGATTTTACGTTACGTACTGGCTTGCGATTTGCTGAGGTTCTTGGCCTTACTCCAGCTGATGTTGATATGAATAACATGTCTATTTACGTCAATAAGACACTGAACTACAAGAAAATAGATTACTCTCAAGTTAAACCTGGGGACTTTATGCCGACTAAGAACAAGTATTCTGTTAGGCAAATCCTAATTGATTTTAAGGCATTAACTGACCTACAACGCCACCTGGATGGAGTAAAAGAAGATGAGTCAATCTGGGCTCATTGGTATGCTAGTGACTCTCGTACTAATACCCGAGGTGGTAATCACATTTATAATTCAGTGTTTAATAAAGAGTTAAAGGAAATGTGTGACCAGGCGGGAGTACCACCAATTTCAGTTCATGGTTTGCGTCATACTCATGCATCCCTGCTAATTGCTAACCGTGTTTCAATTCAAAGTGTTGCTAAACGGTTAGGCCACGGCAATACAGAAACAACCCAACGTGTCTATATCCACCTGCTAGACAAGCTAGCAAACGAGGATAACAACAAGATTATGTCTGTAATGACAGGGATTTGAGGTGGAATAATGCAGTTTGATACAAAAACCGTTAATAAGCTGTTAGAAATTGACGAGTCATATAAGGCTCCGGAAAGAATGCTGCAACTAATGCTTGATGATCAAAAGCGTCCAGAAGTCTTTAAGAAGTTCCTAGAAGTTTCAACGGACCTAAAGTTTGACTGGTTCCATGAATATTTTGAAGATGAGCAAGCTGAACGGAAAAGCAAGAAGCAGGATTTTACCCCTGATAGCATTGCGACCTTGCTTAATAGCTTAGTTGATAGCGATAAATCTAATGGCCACTATTTCGAGGTAGCTGCAGGGATAGGTGGAATTTTAATCAAGCGCTGGTGGGATGACTGTACAAATGATCTGGTTGGTAATCCATTACATGCTGATCCTAACTTAAAATTCTTGTCAATCTTTACTTATGACCCTAGAGCTTATTGGTATCAGGTAGAAGAAATGTCAGATAGAGCAATTCCTTTCTTGTTATTCAATATGGCAATTAGGGGGATGAATGGAGTAGCAATCCAATGTGATTCGTTAAGCAGGAAAGCAAAGGATGTTTATTTTATTCGTAATGATACAAGTAACTTTTTAGCATTTAGTGAAGTTATCAAAATGTCCCACACTGCTGAACTACAAGAACTTTATAACATTTCCGAATGGGTTGATAAGTTTGACTGATTTCATAACAGACAAATTAAGTGATGCCCTCGATGAACTAGAAAATTACCACACATTTGACGGGAAATTTTGGAAATACAGTCGGCTGAGAGCAGAAGAGCTTTTGCCGGCTGATGATTGGCGGCTACAAGAAATACTTAAATTTAGAAAAAAGGTAAGCGAGGAGAAATAAGAAAATGGAAACATCAGAATTTAGAAATAAAATGGCTGAATTTGGCTTGAATTTGAAACAAAGTAAGATCGAAGACGCGCTGATGGTAATGATTGACTATTACGAAGTAGCAAGAGTAAGTCAAACAAGAGTAGGCCGGTTTCAGATGTATGGCCGTCCTAAATTATCTAAGTCGGTTCAAAAAAGGATTGCTAAGGTTGTGATGGGGTATTCCTTAACTGAATTAGATGAACGGGATAAGCCAATGTATTGCCTAGAAGTAGGTGGCAGCTATGCAACATCTCCACGTTACCTAAAAGAGGTCCCTGGAGTTAATACTCAATATCAAGGCGTAAATATTAACTTTTCAGTCACACAAGAACGCTCAGAAGCTAAGGCATTCACCTATGATGAGACAATTGATGTAATGGGTAAATTGCCATTTATTAAGCTTCAACGACGCGCATTGTAAAGGAGATCGAGTGTTATGAGTAAGAAGAAAGCTATTAATTTTGATTTATCAGAAATTGCAGATGGTGGTGTGCAAGTTAAGCTTAACCGTGCGTTGCAACAAGTTGCAGACAATATCCTTGATCCCAATACAGACCCAACTAAAAAGCGGAAGGTCCAACTTAATATCACGTTAGCCCCTAATGAAAAACGGGATGCCTCAGATGTCACAGTTGAAGTTAAGACCACCCTTGCTCCAGAAGTGGGAGTACCAACTACTATGCTTTTAGGCCGTGATATTAACGGTAAGGTTCACGTTAACGAGTTGAAGTCAGGCGTTAAAGGACAAACTTACATTGATCCAGATGATGGTAAGGCTAAGACGGACACTGGCGAACCAGTTGAAGAAGTTGAAAAAGAAGAAAAGCGCAAGATCATTGATTTGCAAAAGCAGGAGAACTAACTTATGGAAACTAAGATTAACAGTGAATTAACCCAATTTGAACAACTCGTAAATGATGCTAACGGCAATCAGCTCATTACAGGCTTAAACGGCCGGCAGTATCTTCTTGATCATGATGGGGATGCAGCTTTACTTAATGATCCGATCATTGCTCATCCCCTCCAACTGAACCAATTAACTAGCTTGATCGAGTGGTTGGAAAGTGAAGGATCGTCAATTAACGATGCACTAAAAATCCATGTGGTTAGTCCGACTAAGGTTGAGGTAATTGGAAACTTAGCGAAAGGTGGTCAACGTCCTTGTTTCGCTGAGGTTCGGGCAGTAGTTGATAGTCTTGACTTAGAAAGTTACTTAGACCAGGAAAGCATGATCATTATGCTGCAGTCACATTTTGAGGAGAATGATGACCGGAATATCATTCTGAAAGTTGTTAGCAATCTCCGTGATGAAAGTATTCACCAACAAACTGATGATGGTGTAAGCCAAAGCGTTCAGATTAATTCTGGTGTTGCTAGCGTTGATGAAGTGAAAGTTCCTAATCCCGTTAAGTTAATTCCTTTCCGGACATTCCAGGAAGTTGACCAGCCAGCAAGTAAATTTATCTTTCGGATGCGCGAGGGGATGCAATCAGCATTATTCATGGCTGATAACAACCAATGGCAAGTGGAAGCAAAGAATAATATTAAACGATATATTCAGCAACTAGAACAAGAAACATTTGGCGAGATTAAGTATCCGGTGATTGCATAATGCGGACACAAATAATTTTTCATAACGGTCTTAAGTTATCAGTACGAGAAACTACCAGGGAGATCATTAATCAATCTCTTTACGGTGACGAGATTATTGTTACTCGATTTAATCTTGGTCACTTAGAGCGTTTTAAGATTAATTATGATGATATGGCCAAACTAGTTGCAATTGATGGATGAGGGGCATATGGATAATGAGGAAACAAGATTTAATGAATAACGCAGAATTTATTAATAAAGCAAAGTACATTGTAGCTAAGTACACTAACGAGAATATTCTCAAGCCGGAGCAAGGATTAATTAGTGAGAATGAAGTGTTTGTTGCGTGGTATGCAAAAGTGTTACAGAACCACAAAGCTTTGTTAGCTACTTTGATCGAAGGAGATCAGCATTATTACGAAGTAACCTACAACGGTGATAAAAAGCAGCTTTACTTAGATGTTTACAACAAACAAGAAAATAAAAGCTTTGAGGTGGAAAACTAATGAGCAAGCAACGAAAAAAACACTCAACAGTTGTATTGAGAGAACAACAGTATCGGCATTACCGTCGTAAAGCAATGACAACCCGTTTACATCACCGTCCACGTGTGAGAGCTTTACAAAAGGTTAAAGGTCTTAATGGTAAGAAATGTAGATTATTTTATAGAATGTATGTTCAGAAAATGGGGATGAAGTAAATGACGGAACTATTAATTATCGGCGCCGTTTTGATTTTTACTGTTGGCTTTATCTTAGGAACTATCCTATCGATAAAACAAGCAAACTTTGAGGAACGGCGAACTAATCAGGTGAGAAAATACAATGACAAGTAAACGGAAAGTACTTCAGCAATTGTCAAAAGAGCGAAAGGATCTGTTAGGCAAGATAGACCGGCTAGCTCAATTTATTGTTAAAGAGGGACCAAAGCTTTCATCACCATTAGAATTAACATTGCTAAATGCACAGCTAAGGTCAATGCAAGCTTATTTGGAAAGCCTAGATGCAAGAATTATCTATCTGAGGGATGAACAATAATGAATCTTCAATCTTTTGCATTAATCTTTTCGGTAGTTTCATTGATTGTTGTTCTAATATTAGCTAGATACTAAATAAAAAAGCGCACCACAGTAATGGCACGCTCCTTCAAATTATCAAACATAAATATTATATCAAAACGGGGAGAGTGCTAAAAGTGGGGCTTTTGAAAGAATTAGATGTTGACGGAACTACTGATAATGTTCGCTATTTCTTTAAGGACGAATATACACGCTTATGTCGCTTAGCAGGTGGAGGAATCAAGCTAACATCCCCACAAATTGACGGAATGCCAAAAGCAACTGCTGCTGGTAATTCAATGGAGAATCAAATGGTTAAAGTTGCTAATTACCATCTCTTGATTGAGACAATCGCTCAAGCACTCAACGCATGTAGTCTTAGAAGTAGGCGAATATTAATTGCTAAGTTTATTCAGAATAAAAAAGATTGGGAAGTAGCTAATCAAATTGGTTATGAAAAAACGCGCTACTATCATTACTTAAAAATTGCTTGTAGTGAGTTTGCGGATACACTGGAGAGATATACTAGTTTGCTCGGGGATGCTGACTTACTAGAAGATCTTCATGCATATAAGGACGAAAAAAGTGAACAACGAGTGAACAAACAGTGAACTATTAGTGAACTTCAAGCCCGTTTTTAAGTGCGAAAATGATATTGTCGGAAGGTTAGCGATGTAGCCTTGTGACCCCCAATTGTGCCTGAGCAAGCCTTTAACTACTCAAATTTAGGATTCTGGCTTTAAGGAAAGAGATTTCTATGCTTAATACCACACGGGATCTCTTGTTAAGCTTGAGTGTGGATCAGATGTTTGACTGACTGATGGGTCTGAGCCCCATAATCCACGTTGAGACTATCATTAACTAACTTCAAAATAAATTTACGGTAACGATTAAATTTGATTTGTGCGTTTTGGAAGATCTCCTTTAGATCATTAAATTTACATGCTACTTTGATAGTCTCGTAGCAACCGTGCTGTAATCAGCAGAAGAGTACGTAATCTAACTCAGCGGCTAAAGGATTACCGTATGAATGGACAACAATATCGTTACAGGAGTAGGCGGAAAACTACGACCGGGTGCGGTGATTGTATGGTCCTGATTATACTTAGGCTTCAAGGCTGTATGGGTGCAAAGCCCTACTAAGTTTTTATATCATGATTATCAGAAGAAAGGAGGTTATTCGGCAGCCTCCTTCTTCACCCGTACATTGATAATTATGGTATATAGCAATGCTAACGAGTCGCATTGCTAGCTAAGATCCACGGTGGGCACACATTACTCAGTCTTGTGTGGCAAAAGTACAGTTCGAATCTGTCTCTTAGCTATTGTCCGAAATGACATTAAACTACGATCATTTTACTTTTTGCCTTTACCTCAGGCTAGTCTTTGTGGCTAGCCTTTTGTATTATTGTTATTGAGGTGAAAATAAATGAGTATTGCACTATTAATTGGCAGCAACTTTAATAAAAAAATGATAGGTACCTACATTGAAAAATTCTTTTTTACTGATAAAGGATATTTTAATTGGATAGCTATAACTAGCATAATAGCTATCGGTACTTTTATATGGACAATTTGGTTTAACAATAAAAAGTATAAAGCTGATTTGGTGTCAAAAGGTAGGATAGATTGGATGAATCAAGTTAGACCATTGTATGCTCAATATCTGGCAGCAGTTCCCAAGTATATGTATCTTTACAACAAGGCTATGGTAGATGGAGATAAGCTTGCTAAAGAGTCATTGGATGACAAAATGGATGAGATAAAAAGATTATATTATGAATTAAATTTATATATCCCAAATAATGATTCCAATAAAAGCATACTGGTCGATATAAAGTTGCTATGGGGCGAACTTAGCTATATTGGTGATTACTATGATTATGGTATTAGAAGAAATTACTTTGCCACCAAAATTAACAGATATAATGGTACGAGTTATGATACAGAAGTAGATAAATATATTTCCAAGTTAATCAATAAGGCTTCGATGGACGGCAACGAATATTTTAAGAATGAATGGGAGAAAATAAAAAAAGGGCAATGAAAAATTAATAATTCATTGTCTTTTATATGTTAATAAGGTATAATATAAATGTAGTCAGGAAAGGAATTAGCTACTCCTGAAGTGACTACAGCGATCCGGCGACAGCCTTTCTATCCGGATGGAGGCGAGTTCAATGGATGAAAGAGTTTATCTGGAAACATGAGGATGCAGTTATCGTTAATGCTCTCGTAGCAATATCAGTTGCAAGTATCAACTTTGCAATTGCATATGCGATAATAAAAAAAGCTAATCGCAAATAGCGGTTAGCCAGCAAACTCGTTTTTCCGGATCGCAAAGGGACGAGAGGTAGCAGCTCTTGTCCTTTTGCATATACAGTATACCATATTAATGTTAGAAGGTCGATATTATGGTTAGTGAAGCACAGCAAAGAGCCAAGAAAAAATGGGACGATAAGAATAAGGATAAGAACCGGATATATCGTTATCGTTCATATGCTCGTAAGTTTATCCGTGATTTAGCTACTGATGACGACTTGAAAGAACTAGAAGAATTAATACATAAAAGATTAAATGATTAAGGCGATAGCAAATGGCTACCGTCTTTTATTTTGCCTTCATATATATTAGAAAGGGGATGAGTATATTGAAACCAACCAAGCTAGCCTTTATCAATGGGAAGCCAACACTAGTATCCTATGACGAGGTAGTTCGTAAGGATAACGACAAAGCATATAACTTCCATCGCAATGTCGAGGAAAATGATTACGTTAGATTCTATCACTCAACGGAATGGAAGCATAAGCGACAAGAGATACTCGAACGTGATTATGGATTGTGTCAGCGTTGTGGAATGGATGCAGAACTGGTTGACCATATCATCCCCAGCAAGGACGATTGGAGTGATCGACTTAATAATGACAATCTACAATCACTCTGTCGGGGATGTCATAAGCTTAAAACGAAACGTGAATGGATGAAACATCATAAAGGATTGGAACGTTATATGAATATCAATATTATTTGTGGTTTACCTGCAAGTGGTAAGACAACATATGTAAAGCGACACATGACTGAGCATGATCTTATTTATGATTATGATGAGTTAATGCATGCATTATCTGGTTTACCAATGCAACAAAGCAATCACGATATCCACGATTACATTACACTATTCTTTGATCAGATGTTGCGAAAGCTAAAGGCAGAACAAACATTCAATAACGTTTGGATCATCAAGACATTACCAGACAAGCGGATTGATACATTGCTTAGTAACTATCATCGAATCAATCACATAGTTATCATGACTGATCCAAACGTCTGTGAGGAACGATTATGTGAACGGAAAGAACAAATTTCATTTCAGAAGATTTTGAACGGCTTCAAAACGGCTGATTTTACCGGCTACCGGGTCGTCAAGAATGGATAAGTCCCCCTTCATTTTGAACGGGGGTTAGATTTTTCAAAACGCTGGAACGCACATCGACTTTTTTGCACGATAAATTCCAACAATTTTTCATTTTTAGGCCCGATACTAAAAAATCCCCAAGCTGTTAAAAGCTTGAGGATATGCGTTTTTTTGATGCTTTTATCATAGCACGGAGGTGAGCTTTTTGGCAAGAAAGCAAAAATTATTATCGCAGTCAACAGGCCACCTTAGAGTGGTTGAACAAGAAGCAAAATATAAGGCAGAATTTATGGCTGCCGATGGTTTACCTGAGTTGCAAAAGACTCCGCCGGCACATTTAGATAAAGTGGCCAAAGCAGAATACCGGCGAATTATTAGTTCTATCGGAAAGCTGCCATTGCGTAACTTGGACCGGAGCGAACTGGAATTGTATTGTACCTGGTACAGCATTTATAAAGATGCTTCCGTTCAATTAAATAAGGAACAGTCCAAGAAAAGAAAGAACATTGCTAAAATCAATAACGCAATTAAGACAATTGATAAAGCAACCAGGGCGATAAAGGGTCTTGCATCTGATCTTGGGCTTAATGTTAATTCGCGGCTGCAGATGAATATGCCACAAACCAACAAGGAAGAACATCAATCCTTGCGTGATAAGTTTAGGATTTCATGATGAATTACGCTAAAGATTATGCTGAAAAGGTCGTTGCTGGCAAAATAATTGCTGGTAAAAAAGTGATTTTAGCTGCAGAAAGGTACTTAACTGATCTTAAAAAGGCGGATAATGATGACTTTGAATATTTTTATGATAATGAACGTGCCAATAAGGTTATTCAATTCATGGAAATACTTCCGGATCCAAAAACGATGCGGGCGTATCCTTTAGCAGATTTTCAACGGTTCATCATTGCAAATATGTATGGCTGGTGGAAGAAGGCTAAACCATCTGAACGGCGCTTCCGGAAAGGGATGCTATCAATGGCCAGAAAAAATGGTAAGTCGATCCTTATTTCTGGAATTGCATTGTATGAGTTCTTGATGGGTAACTCACCCGAATTCTCCCGGCAAATATTTTGTACTGCTAACGACAAAAAGCAAGCGAATATCGTTTTTAATATGATTAAGAAACGCTTGAATGCTCTACGTTCTAGTGATGGTGATACAAAACGTGGAACAAAGGTTAACCGTGACCTTATTAGTAACTTAGATGATTATTCTTATGTTCGTTCTCTTTCTAAGGAAACTGGAACGGTTGATGGTTTTGAACCTCATGTTGGAATCCTGGACGAGTATGCTGCAAGTAAGACCACTGAAATGATGGAATTACTAGAATCCGGTCAGGCTTTACTTCATAACTCACTTATTATGATTATTTCAACAGCCGGCTTTGACTTGAATGTTCCAATGCATACAATTGAATATCCCTATGCGACGAAGGTTTTGAAAGGTGAAATTACTGATGATACTTATTTTGCCTACATTGCTGAACAAGATAATGTATCAGAAGTTGATGATAAAAGTACCTGGATTAAATCTAATCCAATACTGAGTGTCCCAGCTTTACAAGACCAAGTGTATGGATATTTAGCCAAGCGGTGGAAAGAAGCTAAACAGAAAGGAACAAAGAATTCTGTTCTAGTTAAGAATTTTAATATGTGGCGACAAGCCGAAGAGGATAGTTATATGGATATTGATACTTGGAATGCAGCGCAAATTGATCCAATTGACATTGATGGTCAACGGGTTTGGTTTGGAATTGACGTTGGTAAATCATCTGACCTTTATGCGATTAGTTGGCTAATTCCTCAAGAGGGATATTGGTATGCTGATTCTTATGCGTTTGTCGGTACTAAATATGGATTGGAAGCAAAGATTAAAGCAGATCGGTTAGATTATGTCCGGTTACAAGGGATGGGCCAGTGTGAAATTACAAAACTTGAATCTGGAGTTATTGACGTTGAACGGGTGTATGAATGGTTAGATAGTTTTGTCCGGGAACACAATCTTAATGTCCAAGCAATTTGTTATGACCCGGCGCAATATGGAACCTTGTTAACCCAGATTGAAAAAGGTCATCCGGAATGGCAACAAATATCTGTTCGCCAAGGGACATTAACTCTTTCAATGCCAACTAAGCAATTTAGGGATGATATTTTAGATAAGCGAGTTCGACATTCTGAAAATGAGATTTTAACCGGTGCAATGGCTAACGCGATCCTTAAATCAGATAACAATGGTGTCCGGATTGATAAGAACCGTTATTCAAATAAGATTGATGCTGCTGATGCATTGTTAGACGCTTATGCAATTTGTTTTCGTGAAAATATTGATGATTATTTAACAGATGAGGATGTGTTTAATGATGACTTTGGTTTCTGAAAAAGATGAATTTTACCATGATATTAAGCAACTAGACGAATATGGTAATGATAGCAACTGGACCACATTTATTACTAAAAATAATGTTAAACACCTATTAAAAGGCAAGATCATCAATGACTGTTCAGATGGAGAATATTTCCATCCATTGGCCTTAACTAAGGAAGCAATTGACTTTATCAAAGGAATCGAGGAGGAATAGACATGGCTAAGTATCTATACGACGGTGAAGAAGGAATGAAGATTGATGTAACTCCCGCACTTAATGAAATCAAGGGACGATTGGAACGACTGAGAAAGCTTGCCCCGTATATTGAGAAATTTGAGATTACGGATGAAGACTTGAAATTTCTTCTCCAGGTGATGCCATGAAATTCTGGAAATTAAATGAACCAATTCTTTTATTTTTATTAGCTTGTATCTGTTTAGCAGTTACAGGCTTTTTATTTTCCGCGAAGATTGGCTTACTAATTATCTCGATTGAATTATTCGTAATTGCTTTTATCTCTTATGAAAGGGGGTGAAGCTGAGTGTTATTCCATACCGAGAAACGCGACTGGGCACAAGATTATATCGATCAGGGAATTCTTCCGGGGTTTAGCAATATGCCATCTTATAGTGGAATTGGTGCTCTTAGAAACTCTGATGTGCTAACTGCAGTCTCTCATGTTGCTAGTAATGTGGCTCGATTTCCGATTGTCATTTTGGACGATGATAAAAATGCGGTAAAGAATATCAAAAGTGTTGATTATTTGCTGAACAAGCACCCAAACGATATGTTATCTGCTTATCATTGGCGTTTCCTAATGACAGTTAACGCAATTTTAACTGGGGATGGTTTTTCAAGAATAATTCGTGATCCTCATACAAAAGCACCGTTAGAAATACAATATTTTCCACCATCGCAAACCTATATTGATGATTCTGATGTAACGAATATTAAATACGAATTTACACCCATCAATCAAAAAGGTGGTGGTCAAACAATCGTCGTGCCGGCTGAAGATGTAATTCATTTTATGTTCTTTACCTACGATGGTATTCATGGCCGGTCGCCATTGTTGTCTTTGGCTGATGAGATTGGGTTACAGGATGATGGAATTAAAACATTACGGCGGTTCTTTAAATCAGGTCTTAAAGGTGGATTGCTAAAAGCTAAGGGTAAGTTAAGTCCGGAAGCGCGTCTTAAAACTAGACAGGCGTTTGAATATGCGCAAGCTAATAGCAATGCTGGTAGTCCAATTGTTACGGATGATACGTTTGATTATTCACCAATTGAGATTGATACCAATGTTTTGCAACTAATTAACAGCAACAACTATTCAACTGCTCAAATTGCCAAAGCGTTGCATATTCCAGCATATAAATTAGCAGTTAATAGTCCTAACCAATCGATTAAACAGTTAAATGAAGACTTCATTACTTCTGATTTACCTTATTACTTCAAGCCGATTGCAAGTAACCTGGAAATGACAATGCTGACTAATCGGCAACGTCATAACTGCCACATCGAATTTGATACACGCAAAGAAACAGGGATGTCAATGGACGATGTACAAAAGGGAGTTACAAATAACGTCATTACTCCTAATGAAGGACGAGTTCGGATGGGGTTAGTTAAATCTGATAATCCAGACTTAGATCGCTTCCAATCAACCTTGAATACTGTCTTCCTTGATAAAAAAGAAGAGTATCAGAAACAATCAACAGCGAAGGGAGGTGGAATCGATGACAAGCGACTTGGAAACTCGACAGTTAATGATGCCAATTCAGATGAGAACGGCAACTGATGAAGATGATGAACCAGTAATTGAAGGTTATGCAGCCAAATACAATAAGCCATCCGAAGTTTTGGGTGGCTTTACTCGTTTTATTGAACAAATTGCTCCAGGAGCGTTCGATGACGCTGATATGTCAAATGTAGTAGCGACGATCAATCATGATCCTAACCAGGTACTGGGACGATCAGGGGTGAACATGACTTTATCTTCTGATGCAATTGGTTTGAAATTTACTGTTAAGCCAACTGATACATCATTTGCGCGTGATTTGATCGCCAATATCAAGGCAGGCGTCATTAATCAATGTAGCTTTGCATTTACGGTGGCCAACACAGATGAGGCCCAAGACTGGGAAGAATCTAATCAGGATGGAGTTGATTATGAACGAACCATTCGACAAATTGATCGTTTGTTCGATGTGTCAGTAGTTACGACACCTGCTTATCCGGATACAGAAGTTCAGGTTGGTCAGCGTTCAATCAATATGGTTAAGCAAATGCAAAACCAAGAGAATAGGGATGCTACTGATCAGAAACGTAAAAAGATGTTACGTGAATTAGAACGACAAGAATTATTGAAGACACTCGAAGGAGGAAATTAAATGTTTCGCGAAAAAATTAAAGAATTGCTTGCTCAAAAAGAAGGTAAGCGAGCATTAATTAACGAAAAAACTAATGAAATGCGCCAACTACTCTCAAATGAAGACGCAACTGATGAAGACTTAACACGAGCTAAGTCATTACGTTCTGAAATTGAAGCTGCTGAAAAGGAAGTTCGGAGTATTGAAGATGACCTTAAGCTTTACCGTAAAGCAGCTAAGGGTAATCCAGCTCCAGATCCTCATAAGCGTTCCCAAAATAACGAGGACGAAAATGAAGAAAAACGTAATTTCAACGCATATCTTCACCAAGAACATCGTGATGGTACTACTGGAATTACTTCTTCAGACGCAAGTGTTACTATTCCTGAATCAATCATTTACAATCCCGAAAATGAAATTAAAACAGTAACTGATCTTAGCCAATTTGTTCAAGTTTTTAACGCGACAACTGCTTCCGGTAGTTATCCAATCCTTAAAAAGGCAACTACTCAAATGCATACTGTTGAAGAACTTGCAAAGAATCCTGATCTTCAAAAACCTGAATTTCTTGAGGTGGCTTGGAAAATTTCGACTTATCGTGGAGCAATTCCTATTTCACAAGAATCAATTGATGATTCAGCAATTGATTTAACCGGATTAGTTGCCCGAAACGCAAAAGAACAATCCTTAAATACAAAGAATGCGGCTATTTCTGCGATTTTAAAGGGATTTACTGCTAAGAATATTGATGGTTCTAATGCAATTGATGACCTAAAGAAAATTTGGAATGTTAATTTGGACGTTGCTTACAATAAGATGATTATTGCCAGCCAGAGTTTCTATAACTGGCTTGATACTTTGAAAGACAAAAATGGACGTTATTTGCTCCAAGATAGTATTTCTAGTCCATCTGGTAAGGCAGTCTCTGGAATTAACGTTGCTGTAGTTGAAGATGATTTGTTTGGTGAAAAAGGTGAAGCTCATGCTTTCGTTGGTGATCCATACCGTGCGGTTATCTTAGCTAATCGAAAAGATCTTCAAGTACGATGGGTTGACAATGATATTTATGGTCAATACCTCCAAGCAGTTCTTCGTTTAGATGTAAAGAAGGCCGATGAAAATGCTGGTTACTTCGTTACTGTTCCATCATCAGTGTCAAAATAACACCGTCCGACAATAACGGAGCGGACGTAAAACCAACCAATGCTAATACAGTAGATGAGATTAAAAAGTACTTAGATGATCATGGAATTGCCTATACTTCAACCGATACTAAGGATCAACTGTTAACAAAGCTAGGTGAGTAGGATGGAAACAGACCACACTTTCTCGAGTAATGAACAGTTCTTTGATAATTTGAAAAACTACTGCAAAATTGACCAGGACTTTGATGATGAAATTCTTAAAATAATTGTTGATGCCGCCGCACTGATGATTGCAAGGGCAATTAAATGGGAGAGTAAGCCTGCTGACTACTCTGACGAACCGCGATTCAAAATCGCTCTCATGAAGCAGGTGAAAGAAGACTTCTATGAACGAGGAATTACTGCAGATAGTTACCGACCAGTTCTTTCATCAGGAATTGATGGCCTTATTAATCAAATAAGTAGTGAGGTGAATACCGATGAAACTACGGAACATGACGGAACGGATAACATTTTACTCAATCCAAATGGGGATCAATCCGGAAACTCATCGACCGATCAAGGATCAGAAAGTTAAGGAATTTACCGTGTGGGCAGAAGTTCCTAAAATGTCGGTCCGTGAATTTGTCCAAAACAGTTCAAACGTGGGGTTCAGAAAAGAATCACCCACGTTTTTAATTGCTTTCAAAACTCGTAAGGAAATTCAATCGAATTGGTTAATTAACTGGCGAGGAAAATGGTATGAAATCACGGGAATGGATCCTGATTATGCAAAGCGAGATCTAACAAAAATTACCGCCCAGGAGGTTGTCCAAAATGGCAGTGACCGGTGAAGCAGAGTTAATTGCTAACTTAAATAAACTTGAAAAGACGGAAGAAAAGAAGGCACGAAAAGCAACCCGTGATGGTGCTAAAGTCTTTCAAGAGAAATTAAAAGAAGTTACTCCAGTTGCAAAGAGCGGTGATCACTCTAATATGACCCCCTTAGCTGAACATACCAAACACGGTAATTTGAAAACTAGCGATGGTGATTATTCAATGGATGTTGGTTATGACAAAGAAAAAGGTTGGATTGCTCACTTTCCTAATGCAGGAACTTCTAAACAACATCCACAGCACTTTATTGAAAAAGCACGGGCACAATCTAAAAAAGAGATACTTGCTAAATATATTGAGGACTTGAAAGTATGAAAACTCCAGAGATGCAAGTAGCTGATTATCTGACGAATGATGAGCGCTTAGTCGCAATGATGGATGAGTTGCGACAAGATAAATTATCATATGTTCCAATTTTTACTAGTACGCCTGATGATCCATTTATTAAAGCGAGTTCAGCACCGTGGATTCGGATCACCCCTATACCTGGGGATGATGCGATCTATAGTGACGATGCTCGCTTTTTTGAATACCCACGTGTACAAGTTGATTTTTGGATTCGTGAAGAGAATAATAACCGGCTAATGAATATTCAAGAACGAATATATGAAACCCTCCATAGTCATGGTTTTGAACGTTACTACAAGAATTCTTATCCGGATCCGGACTTGGATAATTGCATAATGGTCACAGCTAACTTTGAAGGGTTTGAAGAAAGGAATGATATTTAATGGGAACACCAAATGCAAAAGTTGCTAAGTTTGGGGCCTCTAATTTTGAATATGGGGTACTAGACGAGAACGAAAAGATTAAAGATACCCGAAAGATGAGCGGGTTAAGTGAAGTTAAGTTGGAGCTGACTAACGAATTAAAGACGTTAGCAGCCGATGACGGTCCTTACTTGGTTCTTTCTGGTGGAATTACCGAAGCTAAGGAAACCATCAACCTTTATGATATTGATTCCATCATGAAGAAAGATTTATATGGAATTGATATTCAAAATGGTACAGAAGTTTACACTAAGAACCTTATGCCAAATTATGTAGCTACTATGTTCCGGACAAAACTTTCAAATGGAAAGCATTGTTGGGTTGGTTTAACCAAGGGGATGTTCTCCTTACCAGGTATTTCAATCAAGACCCAGGACGGTGCTCCAGATCCAGAAGCAGATGAAATCGAAGGTAATTTTGTTCCGCGTGGGGATGCGGATACTGGAACCATTCTTTTAATCGGTCGGGAAGATAATGAAGGATTTGATTTTGCTAAGTTCCATGCAATGGTCTTTGGTGAAGAAGCCCCAGTAACTGATCCAACCAATACAAAAGATACTAAACCAGGAACTGTTGTTGATAACGGATAACTAATTAATCAGACAGAGACGAGTTAAGTGAGACGATGAGGAGGAGATAGAAATGCCATATAAATTAAAAGTAAAAACAGATGGCAAAGAAACAATCTATGAGCGAAAAGAAGCTCCAATGCTTGAAAATCTATTAGATGCATTAAAGGTTCAACGTCAAGAAATCGTGATGTACTCCGATCCAAAAAAATTGCCAACAGATAAAGATAATGAACGATTATTAAGTTTACGGGCTGAGTTTGCTGCCAATTTTTGGAAGAATGGTTTAACTAAAAAGGATGTTCTTTCAGGAGTTACGGCTATAGAAGGGCTAATTAGCATTGTTAATGCAATTAATGAAACTCTTGGTTCTCCTCTAAGTGAAGACGACTTAGAAGATAAAAAGGATAACGAAAAGCCAAAAAAATAACTGTTGAGATGATTGATGATTCAATCAAGAGTCTCACAGATTTTATTAAAAATAAAATGCGTGATGGATATAAATGGAATGAGGTCAGTAAGCTAACACTTTCAGATTTGAAATTAATGAATTATGTCTTTGAAGAAAAACAGACAACTATTGATAAAGCATTCCCATTCTTATTCTAGGAAAGGAGGTTAAACAATGACCCAATCATTAGGACATTTGGCAGCGACTGTTAGTTTGGATATTAATCCATTTAAAGCGGCTAATGGTGTTTTAAAAGCGCAAATTAAATCCACTGCTAATGCTTTACGTGCGCAAGAAGCGGCACTGAAAGCATCCGGTGGAAGTATTAATAATATGCGTGCTGCTTATGCGACTATGAGTCAACAAATGCGCAATTATAATGCACAACTCCAGAATGCTAAAAAAGCAATGGATGATACTACCAGGAGCGAGCAGTCACGAGCTAAGGCAGCAACTCAATATAATAAAACGTCTGCGCAAATCGAACAATTACGTGGGCGAATGCAAGCTCTCAATCGTGATATTGAATTACAGTCGAACAAGTGGACACAACTTGCTAATCGAACCCAACATTTTGGGAACGTGGCCACCAGTGTTGGTTCTAAAGTATCAGGACTTGGCCGAGGAATGTCAGAATATCTAACATTACCTATTGCTGCTGGGTTAACTTATTCTGCAAAAAAGCTAGTTGATTTCCAAGATCAGATGCTTAAGACTAAAAATGTTATCCGGACCTCTGGAGAATCTGCCGCTGAAACTAACTATGCCTACAAGAAGATGACCGCGGATGCACGGAAGTATTCTGACGAGTATGGTGTTAGTCAGCAAAAGATTGCTGCCGGGTATCAAGATCTAGTAAAGCGTGGTTACACATCTAAAGCAGCAATCGGAGTAATGCGGAACGAACTTAAAGCATCTGTGGCCACCGGGGATGATTTCAATGATGTAATCAATGTTGCCTCTCAAACGATGGAATCATTCGGCTTGGCAACCGACAAGGCCGGCCGACCGATCAAGAACGCTGCAGTCATGCAACGACGATCTACTAAGACATTAAATGAATTAGCCTATGCTGCCGATGCCACATCAACCGATTTTCAATCACTTGGTGTGGGGATGTCATATGTTGGCTCAACTGCTCATCAAGCAGGTTTTAGTCTCTCGGAAACTGCTAGTGCGATGGGTATTCTTTCTAATAATGGTCTGGAAGCGGACAAGGCCGGTACTGGATTACGGAAAGTAATTAATTCTTTAGTTACTCCTACTGCAAATGGTCAAAAGGCATTGGCAAGTATTAATTTAAGTACTAAGGACTTCTTAGATAAAAATGGTAAATTGAAGTCAATGTCATCCATCTTCAAGACATTAGGCGATCATATGAAAGGAATGACTGGTAAGCAAAAGAACGACATCTTCCATGCGTTATTCGGGACTACGGGTCAACAAGCCGGTGCTATCTTAACTGAAAACGCCAACCGTTTACGGGAATTAAATAAAGAAGTTCAGAATTCTACTAAGCGTGATTATATTGGTGACCTTGCACAAAAGAACCTTAAGTCTCCTAAAGTACAGCTAGCAATTTTCAAGGAATCACTAACGAATGCTGGAATGGATATGGCTAAGTATGTTCTGCCAGCAGTGATTCCGTTAGTACAAGATATTTCCAAGCTTGCTCATGGCTTCGGAGATTTATCACCAGCTGTTCAGAAGGCAATTGTAGCAACTACCTTATTCACAGCGGGAGCTGGCCCATTGTTCTTAATTCTCGGTAAGTTGACGAGCGGTGCTGGTAAAACTGTCCTCGCTTTTGGTAAGCTTACCGCTGGCTTAGGCCGAGCACAGACTGCGATGAAGTTAGGAGCCAGTGGCTTAGACGTTATTGGCTCAGCATTTTCAAAATCAACGTTTCAAGCTGCAAAGTTTGGAACAACCATGACTGGTGCAGGTGGTCGAGCGGTTCAAGCTGCTAATGGTGTTGGTGCTGCGACTGTCGCTTTACAAGGTACCGGTGTGGCTGCAGGTGAAGCCGGTGCCGCTACTGCCGCGGCTGGAGTATCTTTAGGAACAATTGCAGCCGTTGCTGGAGTTGCTACTTTGGCCATTGCCGGTGGAATTACTGTTTGGGAGCTTTGGGGTAAGAAAGCTGTTGAATCGTCACAACGAACAGATCGTTGGGGATCTGACGTTGGTGCAGCTGCTGATAAAGCTCTTGGGAAATTTAAGAATACTTCAACTGGTATTCAAGCGGCTTTAACCGATATGGATACTGCAACAAAAACTTCTACTAAAAGTATGGCGGATTCATTTGATCGTGAATTTAGTCAAATGGAATCAGATGCCCGGAAACATTTAGAAGGTGTTAAAAAGGCTGAGAAAGATATGTCTCCGGAAGTTGCTGCAGCAGTTGATCGGGAAGCACAGCATGAAAAAGATACGATGAATAAGATCCTTAGTAATGCTGATCAAGCCAGGACAAGAGCAAATACAATCCTACAGACTTCTAATAAGAATATTGCTAGTTTGAGCGATACCCAACGAGTAATGTTGCAAAATAATCAGCAACAGATTATTGATGATGAACTCAAAATGTGGAGCTTAACTGGTAATCAGCGTAAAAAAGCAATGGCGGCATTAAATAACGATGTTGCTAATATGTCTCATCGCCAACGTAATACAGCATTGGCCGATTTGCGTACTCAATCTGATAATATGCGTAATGAATATGCAAAACAGGAAAATAGTCTTAAGCGTCAATTAAAAGCTGGAACTATTAATCAAAATGAGTATGCTGCTGGTATGCGAGCTAATAAGAAAACTCTTCAAGACTATGTTGATAAGGCTTCTGCTGAATACATTCGGTTAGCACGTGCCAACGGGCAATCTACAAGTCGCATTAAAGAAGATATGCAAGCAGAAGGATTAAGTTATTCGGCCGGAATGAAACAACTGGATAAGCTGGCCAAAAATGCTGAAAAGAATTCTAAGAGTATTGCTGTTTCTCTTGATGGCCTCAAAGGCAAAACTAAGGATGCCGCTAAAATGTGGAATGACTTAGTTTTCGATCCCAAAACTGGTAAGGTTCGGACTAATGCCCAGGAGGAAGTTAACAAGGCTGTTAATTCCAAAGATCAATGGAACCAAATTAAACTTCTGAAAAAGGAAGGTAAGTTGAGTACCAATGCTCAACAAATGGTGGCAGCTGCATTAATCGAAAATGGTAAATGGGATAGCATGAGTTGGAAAGAGCAGAAAGCCTGGTTGAAAGACGGGTTCAGTGAAACGATTGTCCAAGCTTTAGAGAAGTCAGGTGAATGGAATAATCTTGACCTTAAGACCAAAGAGGCAATTGTTAAAGCTAAAGGCAAGCAAGAAATGGCCGATATTCTGCTTGAATCTGGTGCGTGGAATTCCTTGTCGTTGAAACAGCAGGAAGCGGTAATTACTAATAAGGCAACTAAGCCGATTTATGAAGCTTTGCGAAGTTCCGGACAGTGGAATAATTTAACCTTAAAACAACAGGAAGCGATTATTGACGCTAAAGGAACTTCACAATTAGTTGATGCGTTAGTGCAGGCTAATCAATGGAATAATCTTACATTTAAGCAACAGCAAGCATTAGTAACAACTAAAGGGACTACTGATGTAATGGATGCTTTGAATAAAATCGGACGATGGAATCAATTATCGCCTAAACAACAAGAAGCTATTGTTAATGCCAAAGGTTCCGGCCAATTAGGGGAATTAATTTCAAAGTACAATCTTTGGAAAGGGATGCCAGCAAGTACAGTTAAGCAAATTGTTGCAGAAGATAGAGCCAGTGGAAACTTAAAGGCTGCTAATGATGCAATTCTTGCTTGGCAACGTGCTAACCCTGGCGCTCCTAAAAATGCTTTAGCCGTTGATAATGCTAGTGGACCATTCCAGAATGCTACTGGAAGTGTATTTAACTGGAACGGAACTGGTGCAAACTCAAAGTCAGCCAACGGATTTGATAATGCTTCTGGTCCGTTTGGTTCTGCTACCGGTTCAGTCGGAAATTGGAATGGGACTGGCGCAAGCACTAAAACAGCTAAGGCTAATGACCAAGCTAGTAGTGTTATTAAAGGAGCTATTGACTGGATTAACAAATGGAATAGTACAAGCCCGATTGTACAGACTATAAAGACTGTTCATGAGTTTGTTACTAAGCATCATGCTAAAGGTACCAACTATCACCCGGGTGGGCCAATGGTTGTTAATGATCAACCAGGACCGGTCTTTCGGGAAGCCGTTCAATTCCCAGGGGCAGAACCATTTATTCCGTTTGGTAGAAATGTTCTTTTAGATGCACCTCGTGGAACAAAAGTTGTTAAAGCTAGCGATACTGCTAAGATGTTTAAGCACTTGCCACAATATGCTAATGGTACTGATGATGCTGTTTCTGTATTAACTAACTTCAAGCCTAATATGCAAAGCACCCAAGTTGTAAATAATTACAATAACGGTGGCCAAAGTAATAATGGAATGCAAAAAGAGATGTTAGACCGAATGGACCAGATGCTCAACCGCTTTGGGACAATGCTGGGCTTAAACGCAGCTCAACTTTCTGCAATTAAAGCCGGTGCCTTTGATAAGAACCAGTTTTATGGGATTGAAGGAACTGATCAAGCATTATTTGATAATCAGCATCTTTAGGAGGTGGTCGTAATCGCTGTAAATATTCTTTACATTAAAATTGATGATCAAAAAGAAGTGGCCAGCACAGATATTACTGACCACTTAACTTTTCTTGGCTTAACTGAATCGCCTAGTATTGTTAATAATTATCGTGATGATTCCCAACAAGATGGTCAAATTTGGAGTTATTCCCGTTATGGCCAAACGACGATCACCGCTAAGTTCTTATTGCAGTTCTTTGATCGAAAAGACTTTAAGATGGCAAAACACGAAATTTATCGTGTCTTTGCACAAAAAGGAATCTTTAGGTTAAGAACAGGAGTTGAACCTGATATTGTCCGTTACTGTCGGGCTAGTTCCTTTGAGATTAAAAGCGAACCAGAAGAAGTTAACTATTGTACGTTTGAAGTGCCTTTTGAAAATCCAAGCGGAATGCGATTTAGTAAATTGCATACGGATGAGATGAAAGATGAGGATTTCTTAGACTTGAATATGAACATGGATGAGGAAACTCCTTCATACCATTTCAAAGGCCAGAATAAATTTTCCCTCCTTAATGATAGTGATATTACAATCGACCCTGTTGAACAGCGTCATGATCTAAAAATTACTATTAAGCATAATGGCGGAAAGTTCACGGTAAAGAATACAACCACTAATACTTCCTGGACGTACAATCAAAATCTATCCGGAAACGATACTCTTTTATTAAAGGGACGTCGGACATTTAAGAATAATAACCCAGACAGTGCCAATACCGATTATGGCTATATTACTTTAGCACCTGGAAAGAATGACTTTGAAGTTACTGGTGCAGATGATTTGGAAATTACATTCAGTTTCCCATTTATGTATCTTGGTTAGGAGGTGAGGACAATTAGTTTAGTATTGATGACACCTCATAAAGAGACAACTAAGGAGCCAATTGGAGACATTATTCTATGGCCGACAATGCAAAGCGAGTGGTCTAAGAACTCAACCTTTCAATTAACCTTTTCAGTATTTGATTACGACTCAGCGTTGTATGATCCGTTAGATGTTGAAAGTTCGATTGTGCTTGAGGGACAGGAATATATTGTAAAAAATTGTGTTGAAAACTTTGACACTAATACGAAAAATATCACTGCCTGGCATGTTTACAATGAGATTAGTCGAATTTATAAACGAAGTGACCTTACCTTAAATAACAATCAGGATAGTAATGCTAGTAAGGATCAGTCTTATGGAGTTGAGGACTTACTAAAGGCGTGGATTGATGGCAATAAGCTAGGCTTTAGCTATGAAGTTCATGGTAATTTTGATAAACAATTAACTTCTAAGTTCGATAGCGGCAGTGGTAAAGAGATGCTTAGTAAGATTACTGAGTTATGGCCAAGTGCAGTTATATATCCGGACAACAAGAAGATACGGGTTTATTCAGAAGATGAGTTCTATAAGGATAACGGTCGAGTGATTGATTTTCCAAGGGATGCAAAGTCAGTTAAAACCACTCGGGACAGTCAATCAATTATTAATATGATTCGTTGTGTGGGTGGTAAACATGAGGTTCAGCACACTGTTTATACTGGAACAGGTGGAACTAATGCTAATGGACCAACTGAGCCAGTCAACGGTGATTGGACACCGGTTATTCAGTATGCTGCTAGCTTTTATGGAATAAAACCGAATGCTCAGCAGCTTAATGTTTTACGGGCACAAATTCGTTTAGAATCGGGTGGAAACGAGACGATTCCGCAACCAGGAACTGATCCAGATGGAGATGGTTCTGGCCCGGCGCTTGGGTTACTTCAATTTAAGCGAGGAACTTTTAATACTTATTGTCGGGAGCCCTATACAAATATCTTAAAGGGTTTTGACCAGTTAATTGCGTTCTTCAATATTCCTAATGCGCTAGGACAAATTAATGGTGTTACTGGTTGGAGTCCTCATGGTGCCCCAATCACGAAAGATAAATTGATCATTTCACCACCTAATCCGTGGGGATGGCCTTTTCCAGATGTTGGAGAAGGTCATTTTTCATTGGGACAAACTTTTGGAACGCACCCTCAAGATGGAGTAGGGCGAACTAATGGTTTTCATGATGGTCTTGATTTTGGTTCTGTCGATCATCCTGGACGTGATGTTCATGCGATTCATGGTGGGAAAGTCCAGGATATTGGATATATTGCTGGACTGGAAAACTATATAACCATTGTGTCGAATGATTATTTAATTTGCTACCAAGAAGCATTTTTGAATCGAGGAGATATTACTGTTCAAGTTGGGCAAGAAGTTAAGACGGGGGATGTTATTGGTCACCGTGATACTAGTCATCTTCATATTGGAATCACTAAGCAAAAGAATTTAATGACTGCATTGAAAAGTGCCTGGTCAAATGATGGAACGTGGCTTGATCCCTTACAAGTTATTCGTGATGGTATCGGTGGTAAAGAAACTAATGATACTGTCGGAAATGATACAACTACAGAATCACAAGAAGAGTATTACTTCCAACCGTTTATGGTAGTTGATCAAAAGTCAATTGACGAATGGGGAGAGCATCCTGGACCTGATCTTGTTGATGAAAGATTTCAAGATGCAGATGCAATGCGTAAATATGCATTAACTACTCTTAAACCCGACCCAGATTTAAATATTGAGGTCACACTCCAGGGAAATTCATTTGTACCTGTTGCTGGTGAAATTCTAAGGGTGCTTGCGCGTGATAAATATTCAGGTAGTTATAAAACTGTTGGCTATACGATTTATCCGGAAGCCAAGGGACAGGATAACCAGATTACGTTAAATAATTCAAAAACGACTATTTTAGATTATCAAAACCAGAAAGCTAAACGTCTGCAAGAAGCTCTTGAAGAACAACGACTCCGGATTAGTGGATTAGCAAATAGCATGGATCAGCAATCCAAGTCATTAACGCAAGTCGTGAATAATAAGAAAGAGACGGATAAGAATATGGAAGTAGTAGACCAGAATATTTACTGGATGCAAAATGGTCAGCATAATTTAGTAACTACGATGACCGGCGGAACTGCTTCCAGCGAAAAATATAATGACAGTCCGGTAATTGAGGTTGAACAAGGCACTCTCAAAAGCAATGAATTTAGCCTCAACGGTGTCTCCTCCATCTCAAGTCGTCTCATGGCTAAGTTAAATACGACCGATAATTCAATTTCCGCCACTACTTATGTTGAATTCTTAAAGAGCGATGGCAGTTCAGCCGGCAAATCGAATGTTGTCTATATCGTCAATAACGGCGCTTGGCAATCCGCCGGCACAGTTAACATTAAAATTCCAGCCGGCACTACTAAAGGAAGATTAGTTTTTGATGTTTCTGGATCTGGTAAAGCATACGTATCACGGGCCCAGGTAAATCTAGGTTATAGAGTGACGGATTGGGGAAGTTTGAAGTGAGGAAGGAGATGGCCATTTGGATTTAGAAACTAATCTAGATTTGCAGAGTGGAAGAAAATTCCGCCAGCAATTAATAAATAATTTAACGATAATTCAAAATGAGGATAACAAAGACGATAATCTCCGTGACAGACAGTATAAAGAATTGATTAGGCTACTTGAGGAGATTAACACTCGTCTCAGCCAACTTGAACAAGAAAAAGCCACGCGAGATGAACTAAAAGATGCTCAAGAAGCGTGGAAAAAGAAAATTGAGCATGTGGCTTTGGGTACCGACTATGAAACGGTCGAACAAGCTGTCATGCAGATTTTGAAAGAGAAAGGAATGATTTAATGTCACAAACATTAACTTATGTGATCGGTCAAGATCGGCGTACGCATGTTGACAATATGCAAGACTTCAAGGTTAACTTTGATGGCAGTAATACTAACTGGGTCCAAGCGCGTCAGTATGAGCGAAGCATGCGCCAAGTCTTTGTCAATATCAAGAACGAAGACGGGACACCCCTAGACTTAACTGGTTGCAACGTCTGGTTTGAAGGTTTGCTGCCTAAGAATTCCGCCGGCGACTTCCGAGTAATTGATGATAAAGGCTACGTTGCCCTTGACCCAACTGCCGGCCGTTTCCGTTTCGACATGCCTGGTCATGCCTTTACAGTCGCCGGTTCTTACCGCCAAGCCTTTTTCCGCATTCTCAAAGACGGTAACTCTATCACTACCTTAGAATTCGACCTCGACGTCCTTGCCGATAAGGTCATTGATGGTTTGGTACCACGAACGTATATTTCACCTGTTGAAGAGTTAATCAATGAAATTGAAGCTAAGTACCAAGACAGTACCGATAAGCTTACTAAGATGACCAGTGACTTTATTGATAAGTTTACCCAATCAATGAATACGTTAAAGGCTTTAGGTGCCACTGTCCAAAATGGTTTGGATGCATTAGAACAAAAGATTAAACAAGATGGTTTGTTTACGCAAGCCGAGGCAGATGCGTTTAAGCAGGAAATTCAAAAAGCACTACAAGATACAATTGATTCAATTAATAAGCGTGGTAATCGTGCCTATGCAACTGTGGCTGATATGCAAAAAGATTCAACGCTTGCAGAAGGAACTACTGTTGAAACTCGTGGTTACTATGCAGAAAACGATGGAGGAGCAACTACTTATAAAGTAACTGCCAATCCAGTTGGCTTTAGTATTCCGCTAGATAATGGATTAAAAGCTGAACAAATTAACTCAACTGGCAATACCTACTATGATGAAATTACTTGGCAACGAACTCGGGATCATGATCATCACACAACTATCTATACGGTAGAAGTACCAAAATTTGATGAACAAGGTAATTTAATTATGCCAAGTTATCATTTTGAAAAAGAAACCTTTTCTCCTAACCAGCATGCTCAAGAAAGTCATTCGACGCTTACAATTAACGGAAGCGCTGGGGTTTATATTGGCGGTACGAAAAATGGTGGTTGGACAGTAGGTAACATTATCAATGATGGCAAAGCAGTAGCTACTTATGATTTTAGTAAACAATTACCGGGTCGAATGCGAGTATTAGCGATTATGAAAGATCGCTCAATCAGAGAGTATCTCGCAAACGGCACAACGACTGACCAAATGATTGCTGACGGAGCACAGGTTGCTTTCCCTGTATATTTCCCATTAGTAAAAGATGGGATTGTAGTTGATATGAGCGGTTTTGACGATAGTGTAGCCGATGAAGAGCTTGCTGGAGGCAAGACGACTACTCATAATCCAGCAATCGGTTTAGGTGAGAAACCGGATGGTAGTTGGCTTTTCATCGGCTGTGATGGCAGAAGGATTGATGAAGATGGTTTAACAGCACAAGAACTTGCTCAGAAGTTTGTTGCTACAGGCTGTATTCGTGCTTGGCGACTTGATGGTGGTGGCTCAACTTCTATTAGCTATTGCGGCTACAAGCTTAATAAAAATCTTGATGACAATGGTTGGAGTGATCGAAAACTACAAGGAACAATTGACTTCATTAAGCCAACTGCTGCAGATAATGCAAACTCTGTAGCGGTTTCTAAAGCAGCTAGTTTTCTTCAAAATTTAAATTCTCAGCTATCTTATCCTCTTAATACCTTTGTTTACTCTAGCTTTGCAGTTCTTGGGAATACTTCTGTGAATAATGAAGATGAATTAAAGGCATTCCTTGACGAAGTTGCTTGGCGGTTAAATGAATCGCAAATGGTTGAAGGCGCTCATTTGACCGGAATTTTAACGGTTCGTTACACTAATTCATCAATTGCACAAGCCCTACATTATCCAAATCTTTTAGGCGACTTTATTTGGGACTACACATGTTCTGCTGGTGCTCATAATTCAGGAATGTTTAAGTTAACATCAGTTAACGATAACCACATGGTGGTTTGGAAACAATTTACTAAACTTCAAGATAAACATTGGTCACAATGGGTTTGCGATAACATCGCCTATAGCCTTACACCTAAAACAAAGAGTGTTGACGTGGTAAGATTTTCCGCATTCCGCTTGAAAGATCATGTTGAGATTAACGCATTAATTAATGTTAATTCCTCAAGTTGGACTACTTTTGTAACGGGACTACCAGTCCCAGCAGAAGGTAATACTACTGATACTAAACTTAGTGTTAATAAAGTTAAGCCAGTTGTAATTTCCATCGATTCAAGTGGTCAATTAATCGCCCGAGCGGATACACCCGATCAAGTAAGTATTCGATTTACTTATACAGCAGCAGGACTTGATATGACAATTCCATACTAAAGAAAAGGAGAAATTATAATGAATACATTTTATGGCTACGATCCAAAAACATTCGATTATACGGGAATGATTTTTTCAGTTAATCAGCCAGCAGATTCGACACCAGTAAAACCAGTAGCGGTATTGAATGGTGTTGAGTATCCGCTAGAAAACGCAACTTTTAATTCAAATACTAATATATGGTCAGGGGATAATCCTAGCTATCAAGTACAGAAGCAAGTTGCACTGTTAACTCAACTGGTTTTAGCACAAGGCCAAAAGATTGATGCTTTAACCAAACAGTTACAAAAATAGGAGGTACTAGAAGATGGATCAATTACAATTAGAACTTGTTAAAGGTATTTTTGAGATGGGTTTCCCGATTGAAAGCTATGTACCCAATACAATTACGGCCGAACAATATAAAATGATTACTGGTAAGGAATACGGCTTAACCAATCAATCAGTCTAACTAAACCATAGTCGCCTCAGAAATACACAATACATAAATAAACCTCACCAATGTGATGGGATTTTTATTATGGGCGGCTTTTAAAGCTAGATATTAAACCGAATTCTCCTGTATAATCATTCTTATTAAGGAATAAGGGGAGATATAGATTGGTCAAATGGCTGAAAGATAATTGGAAAGTAATAGGGCTTATAGTTTTAGGACTTCTTTTACCAATGCCAATTCTTAATTTTGCGATGGACTTTACTCCATTCGACTCATTAAGTAATGCTGATGACTCGGCATGGTTAGGCTTTTGGGGTGGATATCTTGGAGCAGCTCTTTCTATTGGTGGCCTATATTGGCAGACTAATAAGCAGATAAAACTTGAGACAAAGAATAGAAAAGAGGCTATAAGACGACAAGACCAACAAATTCAGAAGCAAGAATCTAATAGGAACGAAGATATTGAACGTCAAAGAGATCAATACTATAATGAGGCTCGCACAATTTTTATGATAAATGAATGCAAAGAACTTGATAGGGACATAAACTCTCATAATTATATGAGTACACAGTGTGATGATGTAAGTCAGGACTTTGGTCATAATTGGCCTTCAAATAATAATGGACTTCCTTTGATAAAAATTGATAATTTCTCAGATAATCCAATGTTAGCAGTCAAAGTGGTGTTTATTAAAAATACTAATACGGTTTCTGATGTTTTTTATATTAACAGAATCGATAAACAAAAAACAGCAACATTAATTTCTACATTTTCGGCAAGTTGGTACAATAAATATGTTGAAAGAAATGGTGAAGACTTTTTGGGCAAATTATCTAAAATTAAGATTTTTTATACTACGAATAAGGGAGAACAAATTGGTAAAGAATTTATTAAATCTAAAGACGGCTTCAAATTAGAAGTAACCTGCAATCAATATCAAACGGATCGAAAGAATACAGATACAATCTACTCAGTTGATAACTTTTTGGAAAGTAGCTTGTATCATGCAGTTGCTATGGGAATACCATTACGTTAGCGTCCTACCCAGGGCGTTTTTTTTATCCTCAAAAGGAGGTGAGGCAATGCATATCTTTACAATTCATTCTTTCCTTAGTCTGAGTTGGGCCGAATGGGGCTCCATTCTAGTAATTGGAACCGCAGTATTTGGTGGGGCACATAAGTTAATTGGCAATTTAATTGATAAAGTCCTTAATCCAATCAATCAGAATCTTCAAAAACTTAATAAGAACATTGAAGACTGGAATGAATGGCACAAACACGCCAATAAAAGATTTGAAAACGGTGATAAGCACTTTATTCGCCACGATGAACAGTTAAGAGATCATGAACGTCGAATTACAAATTTGGAGGAACAAAACAAATGAACGTCATTAACGAAATTCCATCATATCTAATTGCGGTTACCGCTTCGGTAGCCTTTTTTATTGCCTTGAAACTAATGCAAAACTTTATTCATGCTAAAGTCATCCACGCCAAAACAGAAACCTCCCGTGCTGCTTGGTCTTGTGCGGCCCAACTTGCGGATAACGCGGTTGCTTCTTTAGTCGGCAAAGACATAGCTGGTCATGAGAAGTTCCGCCAAGCAACGGATATTGTCCAACAGGCACTTCAAAAGCAAGGCATCAAGAATATCGATCTTAACGCCATCGAGACCCTTGTCCAATCATCTTATGAAAAGTCTGCATTGACACCAACCGTTGATCCGACATCGCAACAAGCACAACCAACTAAAACTGTCACTATTCCAGCCGGTCAAGCATCAGCAATTGATCCAATGAAAGGGGAAAAATAATATGCGTAATCAATTTATTGATGTTTCAAGCTACCAACCAGATACTGTTGCCTTTTTCCAAGCTGCTAAAGCTCAGGGAGCACTAGGGGTCGTTGTTAAGTTAACGGAAGGGTCTGAAGATGGTTCGGCTTATGTTAACCCACGTGCGGCCGCTCAAATTCGTAATGCCTTAGCGGTTGGCTTGCGCGTTTCATGTTACCACTTTGCCCGTTATACATCAGTGGCCGATGCGCAAAATGAAGCGCGGTTCTTCGTTAAGATCGCTAAGCAGTTCGGTATGTATGACGATACTTTGATGATTGATGATGCGGAAGTTCATTCAGCAGCAGATTATCAATCAACTTCATTAGCATTCCTCCAAGAAGTAGAAGCTCTCGGTTACAAGAATACTGGGATTTACTCCATGAAGTCCTTCTTCACTGGTGGCATTCTTAATTCACATGGCTTTGATTCCCGGAAGATTTGGATTGCCGGTTATGGGGTTACTGAACTAGGGATTGATAATGCAAGCGCTTGGCAATATTCTGATCATAGCATCATGGGAATTGATACCAGTTATGACTTTGATGGCGCCTTTACGACCGGTTCAGTATCAGGCAATGTTCCGCAAGTTGTTATTCCAGAACCTAAGCCGGTGCAACACGTCGGCCATCCAGCAAGCGGAACCTACATTGTCCAACCAGGTGATACGTTGAGCGGGATTGCAGAAAAATACGGAACCACTTACCAGAACCTCGCAGCAATCAATGGTATTGGAAATCCAAACATGATCAATGTTGGTCAAGTCCTCAAAGTCACCGGAAAAGCATCAAACGAAAACACTTACTTTGTTCAATCAGGGGATACGTTATCCGGAATCGCCACCAAATTCGGCACAACTGTCTCTGACCTTGTAAGCCGAAATCATATTGCTAACCCGAATGTGATCTACGTTGGTCAAAAACTTTATTTAGCCGGCAACGGTCAATCCAATGCTTACACTGTCCAAGCAGGGGACACATTAAGCGGAATCGCGGCTAAGTTTGGCAAGACCTGGCAAGCATTAGCTCAGAAGAATGGCATCGCAAATCCTAACGTAATTTATGTTGGTCAAACAATTCAGATTTAAAAACTTGGCAACCGTTGCATTTATTGCGATGGTTGCCAAGTTTTATTAGTTTAAAGTGATTTAATCCCATATAATAAAAAAGAGAGTATTTTAGGAGGTTTATATGCTAAATAAAAAATACATAGTAAGTGGCTTAATAGCTTTCCTTGCTGGAGAAGCTTTAATAGTAGTTGCTATTATTTTACCTAAGGCTGAGATTGGATCCTTAGCTGATTGGGTATCAGGAATAGGAGCAATTGGCGCTATAGTAGGTGTAATTTATCAAGTACATGAACAACGTACAGAATTTCAGCAAAGTAAAAATGCCGATATAGCTATCGCTTTGGGAATTGTAAAGATATTAAAAGAGGATAAAAGTAAATCTATGATGTTTCCAAGCGATGTTGCACAAACATATTGTTATAATATTGGATACTCGGCTGGATCATTCCGCTTTCTCGGCTTTGCTACAAAAGAAACAGTTAAGAATCTAAAGGATAATAAGCCAGAAACGGAAGAAAAGAGAATCAAAGATCCAGAACGAGAAAATCATTATGTTACTGAAGTGAGAAAATTCTATAGAATTGATTCAAGAGAAACGTCCAACTATATAAATTATGATCTTGGATTATTAAAGCAAAATTTTAATGATGGTGATAAGATTTATGCAGTCTATGATGATCCCTTAGGAAAGTTATATTTTAGTATTGATTTTATTATTATTAGAAAAGATTAAAATTAAAACTCTTTGCCCACGAAATGCCCACATAAACAAAGGGTTGCTGAAAAAGCATAAAATATCATAAGCAATCATAAAATTATTAACAGCTCACAAGCCCATATTTATCAAGGCTTGTGAGCTGTTTTTAAGTGGCGTAAGAAACGCTAAAATGAAACCATTAGATAAGCCGCCTTTATGGCCGTTTTGAAGACCGATGAGCAATTGGACGAGAAGTAAACGTTGATGTAAAGGCGTTTATCAGCTTTGCATAAAACAAAAAATATACAAAATTAGTGATTCTTACCACATTTTTACCACGTGAGCTTAAAATGTGGTAAAAACTAAGGATCAGTATTCTCTAAAAAATAGAGGTACTGATCCCTTTTTGTTATGATAAATTTTGAAATACTTGGTCAAAAAGATTAGCTGTTTCTTTCTTGGACTCGGTTGAAAGATAGTCGTAAGTATTTGGTGTTGATATAGAAATATCACTTTCTATACCAATATCAGATTTTTGTTTTTAAACTAAAAAGAGGCTCGCCCTCTAATACAATGAAATCGCCAAATCACATAGAAAAGAAGGTAACCTCCATAAATAATACAAGAACTATCCTCAATTTAATAGACCCTCATTCAAATTTCCTTTGTCATTGATTAAATCTTTCTTCTACTGCAACCCTCACCAAATTAGCGTATCATAGATAATGTAATCGCTATTATTTGAGGAGGAAATAAATATGCAAAATAAAGATGCTTGTACATCAATCATGGTCGGTAAAAAGGCTTCTCTCGACGGTGCTAATTATATTGCTCGTAATGAAGATCGCGTAAAAGCAATTGAACCCAAGCGATTTTTAGTAAAACCGGCAGTAAAAGGACGCCACGAAACCTACGTATCACCTTACAATAAAGTAACTGTAGCCTTGCCGGAAGAGGGAATGCGTTATACCTCTACGCCTACTCTTGACCAAACAGCCGGACCTAATGAAGAAGATGGAATTAATGAAGCAAATGTGGCAGCTTCCTTTACTGAGAGTGTTTATGCAAATGATCGGGTGTTAGCATATGATCCATACGTAAAAAATGGCCTGGCAGAAGACTCACTTTGTACTTTAGTATTACCGTATATTCATTCTGCCCGTGAAGGAGTTGAATATACTGGAAAATTAATTGCTGAATTGGGCTCTGCTGAGGGAAACGGAATGCAATTTGCAGATGCAGATGATATTTGGTATATGGAAGTAGTAACTGGTCACCAATGGGTTGCAGTTCGTATTCCTGATGATTGTTATGCTGTTACTCCTAACCAGGTAGCAATTGAAGATATTGATTTTGACGATCCTGATAATTATATGTGGGCTGATGGAATTCAAGAGTTTGTTGAAGAACACCAATTAAACCCTGACCATGACCGGTGGGATTTCCGCCATATTTTTGGTACTAGTACACAAAAAGACCGTCACTACAATACACCGCGGACCTGGTTTGCTCAACGTTACCTTAGTCCTGATGCTTCATTAGGCCAACGTCCCGAAGATTCTGAGATGCCATTTATTCGTAAGGCTGAATTTAAGATTGCTAATGAAGATATCCAGTATGTTTTAAAATCGCATTTTAACGAGACACCTTATGATCCAATGGGGGATGCTCCTGAACGCAAGACTTACCGAGCTATTTCTTTATCACGGACGGCTCAATCACATATTTTAGAAGTGCGCAATCTGAATAAATATAAAACAAGTATTCATTGGATTGAATTAGGGGTCCCAGCCTTTAACCCTTATGTTCCATTTTTTGCTAATGCTGACGATACTGATGAATCATATCGGAACGTTCCTAAAAAAATGAACTTAGAATCTGCATTCTGGCTAAATGAAGCCTTAGCAGAAGTTGTTGAAAGTCACTATCAGGAATTTATGGAAAAAGATGAAGACTACCAAAAAGAATTAAATGAATGGGCACGCCGTAAAATTGCGCAGGTTGATAAAGAAGCAGCTAGTCTTGAAGGTCAGGCACTAACTGATTATCTAACGGAGCAAAATCATGAAATAGCTTCCCATTATAATGAACGAACAAAGGCACTCTTCTTTGAATTATTAACTGAAGGTTGTGAGCTTTCAAAGATGTCATTTAAGATGGATCCCAACCTTTAAGCGACTTTGAATATTGACATTTTTCTCTTTGTTATTAAAATATAATTAATATAAAATGAGAGAAAGATGAAAATGAGAATTCAAGCAACCGATGAACGACATTATCTAGTAGAAGTTTTTACAAAATTGGGATTTAACCAAAATGACAGTCAATTATTAGCAGACACTTTAGTTGATGCGGATTTGCGTGGGATCTCATCTCATGGAATTCAACGATTAGCATGGTATCGCCGGATGATTAAAGAGGGAACGATTATTCCTCAAAATAAGGCCAAAATTATTCGTGAGTTACCAGGCTCCGTCCTCGTTGATGCTAACCAAAATATGGGACAGCTCGCAACGGTTTTAGCGACTCAAAAAATAATTGAAAAGGCTAAGAAAACAGGGGTAGCAATTGCTGTTATTCGCAATTCTAATCACTTTGGCACTGCTGGTTACTATACAAGATTAGCGTTAGAAGCTGGATTGGTAGGAGTTGCCCTTACTAACACTCGTCCCTTGGTAGTCCCAACTAATGCTACTCAGGCTTTTCTTGGGTCCAATGCCTTTGCGTTTGGCTTTCCTGCTTCTCCACATCCATTTATGTTTGATGGTGCTACTTGTGTTGTTTCCGGTGGAAAAATTCAAGTTCATGCTAAAAAAGGCGAACCGTTGCCGGGTGAATGGGCAGTTGATAAAGATCGGCAGGTAGTAACTGATGCGCAAGAGGCAGAAGATATTCTTGCCACCGCGGCCTTTACTGAAGGGGAACAAAAAGGTGGAGGAGTTCTCACTCTTGGCGGAAATGATGAGGAAAATTCTAATTATAAGGGGATGGGACACTCGATTGTAATTGAATTATTGACGGGTATTTTAGCCCAAGGTTCTATCTCTGCCGATACTGTTAGTGGTAAACATGATTTTAGCCAATTTGTAATGGTTCTTAATCCAGCATTTTTTGGTGATCCAGAGGTATTGAAGAAAGATGCCACATCAATGTTGGATCGGATTCGCCAGCTTGAACATATTCCTGGTAAAGAAATTTGGGTACCTGGTGATCGTGAGTACCGTTTATTAGCAGAAAATAAAGAAAAAGGGGTCACGATTGATGAAAAGACCTATCAAGAAATGAACGAAATCGGGACTGAACTTGGCATTGATGTTCCTTAATAATTGATAACCTCGAACATATTAGGGAAAAGGTGCATCTTAAATGGATAAATTAATCGAAGACTTTCTTAATGATTTTGCCCGTGACTTGAAAAAAATGATCTAAATTAGGCATTAAAAAAGCTCCCAACGTTTATTAAACGCTGAGAGTTTTTTAATGGTACGATAATCTATCGTTTATTTATGAATATGGCTTAGTTGTTACCTTGTAACTTTGCCATACCGTTCTTAGCAACTTCTTCCAATTGCTTAGCAGAGTCGGCCATAGCCTTCTTTTCACGGTCGTTAAGTGGAACTTCAATAACCTTTGCAACACCAGAAGCGTTAACAACAGCTGGAGTACCGATGTAAAGGTCGTTAAGTCCGTATTCACCGTTCATTGGGGCACCAATAGGGAGAACAGAATTTTCATCACGAAGAATAGCCTTTGAAATTCGCATTAAAGCAGTGGCAACACCATAGAAGGTAGCACCTTTGCGGTTAATGATTTCGTATGCCTTGTTACGAACTTCATCTTCAATCTTAAGTAATTCATCTTCTGAAATGCCTTCATCCTTAGCGATGTCAAGTAATGGCTTGCCACCAACAGTAGCACTTGAGTAAGCGGCAAATTCGGAATCACCGTGTTCACCCATAATGTTAGCAATAACATCACGAGGGTCAACATGAAGCTTCTTACCAAGAGCAACCCGAAGACGTGCGGAATCAAGTGAAGTACCTGAACCAACAACCTTGTTCTTAGGGAAGCCAGAAAGCTTTTGAACAGCATAGGTAAGAATATCAACTGGGTTAGCTGCAACTAAGAAGATTCCGTCAAAACCAGACTTAACGATTGGTTCTACAACGGACTTAATGATCTTCAAGTTCTTATCAACTAATTGAAGACGAGTTTCACCAGGCTTTTGTGGAGCACCGGCAGTAATAACAACTAAATCAGCATCTTTGCAAGTGTCGTAATCTGCTGAGTAGATGTTCTTAGGAGCGGTGAAGGCAGTAGCGTCTTCAAGGTCCATTGCGTCCCCTTCAGTCCGTTCCTTAATAATATCAACAATAGCAAATTCTTCAGCAATTCCTTGTTGAGCCATTGCGAAGGCGTAACTTGAACCGACAGCACCGTCACCAACAAGAACAACTTTTTGATGATTCTTAGACATAATAAACAGTCTCCCTTTCATCTTATGTATACATTATTTGAGATTTCTCTCACAGTAATGATTATAACATTCCGCAGAAAAATTACTATAAGATTTTATAGATAAATTAGTTAGTAAATAAGCCTGCTCCTAAGATAATGACTGCTAAAAGGATTGCTGGCCAAAGCAAAACATGAATTAATGTCCCAATTAATAGAATAAGAAGGATTAAACCAATGAACTTAACTGTTAAAACCCCAATCTTCCATAACAACCAGCAGATAAGAATAGCAATTAAGAGACTCACTATTGTAATCACCTTTCATTAAAATATTTTGAATATAGTATAGCAGTTTTTTTAAAATTAAAGTTTAAACATAGATTAAACTTTGGAACGTTGGTGACCTGTGCTAAAATATATCTATCTAGGGAGATTAATTTAAAATTGATCAGGAATAATAATAGAGGAGGTGGTTACCATTCTGAATCGAACTAAGCAGTTTATGCGCGACAATGATTTAATGTATAAAAAAGAGTACATTCGGCCAATGATGACACCCCAACACGTATATGTGTTCCGCTTTGGCAAACACAGACTAAATAATCGGGTAATTGTTCGTTATTCCCATACTTGGACCGGACGATTAAAAATTAACGAGATCGATGTTCGGTTGCACCACCAACATCATCCCCGCATTTTCTTGACTGAATCCGACTTAATCAATTACTTGAGTCATCATTTAGAAAAAGAAAAGAAACGCGAACAAGAACGACCACATATTAGTAAAGTTGACAATGAAAATGATTAAACTTTATTAAGTTGGTATTTATCGTGACCATTTACTTTTATTGTGGTCACGATTTTATTATTTAAGGAGGTCATTAAATGGATTGGACAGCAATAAAGGTAATAACTTCTAGCGAGGCTGTTGAAGCAGTTAGCTATATTTTGACAGATATGGGAGCACAAGGCGTTCAAATTGAGGATGCCGCTGATTTTGAAAACTTGGATGAAGGAAAGTATGGGGATCACGGTGAATTTATCGATCCAGCATCAATTCCCCACCGAAAAAGTGGCGCAGCAGTATCTGGATATTTTCCCCAAAATGTATTTGTTCCTGAACTATTGCCTACTATCCATCAACGAGTAGCAAAATTAAGGGAGTACGGCTTGAATCCAGGAGAAAATGATGTTTCAGCAGCGACCGTCGATAATCAGCAATGGGCAACAGTTTGGCAAAAGTATTACCACCCATTAAGAGTAACAGATCAGTTAACGATTGTTCCGCAATGGGAAGAATATCAGCCAGCAGATCCTAAAGAAAAATTAATCTTTCTTGATCCAGGAATGGCTTTTGGTACCGGGACTCACCCAACTACTCGTTTAATGCTTGAAGCCCTTGAAAAAACAATTGTTGGTAATGAATATGTAATCGATGTCGGGACAGGTTCTGGTGTTTTAAGTATCGCTGCCAAGCATTTAGGAGCAGGAAAAGTTGATGCTTATGATATTGACGAAGTAGCGGTCAACTCAGCAAAAAAGAATCTTGCACTAAACCCGATCGCTAAAGACGTTAAGGTTGGCGTAAATAGCCTGTTAGACGGAATCCATACTCATGCAGATTTGATTGTGGCTAATATTCTTGCGGAAATCATCGTGCCCCTTATCCCTCAGGCATACGAAAATCTTAAACCGGGTGGCAAGTTCCTTGTTTCTGGAATTATCGATGATAAGGCTCCGTTGATTCGTCAAAAGTTGCAAGAGCAAGGATTTATAATTGACGATGAACAGCAGATGAAGGACTGGCATGGAATGATTGCCCACAAGCCAACCGAGGTGAAATAAATGCAACGCTATTTTGTTAATGCAACTCCAACCGATGAAGTAACATTACCGCCTGAAGCAGCCCACCACTTGTTAAAGGTAATGCGCGCAGAGGTTGGCACAACTGTTGAACTTGTGTTAGCCGACCATTGTGTTTACCTTGCAACTCTTAGCGCTACAGAACCAACGGCGACATTAAAAATCAATCAGAAGTTAGATGCTGATAGTGAATTACCAGTTTCAGTGACACTTGCCTGCGGACTTCCAAAGACTAAAGAGAAACCAGAATTAATTGTTCAAAAGGCAACTGAATTGGGGGCAGACAAAATTGTCTTCTTCGATGCGGCTCGTTCCATTAGTCACTGGCAAGGGAATAAGCAGAAACGGAAGATCGAACGTCTGCAAAAAATAGCTGAATCAGCAGCGGAACAATCCCATCGAAATAAGATTCCCCAGGTTGAATACAGTGCTAATCTTGATCAATTGTTAGCCAATTATCCCGCTACTGAACGGATGGTTGCTTGGGAAGAATCAGCTAAACAGGGGGAAACAAGTGCTTTAGCGCAACAATTTAATGCCCTTAAACCAGGAGATTCGATTCTTGCCATTTTTGGTCCAGAAGGTGGATTGACGGAAAATGAAATTGCTAAAATGAATGAAGCTGGCGTGGTAACAGCAGGTTTAGGACCACGAATTCTGCGGACTGAAACAGCGCCTTTATATTTCATGGCGGCTATTTCATATGCAATGGAATTGTCATAATGTAGCCGGCTTACTTATGGTAAAATAAAGAACAGCTTTAATCGGTGATTTAAAACTGAATATAGGTGTTGAGAGAGAATGAATTTTATGAAAAAAGCATGGGAACATTTAGACAAACCATTATGGCTAGCTAGTATTTTAATTGGGATTGTATTGACGCTTGTTGTCGATAAACTTCCATTTGTTACGTGGGTAGCAATGGTCGAAATTGTCTTAATCCTTATTAATGGTATTTTTAGTATTTGGTCAGGCTATTGGATTTATAAGCACCAGCGAAAATGGGGCGAGTTATTCATTTTTCCAATCCTTTACTTGATAACTGCGTATTTCTTTATGCCCCGATATACTTATTATTTTGCCCTTGCTTACTTAGCGCTTGCGTACTTATCATGGGCAATGCGTCAACAAAAGTAATTGAAAGGAGGTCGTCCGATGTCAAAAGAAAAGGAATTGACACATGAAGATGTTAAAAAGATAGTTAGCTCTTATATGAATGAAGAACACGTTGCTTTAGTTGAAAAAGCATATCATTTTGCCGAGGTAGCCCACCATGACCAACGACGTAAATCTGGGGAACCATATATTATTCATCCTATCCAAGTTGCGGGGATCCTTGCTAATCTTCATATGGATCCTGAAACAGTTTGTGCAGGATATTTACATGATATTGTAGAAGATACTGGAGCAACCTTAGATGATATTAAAGAACTCTTTGGGCCAACCATTGCAATGATTGTTGATGGTGATACAAAGCTCGGTAAGATTCGCTATAAATCAAATAAAGAACAAATGGCTGCCACTCATCGTAAATTATTACTTGCAATGTCAAAGGATATTCGGGTAATGATTGTTAAGCTTGCGGACCGGCTTCATAATATGCGCACCCTTAAGCATTTGCGACCTGATAAGCAGCGCCGCATCTCAAATGAAACCCTTGAAATTTATGCTCCAATTGCAGATCGCTTGGGTATCAGTACTATTAAGTGGGAACTAGAAGACCTGTCATTACGGTACTTAAATCCGCAACAATATTATCGGATTGTCCATTTGATGAATTCACGGCGCGATCAGCGGGTTGACTATATTGATGAGTCAATTAAGTTGATAAAAAAGGCGATTGCGGATTTGGACTTAGGACCGAATGTTGAAATTTATGGCCGGCCAAAGCATATTTATTCTGTCTACCGTAAAATGGTTACTCAACATAAACAATTTAGCCAAATCTATGACCTCCTCGCGGTTCGAATTGTCGTTGACTCAATTCGTGACTGTTATGCTGCTCTTGGAGCTATCCATACTAATTGGAAGCCAATGCCTGGACGGTTTAAAGATTATATTGCAATGCCTAAGACTAACGGGTACCAATCCTTGCATACAACAATTATTGGACCAGAAGGACGACCATTAGAAGTGCAGATACGGACTCACAAGATGCATGAAATCGCTGAATATGGGGTTGCTGCTCACTGGGCATATAAAGAAGGAAAGACTAATGGAATTCAACAAACTCAGGATAGTCAAAAGCTAAATGTCGTCAAAGAAATCCTTGAATTACGAAGTGAAAGTCAAGGCACAGATGAATTTATGCAGGGGATTCAGAGCGATATATTTACTGATAAGGTCTATGCGTTTACCCCTAAAGGTGACGTAATTGAAATGCCTAAGGGATCTGGACCACTTGATATGGCTTACCAAATTCATACTGAAGTTGGTAATCATACAACTGGAGCTAAAGTAAATGGACGGATCGTACCTCTTGACTATGAGATCAAAAATGGTGACATTGTTGATATTTTGACCTCATCATCATCAGCTGGTCCAAGTCGTGATTGGTTTGATTTGGTTTCAACACGGCGGGCTCGTAATAAGATTCGCCAATTCTTCCGTGCACACGATCGAGAAAAGAACATTGAAGAAGGAAAACAACTTCTTGAAAATGAACTCCGTGAAGCAGGATATTCGCCAGCAGAGTTAATGACTGATGAAAAATGTGAGGAAGTTGCGCAGGAGACTCATTACAATAGTAGTGATGATATGTTTGCGGCCCTGGGATTTGGTGACTTGGCTCCCGTGGGTATTAGAAATCGTTTTACTGCTGATATTCGCCAACAAGTTGAAAGTGACCGTCAACAAGCGGCAGAAAAAGCTGTATTAGAAGACCACCAGACTCTTGAGAAGCCAAATGAACGTGAAAAACAAAAGCAGGCTAAAGCATCGAGCGAGGGCGTAGTTGTTGAAGGAGTTGACAATCTCCTTGTCCGTTTAAGTCATTGCTGTAGTCCAATCCCTGGAGATGCTATTACTGGATACATTACCAAGGGGCGGGGAGTATCGGTTCACCGGGATGATTGCCCGAATATTAAAGCTGCTCGTAAGAATGGCGAACGAATTGTTAGTGTATATTGGGCAAATCCTAATGGTGATAAAACAAACTACAATGCAGACTTAGAAGTTCAAGGATACAATCGAAATGGCTTATTAAATGATGTTTTACGTTCAGTAAATAACAGTACTCGCTTCTTAAATTCAGTTAACGGAAAAGTTGACCATAATAAGATGGTAACAATTAGTTTGATTATCGGAGTGCGTAATTTACGGCAGTTGCAACTGATCATGGATGGCTTAAAGAACATTCCAGATGTTTACGTTGTCAAACGGATTATTCGATAGGAGGACACTTGTGCGAGTTGTTTTACAAAAAGTAAATCATGCAGCAGTTTCAATTGATGAAGAAGTTGTTGGTAAAATTGGCCTTGGCTATTTTCTCTTAGTCGGTTTTTCTCCAGATGATACCGAAGAGAAATTAGACTATTTAGTGCATAAAATTACTAATCTTCGTGTTTTTGAGGATGAAAACGGTAAGATGAATAAGGGGTTGCGGGACGTTAATGGAGCGATTTTATCAGTCTCTCAATTTACCCTTTATGCTGATACTAAGCATGGAAATCGTCCTGGTTTTTCACAGGCGGCTCGTCCTGAGATTGCTGAACCGTTATATGATCTTTTTAATCAAAAATTAGCTGCTACTGGTATTCCTGTTGAGACCGGACATTTTGGAGCAATGATGAAAATTGATTTGGAAAATGATGGTCCAACAACGATTATTTATGAACGCTAAAAAGGCAAAGAGACATTGGGAGTGGGAAATAACCTCCTCGACAAGGCGGTTGGCTAAGCTAGGACGATGATTAGCACGGCACGGGCTGATTATCGTTCGTACTTAGACTCGAGCCTTGTGGCGACGCGAAGCTAGTTCCACGTTATCTTTCTGTTGTTCATAAAAGCAGTTGAGGCTGGGAGAAAACTTTTGTTTTCTCCCAGCCTCATTTTAGTATTGACTTAAGATTTGATCGACTGCGCCACCATAGCTTTCGCCAAATAAGATTAAATGCATGCATAGGTAATAGAAGCGATACCATGATAGACGTTCCTCTAAATGATCATCAAATGGAAAGATGCTGCTATATGCCTGATAAAAACTATTATCGAAACCGCCAAAAACAGTTGTCATGGCTAAATCAAATTCACGATCCCCAAATAATGCATCTGGATCGATTAAGTATGGTTTATGATCGCCAGCAAATAAGAAGTTGCCGGCCCATAAATCACCATGAAGAAGACTAGGGATAACTTCATGGTGTTGGTAGTAATCAGTAAATTTATTAACCATTTGTTGGTAATGTGCTTGCCGCCATTTATTCCATCGTCCGCGTTGGCTTGCCACTTTTACTTCTGGCTCTAGTCGCTGATTGATATAAAAATCAAGCCAGCTTGAGTTCCAAGAATTGTCTTTTACGAGGGCCTTGGTTTGATGATTGTCCATAAAGCCGAATTCATCATTATGCTGTTGGTGCATTTTAGCAACTGCTAATCCCAGGTCAGCTTGATTACCCCAAGTCTCATCAAGCCAGTTTAAAATTAAATAGGCATTCCCGTCGATTTCACCATGGTAAAGTGGGATCGGGGTATTAATGACCTTACCGATAGCTTTAAGACCATTAATTTCATGATTAAAATAATCTTGTGAATGGTTAGGTTGAACCTTTATAAAGTACCTATTTCCATCAGTAGTTGTGGCTTGATATGCTAAATTAATATCCCCACCACTGACTGGTTTAACAGAAGTGAGATTTTTTAATGGAAGGCGCTTAAACCATGCTGTGTTTGGACTTTCCAATTGATGTTCCTCCTTTATTAAATTACTTTATTTATACCATTTTTAGGCAAGTATTGTTAAATAAAGTTGATTTATAAGGCGTCAATTAACCTTGGTATTGACATTTATGAGGGGATCGAGTAAGGTAAAAATGTAAATTAAAGATATTAATAGCTGTTGATAAAGAATGCTCGGGTACTTGAAATTATCAGCGATTGGAGAAAGGTGAGAGCTCCAAATATTTCAGCCTCGATTGACCCTTTTGAAGCTGGGCGATATGCTCCGTCGTTTAGACGTTATTTTTGAGTGATACCAAGGTGGTACCGTGCATTTGCACCCTTGTAATTTCAAGGGTGCTTTTTATTTAAACTGTTATTAAAAACTGAAAGAGGTAAGCGGAGAATGAAGAGAACAAATTATGCTGGGGATACAAATGAACAGCAAGTTGGACAAGAAGTTGTCTTAAAGGGTTGGGTAGCTAAGCGTCGTAACCTAGGTGGACTTATCTTTATTGATTTATGGGATCGGGAAGGAATTGTTCAACTAGTATTCAACGAAAAAGAAAATCCAGAAGCATTTGAAATTGCAAATGCGGTTCGTAACCAATATGTTCTTGAGGTTCAAGGAAAAGTTCAATTACGGGCAGAAAAAGAAATTAATCCAGATATGAAGACTGGAAAAGTTGAAGTAGCTGTTGACAAGGTTAAGGTATTAGCAAAGTCAGAAACAACGCCATTTGATATTACTGATGGTGTTGATGCTTCTGAAGACTTACGGATGAAGTACCGTTACCTTGATTTACGGCGGCCAGAAATGATGCGTAATTTGAAGTTGCGGAGTAAGGTTGCTTCGATCGTGCACAATTACTATGATAATGAAGGGTTTATGGATGTTGAAACTCCTGATTTAACACGGTCAACACCAGAAGGAGCACGTGACTATATTGTTCCATCACGTGTTTATCCCGGTCATTTCTATGCTTTACCACAATCACCACAATTATTTAAGCAATTGTTAATGGCAGCCGGAGTTGATAAATATTATCAATTGGCACGTTGTTTCCGGGATGAAGACCTTCGTGGTGACCGTCAACCAGAATTTACGCAAATCGATACTGAAATGAGTTTTGCAACTCCTGAAGATATCCAAACAGTTACAGAAGGTTTAATTAAGCGGGTAATGAAGGAAATCGTGGGAGTAGATGTTAAGACCCCATTTCCACGGATGGAATGGCAAGAAGCCATGGACAAGTATGGTTCCGATAAGCCTGATACTCGTTTCGGGATGTTGATTCATGACCTTTCTGATATTGTAAAGGACAGTTCATTTAAGGTCTTTGCTAATACTGTTGCTGATGGTAACTATGTTCGTGCAATTCGCGTTCCTGGTGGAGCAGATAAGTATTCTCGGAAAGATATTTCTAAGTATGAAGAATACATTAAGCGTTTTGGTGCAAAGGGCCTTGCATGGGTTAAAGTAACTGCTGATGGTTACAATGGTCCAGTTGCTAAGTTCTTAAATGATCAAGTTGCCCAAATCAATGAAGAAATGGATGCCAAAGAAGGGGACTTAATCCTCTTTGTTGCTGGTAGTTTCCACGTTGTATCAGATTCACTTGGCTACCTTCGTCGGGCAATCGCTGAAGAGTTAGATATGATTAAGCCTGACCAATGGAACTACTTATGGGTTGTCAATTGGCCAATGTTTGAATATGATGAAGGGTTTGGGAAGTGGATTGCCGCTCACCACCCATTCACAATGCTAAATGAAGAAGACTTACATTACCTTGAAGATGGGGAAGATCCTCATAAAGCTCATGCTCAAAGTTACGACATTATCTTGAATGGTAACGAGATCGGTGGGGGATCAATTCGTATCCACGATCCAAAGATTCAAGAAAAAGTTCTCAAGGCTCTTGGCTATACAAAGGAACGTGCAGAAGCGCGCTTCGGATTCTTGCTTAAGGCCTTAACAATGGGGATGCCACCTGAGGGAGGACTTGCCTTTGGTTTAGACCGGTGGGTTATGTTACTAGCTCAAGCTGATAGTATTCGGGATGTTATTCCATTCCCTAAGAACTCGAAGGCAGTTGAACCATTAACGGCAGCTCCAGGTAAAGTTAGTGAACAACAACTTGATGATCTTAAAATTGAATTTGATGAAAAGATTGACTATAAGCTCGATCAAGATCCAGACGAACAATAAATAGAACAAAAATAATCCTCGTGAAAAGGTACTTGAAGTGTACTGTTCACGAGGATTATTTTATTTCAAAATCTTTTTCAAAAAGTCTTGTGCCCGTGGGCTAGTAGGGTGGGCAAAAAATTCTTCTGGATCTCCAGTTTCCTGAATATACCCATCTGCCATAAACCAGATTTGGTCTGCTACTTCACGAGCAAACCCCATCTCATGGGTAACAACCACCATTGTCATTCCCGATTCAGCTAAATCGCGCATTACTTTTAGTACCTCATCAACCATTTCGGGATCAAGGGCACTAGTTGGTTCGTCAAAGAGCATTACTTCCGGACTCATCGCAAGGGCCCGGGCAATGGCAACCCGTTGTTTTTGCCCTCCTGACAGTTGATCCGGATATTGTTGAGCTTTATCGCTTAAACCAACTTTTTCTAGTAGTTCCATCGCAGTTTTAGCTGCTTCTTTTTCATTGATATTTTTAACTTTAACTGGTGCAATGGTGATATTTTTAAGGACTGTCATATTAGGAAAAAGATTGAAACTTTGAAAAACCATTCCCATCTTTTCCCGCAGCTGATCGAGTTTTTTATCATTTAAGCCAATCAGATTCTGTCCTTCAAAAAGAACTTGTCCGCTTGTTGGTTGTTCGAGTGCATTTAAGCAACGGAGAAAAGTACTTTTACCTGCTCCTGAAGGGCCGATTACACAAATTACTTGGCCCTTATCAACATGTTCGGAAATATCTTTTAAGACAATATTATTTTTGAATTTTTTCTGCAAGTTTTTAATTTCAATCATTTTAGTGGGCATGTTTCATTCTCCCTTCAAAGTAAAGTAAAATTCTGGATAGCGTAAATGTGAGAATAAAGTAGATGATCATTGTGATGAATAAAGGTAAAACTCCTTTATAAGTTGCCGATTGAACTAATTGTGTTTGATACATCAATTCGGAAACACCAATCACAGAAACTAATGAACTATCTTTTAATAAAGTAATGAGCTCATTTCCTAATGCTGGCCAAATATTTTTAAGTGCTTGTGGCATAATCACATATCTGAATGTTTCGTTTTTACTCATCCCCAAACTCCGGGCAGCTTCTGTCTGTCCAAGTGGAATAGATTGGATTCCAGAACGAATAATTTCAGCAACATAAGCACCAGAGTTTAGTGAAACGGCAATAATCCCAGCGAGGAGGGCCGGAAGTGATTGAATAATTGCGCCAATCCCAAAGTAAACAAACATGATTTGAACCATCATTGGCGTACCCCGGAGAAATTCAATGTAGCAAACCGCAATTGAATGTAAAAATTTGTTCTTTGAAAGCCGCATTAGTGCAAAGAGAGTTCCTAATAGGAAACCAAAAATAACAGAGACAACTGTAATGATTAATGTATATTTAATCCCTTTAGCAAAGTAACGCCAATAGCTAAGAACAGTATTTTGCTTTTTATAACTCTTCATATATTGGGAGGCTTCAGGAATCCATTTTTTATTAATTAGTTGTTCTTTGTTAACTTTTTTAATTGTTTGGTTGGCAGCATTGACTAACGAGGTATCACCTTTAGGAAAAGCCATGGCAATTCCGCCAGCAGTATTTGGCAATTTCGAATTAAAGGCATAAAGATTTGAATTGTTGGCAGCATAGGCTTTAGCAGTAGCAGCATCCATTAAAATTCCATCATATTTATGAGATTGAAGCCCAATGACTAAGGAAGAAAGTTTAGCAAGCCCTTTGCCGTTTGCTTTAGGCATTTCCTTTGAAATCAGGGTTGATTGGAGCGTGCCGTTTTGTGCTCCTACATTTTTCCCATTAAAACTTTTGACATTAACTAGCTTATCTTTATCTCCTTTATTAATTAAGAAATAACTATCGCCGGAATAATATGTATTTGAGAAGTCAACGCTCTTTTTTCGTTCAGCTGTAACGTTCATTCCCGAAATAATAGCATCAATTTTACCTGTTTCCAGCGCAACTAGAAGTGAGTCAAAGTCCATGTTTTTAATAACTAGTTTTACTCCCAAGTCTTTAGCAAATTGTTTAGCAAGGGAAACTTCAAAACCAACATATTTAGTTTTTCCATTTTCTTTGGTTGTGAATTCGTAGGGTGGATAATCCGCACTCATTCCCACAACCAATGTTCCTTTTTGTTTAATCTTTTGTACTGAATCATTACTAGCGACTTGCGATGGATTGTTGGCTGCCGAAGAGCTAGTTGAACTGCTTTCGTTAGCAGCTAATGCAGTAATAGGTGTACATAATATCGGAAACGCAATTACCATTAGCAGTAATAAATGTTTAAAACCTTTCATAGTTAATAACTCCTTTGAGAATAGTAAAATTAAATTGTTACTAAATATACACTTAAATGTTTATTTATGCAATATAAAATCTTAAAATAGAATAAATATTCATATATTTGTATAATGATTAAAAGCGTTTACTTAGCTTATGGAGTAGTCAAAGAATAGGTGGATAAGAAATTTAAATTTTTATTTAAAAGTAATGTTGACAGGGTAGGCCATGTTGGGTAAAATAATTTTTGTAGTGAAAAGGAAGCAGTATGCCTGCTACCTCGATACGTAACTTTAAGCTCGGAGGGAGGGATCAACATGTCAAAAACAGTCGTTCGTAAGAATGAATCTTTAGACGACGCTCTTCGACGCTTTAAACGTTCAGTTTCACGTAACGGAACATTGCAAGAATATCGTAAACGTGAATTTTACGAAAAGCCAAGTGTAAAACGCAAGTTGAAATCTGAAGCGGCACGGAAGCGTAAGAACAAACGCGGTCGTCGTTACTAAAAATGTGTGCTCTCACCTGTTGCCTGGTGGGAGCTTTTTTCTATATGAAAGAAGGATAAATAATGAGCTTACTACAACAATTAACGTCAGATATGGTATCAGCAATGAAGAATCGGGATAAGGAAACATTAAACGTTGTCCGGATGCTTAAAGCAGCAGTTCAAAACGAACAAATTGAACTTGGACATGACTTGAATTCTAATGAAGAAATTGCGGTAATGGCACGTGAATATAAGCAGCGCAAAGAATCACTTGAAGAATTTGAAAAAGCTGGACGAGAAGATCTGATCAATCAAGCAAAGAATGAATTATCAATCGTTGAGAAGTATATGCCAAAACAGTTATCAAAAGATGAAGTTACTAAGATTGTTAAGGAAGTAATTGGCGAGCTTAATGCTTCTAGTATGAAGAACTTTGGACAAGTAATGGGGTCAGTTATGCCCAAAGTTCAAGGTCAAGCAGATGGAAAATTAGTTAACCAGGTTGTAAAAGAACAATTGAGTAAGTAATATCAGCTGTAAAAAAGAGTATGAGGATGAAAGCTTCATACTCTTTTTTACTGTACATTTTTACTTTTTAAACTAGAATTAAAGTATATTTAAAAGAAAAGGGGCCTTTATATGTGCACATCAGTAATTTATACAGCAGGTGATTATTACTTTGGCCGTAACCTTGATTTGGAAGTCAGCCTTGGTCAGGAAGTAGTGATTACTCCGCGTAATAAGACTTTAGAATTTCGGAAAATGCCTAACCTGGAACACCATTATGCAATTATTGGAATGTCCATTGTTCGTGACGACTATCCACTATATTTTGATGGGGTAAATGAAAAAGGGGTTGGGATGGCAGGCCTTAATTTTGATGGTCCAGCTCATTATTTCCCAGTTCAAGAGGGAAAGGATAATATTGCATCCTTTGAATTAGTTCCTTATATTCTTGCGGCAGCTTCCTCGGTTGCTGAAGCGAAGAAGTTACTTTCAAATGCAAATATCGCTAATATTAACTTTTCTGATAAACTGCAAGCTGCACCGTTACACTGGATTATCGCTGATAAAACTGGTGCTTCTGTAACAGTTGAATCCACCGCGAAAGGATTAAATGTTTATGATAACCCAGTTGGTGTCTTGACAAATAATCCGGAGTTTCCTCGTCAATTATTAAATCTTAGTAACTATCGCAGTGTTGCACCTGCTAACCCGGCTAACGTATTTGCGTCCGCTGTTGATCTGCCAGTTTATAGCCGTGGCTTAGGGACCCATTTTCTCCCGGGAGGAATGGATTCTGAAAGTCGTTTTGTTAAGGCTACTTTCACTAAGATGCATGCCCCAGTTGGTAATTCTGAAGTTGAGAATATTACCAACTATTTCCACATTCTTCAATCCGTCGAACAACAAAAGGGATTAGATGAAGTGGCACCGGATACTTTTGAATATACGATTTATTCTGATGGTTCGAACCTAAAGAAAGGGATTTTTTACTACAAGACTTACGAAAACAGTCAAATTAATGCAGTTGATATGCATAAGGAAGATCTTGAAGCATCAGAATTAATTACCTATCCAGTTCAAAATAAACAAATAATCAACCAACAAAATTAAATAATCATTCTATTTTTAAACTCTTTTTATGCATGAATAATTTATATTTTATGCATAAAAAGAGTTTTTTTGAAAAAATATGCTAAAACTATTGATTTTTATTCATAATACTCGTATATTTATAAACAACAAATTTCAAATGAGATGGAGGACGAGATTATGTCAAAAGAAAAAATTGTTTTAGCTTATTCTGGTGGTTTAGATACTTCAGTTGCGATTGCGTGGCTCAAAAATAAGGGTTATGACGTAATTGCATGTTGTATTGATGTGGGTGAAGGAAAAGACCTTGAAGCGATTAAGGAAAAGGGTCTCCAAGTTGGTGCGTGGAAGTCAGTAGTGATTGATGCCAAACGTGACTTTGCTGAACAATTTGTATTGCCAGCCCTTCAAGCCCATGCAATGTATGAGCAAAAGTACCCATTAGTTTCAGCACTTTCTCGTCCATTAATCGTTCAAAAACTAGTTGCAGTTGCTAATCAATACGGTGCGACTGCGATTGCCCATGGATGTACTGGAAAGGGAAATGATCAGGTTCGGTTTGAAGCAGGTATCCATGCTTTGGCACCAGAGATGAAGATTGAAGATCCAATTCGGGATTGGCACTGGTCACGGGAAGAGGAAATTCAATACGCTAAGGATAATGGCATTCCTGTTCCAATCACAAAGGCTAGTCCTTATTCCATTGATGAGAACTTATGGGGCCGGGCAAATGAATGTGGAATTCTTGAAGATCCGTGGGTTGCGGCACCAGCTGATGCATATGATCGGACAGTTTCAATTGAAGAAGCCCCTGATACCCCAACCACAATTGAAATTACCTTTAATGAAGGGGTTCCTACAGCAATTGATGGTGAAGAAATGCCGCTTGACCAGTTAATTATGAAGCTTGATAAATTAGCTGGTAGTCATGGGATTGGTCGGATTGACCACGTTGAAAACCGGCTTGTTGGTATTAAGTCACGGGAAATTTATGAATGCCCAGCTGCAACTGTTTTACTAGCAGCCCATAAAGACTTGGAAGACCTAACCCAAGAACGGGAAGTAGCTCACTTTAAGCCATTAATTGAACAAAAGATGAGTGAAATTATTTATAATGGGCTTTGGTATTCACCATTAATGAAATCTTTAGTTGCTTTTATTGATGAATCACAAGCAGTTGTTAATGGAGTAGTAAGGGTTAAATTATTTAAAGGAAATGTAATCTGTGAAGGTCGGAAATCACCAAATTCACTTTATGATAAGAACTTGGCAACTTACACTTCCGCTGACGAATTTGACCAAGAAGCTGCCACTGGCTTTATTAAACTTTGGGAATTACCAGATAAGGTCTATGCTCAAGTACAAAACAAAAATAAAAAGAAAGTAAAGGAGAATACAAGCGATGCCTATTAAGAGAATGTGGGGTGGCCGGTTTGAAGAAGCTGGTGACCAACTAGTTAACCAATTTAATGCGTCGATCAGTTTTGATCAAGAAATGGCTCAAGAAGACATTGAAGGCTCATTAGCCCATGTAAAAATGTTGAAAGAAACACAAATTTTGTCAGCAGATGATGCTGATAAGATTATTGCTGGACTCAAGAAACTACGTGAGCGATTAACTAGTGAAGGACTCCCATTTTCGATTGACAACGAAGACATTCATATGAATATTGAGGCATTGCTGACAGAAGAAATTGGCCCCGTTGCTGGTAAGCTTCATACTGGGCGGAGCAGAAATGATCAAGTTGCAACTGACCTTCATTTATATGTGAAGAAGCGGTTGCCCATTATCATTAATGAATTGAAAAAATTACAGGCAGAATTAGTAGATAAAGCAGCAGAAAATGTTGAAACGATTATGCCAGGGTATACTCATATGCAACATGCTCAGCCAATTTCGTATGGGCACTATCTCATGGCTTATTTCCAAATGTTTCAGCGAGATGTTGAACGTTTTGAATTTAACCAGCAGCACACGGATTTATCACCCCTAGGAGCGGCTGCTTTAGCTGGGACCACTTTCCCAATTGATCGACAATTAAGTGCAAAATATTTAGATTTTGCTGAACCATACCATAATTCACTGGACGCTGTTTCTGATCGGGATTTTGCCCTTGAATTTTTAAGTAACGCAAGTATTTTGATGATGCACCTGTCACGGCTATGTGAAGAACTGATTTATTGGTGTAGTTATGAATTTGGCTATTTAGAATTGGCAGATTCATATTCTACTGGTAGTTCGATTATGCCCCAAAAGAAGAACCCTGATATGGCCGAATTGATTCGTGGTAAAGTTGGGCGAGTTTATGGTGATCTTTTTGGCTTATTAACGACAATGAAGGGCCTTCCACTTGCTTATAACAAGGATATGCAAGAAGATAAAGAGGGATTATTCGACGCAGTAAAGACGATTCTCCCAAGCATCAAGATCATGACCGGGATGATTGCCACTCTTCAAGTAAAGAAAGAAGCCATGGAGCATGCAACTCATCATGACTTTTCTAATGCCACTGAATTAGCAGATTATCTTGCTACTAAAGGAATTCCATTTAGGAAAGCACATGAGATTGTCGGTGAGCTAGTATTGAAGGGACTTAGAACAGGGACAAATCTTGTTGATATTCCATTAGACGAATACAAAAAAATTTCGCCCAAAATTGAAGAAGATGTTTATACCTGCTTACAACCTAAAGTAGCGGTTGAACGGCGGAATTCTTATGGTGGAACTGGTTTTGATCAGGTTCGTCAACAAATTAAAGATGCTAAGAAGATTTTAGAAGGCAAATAATTGTGGAAATTGAGAGTGAGAAAGCCATTTTTTCTCACCCTCAATTTTTTGTTTCATAGTAACCCATATATTGAATTAAAGGTTACAATTAAATATAATTGATGCAAAAATAAAGGATTTACGAGAATGATTAGGGAAAAGATAAGTTTGTCAATTCATGAAATGACTGTCGTTGCCATGATGGTTGCAATTATTGCTGTTTTAGGAGCAGTTCCAGGAATTCCGTTGGGGTTTATTCCGGTGCCAATTATTTTACAAAATATGGGAATAATGATTGCCGGAGAATTACTTGGACCAAGATTAGGGACAATTACTGTATGGCTCTTCTTGTTTTTAGTTGTACTTGGGTTGCCACTGCTTTCTGGTGGACGCGGTGGAATGGTGACAATATTAGGCCCAACTGGCGGATATATTTTTGCCTGGTTATTTGTCCCGTTGTTGATTGGCCTTAGTCTAAAATTAAGTTGGTATTATGGGATGACGCAGGGAGTAACTGAATTCCTGATTGTTTGGCTATGGGGTGTAATTTTTGTGGAAGGAGTGGGCGCAATATGGTTAGCTAATCAATTGCATACCACGCTTATTGCTGCTTTGACTTCCAATATTTTATTTGTTTTTGGCGATACAATCAAAACGCTTATTGCTGTCTCAATTGCTCGTCGTTTACGTCACATTAAGGTTTTTTCATTAAGGAGATGATTAGCATGGCTCATTCAACTGCACAGAAAATTTTATGGCAATTACTTTCAGCGCCAGATTCATGGATTTCTGGAAATGACTTAGCAAAGCGATTCAATATTAGTCGTGAATCTGTTTGGAAAGCCATCAACGGTTTACGAAAAAACGGAAATAATATTGAGAGCCGTAGAAACCTTGGATACCGTTTTACCGGAAATTCACGGTTGAGTGCTGATATTATTGATTTTTATACCCATAACCACTTTACTAATCGTCTTTACGTTGAAGATCAGGTTAGCTCAACTCAAAGCGTCGCGAAAGCTTTTTTGAGTCATCACCTAGTTAGTGCGCCAACAGTATTTATCGCTGATCATCAAACTGCTGGTTATGGGAGACAGGGACGGTCCTTTTACTCTCCGGCAGCAACTGGACTGTACTTTAGTATGATTTTGCCTAGCCCAACAGACAAACCACTACAAGCTGGGTTAATGACAACGACTTTTGCAGTTTTAATTGGGGAAGTTCTTAAACAATTTTTCCCTGCTCAAGACTTTCGGTACAAATGGGTCAACGATATTTATTTAAACCATAAAAAAGTCGGCGGAATTTTGACCGAGGCAGTAGTAGACCTTGAATCAAGGACAACGGCATCCTTGGTAGTAGGAATTGGTTTGAATATAACTACAAAAGAATTTCCACTGGATCTTAAAGATAAAGCGACGGGAATAGCACCAGCAGATCGTAATCTTTTAGTCAGTCGGCTTATTGAGACGATTGCTAATAATTATTCAGACTATGATAATCCCCAGTATCTTGAACAATATCGCCAAGGCTCAATGATTTTAGGACAGGAGGTGGACTTGTTAGTAAATGGTGAGGCGATTGCTGGAATTGCTAAAAAAATTGAAAATGATGGTGCACTAACAATTCGCTCGGCAGACGGAAAAACGAAAACTTTTAATAGTGGGGAAGTAGTTAAAGTTAATTTTGAAAAATAACTTCGATTCCTTAGAAAAGCTTGCAGTGATGAGGTTAAAGGTGATCTATGATATAATTATCATTAAATAAAATCTGCTAAATTAAAGGAGATTGTATAGGTGGGAGAACAAAAAACGATTGAACAAACTTTTCAAATTGAAAGTCCAGAAATAGAAGTTGGCTTACTAGGAACACAGGATAAGTTTGTGAGCCTGATTGAACAAGGAATGGATGTTGAAATCCGACCATTCGGTGAAAATCTTAAAGTAAGTGGACAAGAAGAAGACGTTAAACTTACGATCGATGTATTTCGTGCCCTTATTTCGTTGCTAAATCAAGGAATCCGCATCCACAGTACGGATATTGTTAGTGCGATGAAGATGGCGCATCGTGGAACACTGGAATATTTTGCTGACCTTTACAGTGAAACGATTATTAAAGATCGCCGAGGAAGAGCCATTCGGGTAAAAAATTTTGGTCAGCGGCAGTATGTTAACGCGATGAAGCATAATGATATTACGTTTGGGATTGGCCCTGCCGGAACAGGGAAAACTTACCTAGCAGTAGCAATGGCCGTGGCATCCTTAAAGCGTGGCGAAGTGGAACGGATTATCTTGACGCGACCAGCAGTTGAGGCTGGTGAAAGTTTAGGATTCTTACCCGGTGACCTTCGTGAAAAAGTAGATCCTTATTTACGACCAATTTATGATGCCTTAAATGATATTTTTGGGGCTGATCATACGCAACGGTTAATTGATCGGGGAATTATCGAAATTGCCCCCCTTGCTTATATGCGTGGACGAACTCTTGACGGAGCATTTGTAATTTTAGATGAAGCCCAAAATACGACTAATGCCCAAATGAAGATGTTCCTTACCCGTTTAGGCTTTGGCTCAAAAATGGTTATTAATGGGGATATTTCACAAATCGATCTTCCTCATGGGACTCGCAGTGGTCTTGTAAACGCGCAACGAATTCTTAATAATATTAAGTCAATTAGGTTTGTTAAATTTAGTGCAGAAGATGTTGTTCGTCATCCGGTTGTAGCACGGATTATTACTGCTTATGAGGACCAAACATCAAAACAATTAGCAGAAAAAGATAAAGAGAAAAAAGAGGAAAAATGATGGACTTGGAAATTTTCGATCAAACAACAGCACAGCTTCCAAATGAACAATTGGAGATGGTAAGGGACTTATTACAGTATGCTGCTAAAGAACTTTCCTTATCAGAAAATACTGAAATGTCCTTAACATTTGTAAATAATCCAGAGATAAAAAAATTAAATGCCCAGTATCGTAATGTTGATCGGGCAACTGATGTTTTAAGTTTTGCCGCAGAAGAAGCGGGCGATGAAACACCAATTATTATGGATTCCGAAATGGCTGCTGAAATTCCTGTTAACTTAGGTGACTTATTTATTTCCATCGATAAGGTAGCAGAACAAGCAAAATTTTTAGGCCATTCAGTTGATCGAGAGTTAGGATTTTTAGCTGTTCATGGCTTCCTCCACTTAAATGGATATGATCATGAAGAGCCGGCAGATGAAGAAAAAATGTTTAAATTACAACGGGAGATACTAGACGGTTATGGACTCACGCGATAAACATCAAACTGAGAAAAATCATCACTTAATTCAAGCAATGTGTCACGCAATCGATGGAATTATCCAAGTATTACGTGAAGAGCGTAATATGCGGTACCACCTTTTAGCGGCCTGCTTAGCCATTATTATGTCGATCTTATTGCATATTTCAGCAATGGAATGGTTATGGATTTTATTGGCAATCTTTGTTGTTTTTACATCTGAATTTCTTAATACGGTTACCGAAGCTGTTACAGATTTGATTGTTGACCACCATTATGAATTAAATGTAAAAAAAGCTAAAGACGTGGCCGCTGGTGGGGTACTGATTTCAGCGATATTTTCAGTCTTGGTGGGGCTAATTATTTTTATCCCCCGTATATTAGCAATTATTAGATAGGAAGTTTTAATATGGATAATCCAAATTATAAGTCTGGCTTTGTGGCAATTATTGGGCGCCCAAATGTTGGAAAATCAACTTTATTGAATTATGTTGTTGGTCAAAAGGTAGCAATTATGAGTAATGTTGCACAGACAACGCGTAATAAGATTCAAGGAATTTATACAAGCCCAGAAGCCCAGATTATTTTTATTGATACGCCAGGAATTCATAAACCATCTACTAAATTAGGTGATTTTATGGAAAAATCAGCAATGTCAGCATTAGATGAAGTGGATGCTGTCTTATTTGTTGTGAGTGCAACTGAGAAGCGCGGCCCTGGTGATGACTTTATTATTGAACGCTTAAAGAAAGTTAATCAGCCAATCTTTTTAGTTGTTAATAAGATCGATCAAATCAATCCCAATGACCTGCCTGAAATTGTTGACCAGTATAAAGATACCCTTCCATTTAAGGGGATTGTGCCAATTTCTGCTTTGCAGGGAAATAATGTGAATAACTTAATCAATGACATTATTAAGATCCTTCCTAATGGTCCGCAGTATTACCCAGCAGATCAAGTAAGTGACCACCCTGAACGCTTTGTGATTGCAGAAATGATCCGTGAAAAGGTCTTTTTGCTGACGAGACAAGAAGTACCGCATTCAGTAGCTGTTGATGTAACATCGATAAAGCGTGAGGATGAAAATCATATTCATATCTCGGCCAATATTATTGTTGAACGTCCAGGCCAAAAGGGAATTATTATTGGCAAGGGTGGAAAAATGCTGAAAAAGATTGGGACAATGGCACGGCAAGATATTGAAAGATTACTTGGTGACAAGGTATTTCTTCAACTATGGGTAAAGGTTGTTCCTGACTGGCGTGATAAGTCTGCAATGCTAAAAGATTATGGCTATCGGAATAAAGACTATTAAAAGGATGATGGTTACATGGCACGCGTAACCACACAATTTACAGGGATCATTATGTACCGACAGGATTATCGTGAACGCGATCTATTAGTAAAAATGCTTACTGATAAGATTGGGCCGGCAATGTTTTTTGTGAAAAATGCTAAAAAACGTGGCTTTCGGATGACTGCTGATATCCTGCCATTCACCCATGGGACATACATTGGCTCACTTGATGAAAACGGCTTGAGTTTTATTAATACCGCTAGCGATACTAGCCAATACAAGAAGATTGCAAGTGACATTAGCAAAAATGCATATGTTACGTATATCTTGGCATTAGTTGACAGTGCTTTTAATGATGGCCGAAGCATTGGTGGTTGGTTTAATCAAGTTGCTGCAGCCTTAGACTTAATCGAAGAAGGATTAGATGAGCAAATAATTACAAATGTTATTGAAACTCAGCTGTTAGTTGCTTTTGGTGTAGCACCAGTTTGGGACCGGTGTGTGGTATGTGGCCGCAATGATCTGGCTTTAGACTTCTCTGAACAATATGGGGGGATGCTTTGTCAGAATCACTGGTCACTTGATGAACACCGTCTCCATCTTGACCGTAAAACTGTTTATTATCTCCAACAGTTTGCCACAATTAACTTGCAAAAATTGAATTCTATTCGGATTAATCCAGCTACTAAACGACGCCTCCAACAAGTCTTGGATACTCTTTATGATAACGAGGTTGGACTAAACTTGAAGGCGAAACGGTTCATTAGACAAATGAATAAGTGGGAACAAAATATCGGAAAGTTATCAATGAACGATTGACATTTGTAAAATATTTTTCTATTATAAGAGCGTGTTTAATTGAATATTGGCAATGACAGAGATTATGGATAAACCAAATCAGCGATCAGGGGATAGTGCAAGCCTTGTAGTTTATTTATCCTTGGCACTCTAACAGCCGCTTAAACTAAGCTGTTTTACAGAGATGTAAAAAAGTAGGGTGGAACCGCGATTAACTTCGTCCCTACAGTATCGATTATTTGATACTGTAGGGACTTTTTCATTGAAAGGAGAAGTAAAGTATGACGAAAAAACTAACCGTGCAAGATATTATCTTTACATTGGAACAATATTGGGCAGATCAAGGCTGTATGTTGATGCAGGCTTATGATAACGAAAAGGGTGCGGGGACAATGAGTCCTTACACTTTCTTGCGTGCAATTGGTCCTGAACCATGGAATGTGGCTTATGTTGAACCTTCACGGCGGCCCGCTGATGGTCGTTATGGTGAAAACCCAAACCGGCTTTACCAACACCACCAATTTCAGGTATTAATGAAGCCTTCTCCTGATAATATTCAAGAATTATACTTAGGAAGTTTGAAAAAGTTAGGAATTGATCCTTTAGAACACGATATCCGGTTTGTTGAAGATAACTGGGAAAACCCTTCAATGGGCTGTGCCGGTGTTGGTTGGGAAGTTTGGCTTGACGGAATGGAAGTTACTCAATTTACTTACTTCCAAGTCGTTGGAGAGTTGCCAATGAGCCCAGTGGCCGCCGAAGTTACTTATGGACTTGAACGGTTGGCTGAATATATTCAAAACGTTGATTCAGTTTATGACTTAGAGTGGGCGGATGGTGTTCTGTATGGTGATATCTTCCAAGAACCTGAATATGAACATTCTAAGTATGCATTTGAAGAAAGTAACCAAGACATGCTTCTACAAGACTTTAATGATTACGAAAAAGAAGCTAAACGTTTAATTAAGCTTGGATTGGTTCACCCAGCTTATGATTATGTTTTAAAGTGTAGTCATACCTTTAACTTGCTAGATGCGCGTGGTGCTGTTTCGGTTACCGAACGTGCTGGTTATCTTCACCGTATTCGAATTATGGCAAAATCAATTGCCAAAGCCTTTGTTGAAGAGCGGCGTAAACGTGGCTTCCCATTGATTCATGATGAAGCAGTTCGTCAAAAGACAGTTGAAGAATATACAAAAAAAGCGGAAAAGGCAAAGGAACGGGCCGCAAAGCAAGCAGCTAAGAAAGCACAAAAGGGGGAAAAGTAAGATGGCAAATACATACTTATTAGAAGTCGGTGTTGAAGAAATGCCTGCTCACGTTGTAACACCAAGTATTAAACAGTTACACGAACGAGTAGCAAAGTACCTTAAAGAACAACGGATTACTTTTGATGATATTCAAGAGTTTGCTACTCCACGACGGATGGCATTACTAATCCATGGCTTAAGTGATAAGCAACCTGATATTGATGAATCAGTTAAGGGTCCTGCAAAAAAGATTGCGCAAGATGCCGATGGTAATTGGACAAAAGCTGCGATTGGTTTTACTCGGGGTCAAGGTGCTTCTGTTGAAGATATTGAATTTAAAGAAGTAAAAGGCGTTGAATATGTTTTTGTTGAAAAGCATATTGCTGGAAAAACTGTTGCTGAAGTTCTTCAAGGATTGCCAGCAGTTATTACTTCGATGACATTCCCAACCTTGATGAAGTGGGGCTACAATAACTTACAATTTATTCGGCCGATTCGGTGGCTAGTTTCATTATTAAATGATGAAGTCGTTCCATTTAATATTTTGGACGTTGAAGCTGGTCGAGAAACACAAGGTCACCGGTTCTTAGGTCATCCAGTTGAAATTGCTAAGGCTGATGATTATGAAGAAACCTTAAATAATGATTTCGTTATTGCTGATCAAACAAAGCGAAAGAATTTAATTAAGGATCAAATTACTAAAATTATCAATGAAAACAATTGGCAAGTTGATTGGGATGAGGACTTGCTAGAGGAAGTTAATAACTTAGTTGAATGGCCAACTGCTTTTGCTGGATCTTTTGATGAGAAGTACTTAGCCTTACCTGATCCGGTCTTAATTACTTCCATGAAGGATAACCAACGTTTCTTCTGTGTACGGGATGAAGATGGTAACCTCTTATCGCACTTTATTTCTGTTCGTAACGGTAACACCGACTACCTTGATAATGTTATTAAAGGAAATGAACGGGTTCTTGTTCCTCGGCTTGAAGATGCTCAGTTCTTCTATCAAGAAGACCAAAAGTTGACAATTGATGAATATGTGGAACGACTTAAGAAAGTTAGCTTCCATGATAAGATTAGTTCAATGTATGACAAAATGCAGCGGGTTGCAGTGATTGCCAGTGTTCTTGGTAAGCAGCTAAATCTTTCAGATGAAGAACTAGCAGACCTTGATCGAGCAGCACATATTTATAAATTTGACCTTACTACGCAAATGGTGGGTGAATTTGCTGAATTACAAGGAATCATGGGCGAAATCTATGCTAAGTTATTCGGTGAAAAAGATGATGTTGCCACAGCTATTCGCGAACACTACATGCCAATCTCTGCAGAAGGAGAATTACCACAAACTAAGATTGGCGCGGTCTTAGCAATTGCCGATAAACTTGACAGCATCATGAGCTTCTTTGCAGTTGATATGATTCCAAGTGGTTCGAATGACCCTTATGCTTTACGTCGGCAAGCCTTTGGAATCGTCCGAATTATCGCCGATCGTGGTTGGCACCTTCCATTATTAAATATTCAATCAGAAATTATCCCTGCCTTCGAAACTGCTGAAATCAATGTTTCTTTTGATTTGAATAAAAATAGTGATGAAGTCCGTTCATTCTTCTTAGACCGGATTAAGCAGTTATTCCATGGTCAAAAGGTTCGTCACGATATCATTGACGCAGCTACCGATACTCGCCAAAATGATATTGCCAATGTTCTTGCAGCTATTCAAACTATTGACGATCATAAGGATGATGATAGCTTTAAGGAAGATGTTGAAGCTCTTACTCGGGTATTACGGATTGCAAAGAAGGATAATCGTCCAGTTAGTGAGCTTGCAGTAGATCCTAATCTATTTGAAAATCCATCTGAGGCCAAGATGCACACAGCTGTTTCAGAATTGATTAAAGAAGATCAACAGACAGTAAATGAAAACTTCGCGGCTTTACGGACTTTAACACCAATAATTAGTGAATACTTTGATGAAAATATGATTATGGATAAGAATGAAGACATTCGTAATAATCGTTTGGCCCAATTAAGTATTTTGGCTCACCAAGCATCATTAATTGGTAACTTGGATAACTTGATTGTAAAATAAGACGTTTTAATTGTATTGCTGCTAACTTGTGGTATTATAGATATTAGTTAAATGTAAAAATAGGTGGAGGTCGCATTCCGTTAGGTTGCGACCTTTCATTTCGTTGCTGTTCGCTTACTAAGTGAGGTGGATCAATGGCAAAGATACCGCGTAATGTAATTGATGAAATACGAAATTCAGTTGATATTGGTGATGTAATTGGGCGCTATGTCCAATTGCATCAGGCTGGAAAAAATCTAATTGGGTTATGTCCTTTTCATGATGAAAAGACACCATCTTTTTCGGTGAATGAGGAAAAGCAATTTTTCTATTGTTTTGGATGTCACCGGAGCGGAAATGTATTTCAATTTTTAATGGAATTAAAGCATATCGATTTTGTTGATGCGGTTAAGGAGATCGCTAACGATAGCAATATCAAGATTCCAGAACAATATGTTAGCGTTCCGGCTAAACCATTAAATAACGAGAATCGACAGCTGTTTGATCTTCATGATAAAGCAGCTAAACTTTATCACCATATATTGGTAAATACACCGGCTGGGCAAGTTGCACTTAATTATTTAAAAAAACGGGGAATGAGTGAAGAACTGATTGAGCAATTTGGCTTAGGCTATGCTCCTGATCAGCGAATCTTAAAGCCGTTCTTCCAGCAGCAAAAAGTTGATTACCAATTGCTAAGAAAAAGTGGGCTTTTTAGTGAAGACCAACAGGGAGAGTTGCGAGACCGGTTCATTGAACGGATAATGTATCCGATAAAAAATGGTCAAGGGCAGGTAATTGCTTTTTCTGGTCGATTAATCGATACCAGTAAAACAAATTTACCTAAATATTTAAATAGTCCTGAGACACCAATTTTCAACAAACGACGGACATTATTTAATTTTGACGTTGCACGAAAAGCAGCCCGAAAAGATGGTCGATTATACTTATTTGAAGGATTTATGGATGTGATTTCTGCTTTTGCCGCAGGAATCGAAAATGGAATTGCTTCAATGGGGACCAGTTTTACCGAAGAGCAAGTAGCGATTATTGGTCGTGCTACAAAGCAATTAGATATTTGCTATGATGGAGATCAACCGGGACAAAATGCAATTGATCGTGCAATTAGTCTCGTTAATGATCATCGACCTAATCAGCTGCAGGTGAAGGTTGTCCAATTACCAGCTGGGATTGATCCAGATGAATATGTTCAAAAGTATGGTCCACAGCAATTTAACGCCTATCTTACTAATAAGGAAGAAACAACAACAGAATTTTACCTGCGCTTTTTAAGAAATGGGAAGAATTTAGATAATCAGAATGAGCTGATGCAATATCTTAATCAAGCACTGAAGGTAATTGCTCAAGTTCAAGCTCCCTTAGAAGAAGATATGTACTTGCAACGGTTAGCAAGTGAGTTCAATTTAGATCGGCAAACCTTAAAGACGCAGTTAGATCAATTGCGACAGCAACTAGGAATTCATAATCAGCCATGGATTAAGCAACAGCCTTCACTAGTGCGTCATCAACAGTTTCAACAAACTAGTGAAGAAGAACATCGAAAAGTTAAACTTAGTAGGACTGAATTAGCGGAACAGATCTTACTAAGGTACATGCTATATGATCGTGAAGTGTGGATGCATGTAACATCAGATCACGATTTTCATTTTGCACATGAAAAATATCAAACCTTGTATTTATTAGCAGCAAGTTATTTTTCTGAAAACGGATCGTATTCAACCGCTGACTTTCTTGATTATTTAGATGAAAGTAGTTTACAAGGTACTCTTGGACAAATTGAAAATTTAAATGTTGACCAAGAAGTTGATATGCGGGCAATTGATGATTGTATCCATATGATCGCAGAACAAACACCGTTAGCTGCGCAAATTGCAGATAAGCAAGCCCAGTTAAAAGAAGCTAATTCATTGCATAATACAGAATTAGCTACGCAATTAACGATTGAACTGGTAAAATTATTAAAGCAGCAGCAACGCTTAAAAACGGAGGAGACTAATTAATATGGCAAAGAGCAAGAAAAAAGACATTGTTATTTCTAACAGCGCCGATTTCGACCAACAAGAATATGACACCGCAGTTGGTAAGTTAATTCGTAATTACAAGAAGCAAAAGCAGATTGAATACGATGAATTAACTACTAAAATTGCTAAACCATTTGAATTGAACGCTGATGGGATTGATAATTTACTTCAAAATATTGAAGATGCCGGAATTAGTGTTGTCGATGAAAATGGGGACCCAGATCCTCGTGCTTTAAAAGCTACTGAAAAATTATCACAATCTGCCATGAAGGATACATCAGCACCAACTGGGGTTAAAATTAACGATCCTGTGCGGATGTATTTGAAAGAGATTGGTCGTGTAAACCTTTTGACGGCTGATGAAGAAGTCCAGCTTGCTTTACGGATTGAAAAAGGTGATGAAGTAGCTAAACAAGAGCTAGCTGAGGCAAACTTACGGTTAGTTGTTTCAATTGCAAAGCGTTATGTTGGCCGTGGGATGCAGTTTCTTGATTTAATCCAGGAAGGTAACATGGGACTTATGAAAGCCGTTGAAAAATTCGATTACCGGCGAGGATTTAAGTTCTCTACTTATGCTACCTGGTGGATTCGTCAGGCTATTACGCGGGCGATTGCTGATCAAGCCCGGACAATTCGGATTCCGGTTCATATGGTTGAAACTATTAACAAATTGATCCGGATTCAACGGCAATTACTTCAAGATTTAGGTCGTGAACCGTTACCAGAAGAAATTGGTGCAGAAATGGATATGCCAACTGAGAAAGTGCGGAATATTCTTAAAATTGCCCAAGAACCAGTTTCGCTTGAAACGCCTATTGGTGAAGAGGATGATTCTCATTTAGGGGACTTTATTGAAGATCAAGATGCAACAAGTCCAGCTGACCATGCTGCTTATGAAATGATGAAAAAGCAGCTTGAAAATGTTTTGGATACGTTAACCGATCGTGAAGAGAACGTTCTTCGGCTTCGTTTTGGCTTAGATGATGGTCGAACACGGACCCTTGAAGAAGTCGGAAAAGTCTTCGGGGTAACGCGGGAACGGATTCGTCAGATTGAAGCTAAGGCGCTCCGAAAATTACGCCACCCATCACGTTCTAAGCAATTAAAAGATTTCTTAGAATAAAAAAATATATATACGTAAAAAATGAATTTACACAAAAAGCAACTTGAGTTAATTAATTATCTTAAGCTGCTTTTTAATTTTATTTAAAATAAATGAGAGAAATCTTATTTTTATATTGAAAACATTCAATTGTTCGGGTAAAATTTTTATAAAGCGTTTTTTAAATCTATTATAAATAAAAATTGAGGAGAGATCGAACAATGCCAGAACTATCTGCTGATTTATATGGAACTGTTAGTCATAAGTTAGATGCGTTACAGCCATCAGGTATCCGTGAATTCAACAAAGAAGTTTCAAAGATTCCGGGGATTATTAAATTAACATTAGGAGAACCAGACATGGCAACTCCTGAACACGTTAAGCAAGCGGCCATTAGAAGTATTGAGGAAGATGATTCTCATTATGCTCCACAAATGGGAAAGCCAGAATTACTTGAAGCAATCAGTGATTATATTCAGAATACTCGTGATGTGCACTATGACCCACAAACAGAAATAATTGCAACTGTGGGAGCAACCGAAGCCCTCGATGCAACCTTATTTGCAATTCTTAATACTGGAGATAAAGTTGTGGTTCCTACCCCGATTTTCTCCCTATATTTCCCATTGATTGAAATGACAGGAGCAACAGTTGTTCAGGTTGATACTTCAGCAGATAATTTTGTTTTGACTCCAGAAAAACTTGAAGAAGTCCTTGAAGAAGAGGGAAAAGGCGTCAAAGCCGTTATTCTTAACTACCCAAGCAACCCAACTGGTCGTGAATATCCTCAAGAAGTTCTAGCAGGATTAGCTGAAGTAATTAAGAAGCATCATTTATATGCGATTGCTGATGAAATCTATAGCGAATTAGTCTATGGGGTAGAGCACTATTCAATTGCTACCATGATTCCAGAGCGGACGATTTTCATCTCTGGACTTTCAAAATCTCACGCAATGACTGGTTACCGTTTAGGATATGTTGCTGCTCCAGCTAAGATCATGGCTAATATTTCAAAGATGCATGCTTTCTTAGTCACAACAGTAACTAATAACGTTCAAGTTGCAGCAGCTGAAGCACTGACAAATGGTTTAAATGATCCATTAGAATTTCGAAAGATTTACCAGCATCGTCGCGATTTACTTGTTACCGGTCTTAAGAAATTAGGCTTTGAAATGTTAACTCCTGAAGGGGCATTTTACCTTTTTGCTAAGATTCCAGCTCAATTTGGAACTGACGATGTTGCCTTTGCAAAGCAGCTTGCTAAAGAAGCAAAGGTTGGAGTAACACCAGGTAGTGCATTTGGTAAGGGTGGCGATGGTTATGTTCGTCTGTCATATGCCTCCTCTGATGAAAACCTAACAGAAGCCATTAAACGAATTGGTGAATTTTTAGACCATCTTGCGTAAATTAGAAGGAAGTAGGAATAGGACTCCTAAGTGGGTGCTATCTTGCTTCCTCTTTTTGTTATAATTAATTTATTAAATAGATAAAGGAATGATTTTTGTGGATGAAAAGCACTTATCAGCACGTCTAGCATGTGTTGCTTCCCTTGTTCCAGCAGGTGTGCGGGTAGCTGATATTGGTTCTGACCATGCGTATTTACCAGCCGCATTAGTGTTAGATGGTAAAATTGATTTTGCAATTGCTGGAGAAGTAGTAAAGGGTCCTTATGAAAATGCCGTTCGTGAAATAAAAGACCACCAATTAGAAGGCCAAGTTATCCCACGTTTGGCAGACGGTTTAGCAGCGATTGAACCAGCAGATAAAGTCGATACAATTACGATTGCCGGAATGGGCGGGAGTTTGATTGCTTCGATTTTAGAGAAAGACAAGAATAAGTTAACAGGAATTAAGCGACTTGTCCTTCAACCGAATGTAGGGGAAAGTCAGTTGCGTGAATGGTTAATGAATAATCATTACCAAATAATGAACGAAAAAATAATTGAAGAAGACAATCATATTTATGAGATTATCGTTGCTGAGCCATCAGTTGTCCCATTTAGATACAGTAAGTATGAGCTTGATTTTGGACCATTTTTATTGGAAAACAAAGGGCCTGTTTTTAGGAAAAAATGGCAAGAATATCTTCAACGTGAAGCCCATGTTATTGATCAGATGCAAAAGGCTCAACAGCCACCAGTAAAAAAGATTAATGAGATAAATCAGTTTTTATCACAAGTAAAGGAAGCGATCGCCGATGACAATCGGTAACCAATTAATTGCGCGTTTTGAAAAATTTGCTAATCCGCAACTAGCAGAAAAATGGGACCATGTCGGTCTACAAATTGGCAATCCAGATCTCCCGATTACTCGACTAATGACCACCCTTGATGTTCGCCCAGAAGTGGTTGATGAAGCAATTGAACAAAATGTTGACTTTATTTTTGCTCATCATCCCATTATGTTTCACCCAGCAAAGAATCTAGATACGCGGGATCCGCAAAATGCAATGTACGCTAAACTTTTGACAAATAATATTACTGTTTATGCAGCTCATACGAATTTGGATACTGCTAATGGCGGAATGAATGACTGGTTAGCAGATCAACTTCACCTAACTAATACTGTGCCTTTAGTGCCAGCAGGAAATGATCCAATAAGCGGTGAACCAGTTGGAATGGGGCGTGTTGGTGAGCTGAATGAACCATTAACACCGCAAAAATTTGCAAATTATTGTATGGGTGTTTTTGGCATCCGCGGATTACGGTTAATTGTCAACCCGCTTGACCAAGAGAGAGAGATTAAACGTGTTGCAGTACTTGGTGGTGCTGGTCAAGATTTTTATCAACAAGCTCTTGAAGCTGGAGCTGATGCTTATGTCACTGGAGATGTAAGTTACCACTTTGCGCACGATATGATTGCTAATCACCTTGTCGTTATTGATCCTGGACATCATATTGAAGTGGTAGCTGCCCACCAGCTTGCTAACTTAATCACCCAGTGGAAGAATGAAAATAATTGGCAGTTTGAGGTGCTAGAGAGTAGAGTTAATACAGAGCCGTTTACTTTTATTACTAAATAGGTTTTAGATAAGGAGATGCTAATCATGAGTGAGGAAAAGTATGAGGGGTTATTACCACGTTTTTTGAAGTATGTTAAAACTGAAACAAGGTCAAATCCAGATTCAAAAACAATTCCTTCTGATCCTAAGGAAACTGCATTTTTAAATGAATTAAAAGATGAATTGATATCTTTAGGGTTGAGTGATGTTCACATTAATCCACAAAGTTCATATTTGGTCGCCACAATTCCAAGTAATATTGACAAGGATGTGCCAACGGTTGGCTTCATTGCCCATATCGACACTGCAGATTTTAATGCTCATAACGTTAATCCACAGATTGTCGAAGATTACGATGGCAAGTCAGATATTAAGCTTGATAAAGATGGCCAATATGTCTTAACTACTACTGAATTTCCATCATTGAAAAAATATCAGGGCAATACTTTAATTACTACTGATGGGTCTACTTTGCTTGGGGCTGATGACAAGTCAGGAGTAGCGGAGATTGTTACAATGGCTGCTTACCTGATGGCTCATCCTGAAATCAAGCACGGAACAATTAAGATTGGTTTAGGACCTGATGAGGAAATCGGCACCGGGGCTGATCATTTTGATGTTAAAGATTTTGGGGCCGATTTTGCCTATACGGTTGATGGTGGCCCACTTGGCGAATTGGAATATGAAACATTTAATGCAGCTCAGGCAGAAATTGAGATTCAAGGAAAAGATGTTCACACTGGGGTTGCTAAGGGAACGATGATCAATGCTATTCAGGTTGCAATTGACTTGCAAAATAGTTTGCCGGCACATGATCGCGCAGAACGGACAGATGGACGGCAAGGATTCTATCACTTATACAAGTTTGATGGCACTGTTGATCATGCCTCAATGACTTATTTAATTCGTGATCATGATAAGCAAACATTTATTGAACGGAAGCATTTACTCGAACGGGTTGTTGATGGTTTAAATGATGAACTTGGTGCAGACTTAGTAACGATGAATCTTTATGACCAATACTACAACTTAAAAGATGCGCTTAAGGATCACATGGAAGTTGTTGAAATCGCGAAGAAAGCTATGGAAAATCTAGACATTAAACCTGATATCTATCCAGTTCGTGGCGGGACGGATGGTTCAACAATTTCTTACAAGGGCTTACCAACTCCTAATCTTTTTGCTGGTGGAGAAAATATGCATTCCCGTTATGAATATGTATCACTGCAAACGATGGAACGGGCATTGGATACCCTGCTTGAGATTGTGCGGTTGACTGCGGAAGAAGATAAATAAATTAAAAAGGATCGAGCCATTTTGGACTCAATCCTTTTTAATTAATCTTCATTTTTGCTAGGATTTGCATCTGCGGTAATCTTATCCACACAATTGATAACGACTAATCCCATAATTACAGAACACCAGCCGACAAGGGTGTAGTCTGGTGTCATCGATTCTAGTTGACTTGTGATGTAAGCTAGGACCTCACCCAGAATAAGTGCCCAAATACCAGCCACGATATTCTTTGATAAAAAGTTCATGTTGGTCATCCCCTTTGAAGTCATACCATATTCTAGCATATTTATTAATGCTTTTGAAAGGGTTGGGTTAATTTCTCTATTTAGTCTGATTTGATATAATTTTATTGAGAGGTGAAATGAAGTGGATTTTACGCCCTTAGATGTTAAGAGTAGTTATAGTTTGCTAAAAAGTCCAACCCGGATTTCTGACCTAGTTACAACAGCTAAGGAACGAGGGTATAAGGCATTAGCGTTAACAGACGAAAATGTTTTATATGGGGCTGTCGAATTTTATAATGCAGCTAAAAAAGCAGGAATTAAACCCATTCTCGGCTTGCGGCTGGTAGTTGCATTAAATGAGACGGATGGTACCAAGCTAGATTTAGTATTTCTAGCTAAGAATCAACGAGGGTATCAGCATCTGATGGACCTATCGACGCTTCAGCAAACACGAAAAGATAAAAAAGTACCTTTAACGGTTGCGCAAATTAGTCCTTTATTGGATGATTTATTTATAATTATTCCTCCTCAAAGTACGGTTTTTAGTGTGCTTGCTCAGCCAACATCAATTTTAACTGAGCTTGCTAATCTGGGGGATGATGATAGCGTTCTGTTAGGAGTCAATTCGCGGTTAGATGACGTTCAAATAGATACCTTGCGACAATTATCAAAACAATTATCTTTGCCATTAGTAGGGACGTCTCCAGTTGATTATTTAAATGCTAATGACCTTTTTGCTAGTCGGGTTTTACAAGCAATTGATGCCGGCGTTGAGTTAAAAGATCCGACGATAGAAGCGGGGCGAAGAGGACAACATTATCTCCATTTGAAAGAACAGGTTGTCCAAGATTACAAGGCAAAGGGGCTTAGTGCAGCCGCACAAAAGACAGTTGAAGTAGCAGCCCTGTGCAACGTTGAACTTCAATTTAGGGCCCCGGTCCTTCCTCATTTTAAAAATCAAGCAGGGGTATCATCGCAACAATATTTACGTTCCCTATGTATTCAAGGATTGAAAAAAAGGCGAGTTGCACCAGGAAAAACTATTCAACAGTACCAAGAACGTTTAGCGATGGAATTAAAAGTAATTCATGAAATGGGCTTTGATGATTATTTCTTAATTGTATGGGATGTAATGAATTTTGCTCACCAGCAAAAGATTACGACCGACCCTGGACGGGGATCAGCTGCGGGATCATTAGTTGCCTATGCTTTAGCTATTACAGAGGTTGATCCTTTGCAATATGACTTATTATTTGAACGCTTTCTGAATCCAGAACGAGCCCAAATGCCCGATATTGACTTAGATATTCCCGATAATCGGCGTGATGAAGTCTTGCAATATGTGCATCAAAAATATGGTCACCAACGCGTAGCCCAAATTATTACTTTTGGGACATTGGCTGCTAAACAAGTCGTTCGTGATGTGAGTCGGGTCTTTAACTTACCCCGTTACGATATGCAAAGGTTAATCGACGCATTACCGCATGGCCTTCACGTGACAATCAAAGATGCATTAAAGGAGTCGCAACAATTAAAAAATCTTCTTGATGATAATCCTAAATTTCGTTTGCTGATTCAAGTTGCACAGCAATTAGAGGGATTGCCGCGGCATTATTCAATTCACGCGGCAGGAATTGTCCTTTCTGAGCAGCCACTACATGAAGTTGTGCCGTTGCAGGATGGTAGTGATGGCTTGTTAATGACGCAGTTTGCCAAAGACACAGTAGAAGCGCTGGGGTTATTAAAAATGGATTTCTTGGGATTGAAGAACCTTTCAATCATGGATAATACTCTTCAAATGATTCGGCAAGAAGATCCTAATTTTGATTTACAAAAAATTAACTTTAACGATCCATTGACTCTCCAACTATTCCAGCGAGGAAAAACTGAAGGGATTTTTCAATTTGAATCAAGTGGGATCAGAAATGTATTGGTCAATCTTCATCCAACGAATTTTGAAGATATTGTGGCAGTGAACGCACTTTATCGTCCGGGTCCAATGGAAAATATTCCTCATTTTACCGCCCGCAAAGCTGGAAAAGAGAAAATTACTTATCCTGCTCCTTCACTTGAAAAAATTCTGGGACCAACTTACGGTATTTTGGTCTATCAAGAGCAGGTAATGCAGCTGGCCTCGGTAATGGCTGGTTTTACCTTAGGAGAAGCGGATCTTTTACGCCGGGCAATGAGTAAGAAGAAAAAGGCCACAATGGAGGATATGCGGACAAAATTTATTGCCGGCGCAACAGAACACGGCTATTCAGCACAAGTTGCTCACCAGGTATTTGAATATATTGATCGCTTTGCTAATTATGGGTTCAATCGTTCGCATGCAGTTGCTTATTCTATGATGGCGTTTGAGATGGCATATTTGAAAGTTCATTACCCTGCAGCTTTTTTTACAGCCCTAATGAATGCAGAAACTAATATTGAGAAATTGAAGCGTCATGTGGGGGATGCAAAGCAATTTGGCGTCAAGATTAGTGGCCCGCGAATCAATATAAGTGAGAGTAGTTTTCTATTACATGATGGAACAGTTTACTTTGGCTTTTCTGCTATTAAAGGAGTACGTCGTGATTTTGTCGCCGCGATTCTTGAAGAACGGCAGGAAAATGGCAAATTTACAGATCTTCGTAATTTTATTACCCGCATTCCAGAACGTTGGCAAAAGCAAGAATTAATCGAACCATTAATCTATAGTGGGGCCTTTGATAATATGGGGTACAATCGAGCCGAGATGATTGACGCCCTTCCTAAATTAATTTCCGGGATTGAGTTGTTTGCCGGTTTTGCTAATTTTGACGATCCTACGCTCCAAACGGCAATCGACCAACGAAACGAATTCCCTCTGTTGACCCGTTTAACGAAGGAGAATGAATACTTAGGAGTATATCTTTCTGGCCACCCAGTTACTCAATATTACCAATTAGGACAGCAGCTCCATGCAACTAAAATTGCTGATTTATACCCGAATTCAGAAGCGACAATAATTGTCCTTACAAATCACGTTAAGACTATTTATACTAAACGTGAACATCGGGAAATGGCCTTTGTTAATGGAACAGATGAGACCGGAGTAGTTGATATTACTGTCTTTCCTAAACAATATCAGCAGTTCAAAGAGCAACTAGAAACAAATAAGATCTTAATTGTCAGAGGTCGAGTAGAATATCGGGAGGGACGAGGCCTACAATTAGTTGCTAATCAATTGCAGGATGTTAAAAAAGTTCAACAGGAGCGCCCTAGTCAACGATGGGTTTTACGAATCTTACCGTCATTAGACACTGAGATGGTGCATCGAGAGTTAAATAATATTTTTAATGAATACCATGGTTCAATTCCTGTCTTGTTGTTTTATCCAGCAAACGATAAGAAGATCCTACTTGATCAAAAGCGATGGTTAAAAAATTCTCAGAAAGCAAAAAAGGCGCTTGTTGCCGTTCTTGGCCAAGAAAACGTTGTCTTACAACAGCTTAATAGTAATCACTGAAAGCTCTAAAATTAAATAACAGTTAGAAAAAATAACTAATTTTAGAATGATAGCGCTTTTTTAAAACCTTTTGCATAAAAAATAAAGACACGTTATTTGAAAAGTGCTATCATAACAGTGTGCAAATGAGGCATACAATTACAGATCGTGATTGATGCTATAGATGCAAAAGGAGAGATTCATTTATGAAGAAAACCAAGATTGTAAGTACACTTGGTCCTGCAAGTACTGATGTTGATACGATCGTTAAGTTGATCAATGCGGGAGCTAACATTTTCCGTTTCAACTTCTCACACGGTGACCACCCAGAACACTTGGGTCGGATCGAAAACGTACACAAGGCTGAAGAAATTACTGGCAAGCACGTTGGTCTTATGCTTGATACTAAGGGTGCCGAAATTCGGACTACTGTTCAAAAAGAAGGTAAGATCAACTTTGAAATTGGCGACAAGGTTCGCATTTCAATGGATCCTTCAATTGAAGGTACTCATGACAAGATTGCTGTTACCTACCCAGGCTTATACGATGATACTCATGTTGGTGGCCATGTTCTTTTTGATGATGGTTTAATTGACATGGTTATTGATGAAAAAGACGATGCAAACAAGGAACTTGTATGTCACGTCTTAAACCATGGTGTTCTTGGTTCTCGGAAGGGTGTTAACGCCCCTGGTGTATCAATCAACTTACCAGGTATTACTGAAAAGGACAGTAGCGATATTCGTTTTGGTTTGGAAAACAAGATTAACTACATTGCTGCATCCTTCGTTCGTAAGGCTCAAGATGTTCTTGACATTCGTGAATTACTTAAGGAAAAGAACATGGAAGATGTTCAAATTTTCCCTAAGATTGAATCTCAAGAAGGTATCGACAACTTTGAAGAAATCATCGCTGTTTCTGACGGTTTAATGGTACCTCGTGGTGACATGGGTGTTGAAATTCCTGCCCAAAATGTGCCAATTGTTCAAAAACACATGATCAAGCGTTGTAACGAATTAGGTAAGCCAGTTATTACTGCTACCCAAATGCTTGACTCAATGCAAGAAAACCCACGTCCAACCCGTGCCGAAGTATCAGACGTTGCTAACGCCGTATTTGATGGTACTGATGCTACTATGCTTTCTGGTGAAAGTGCTAACGGTGACTACCCAGTTGAATCTGTTGCAATGATGAACGACATTGATATCAAGGCTGAAAACCACCTTTGGGAATTCGGTACTGAAAAGTTCGATTGGGACAAGTCTGACGTAACTGAAACTATCGGTTCTGCTGTTGCTAACGCAGCTAAAGACTTAGACATTCACACAATTGTTGCTTACACTGCTTCAGGCTACACTGCTAAGATGATTTCTAAGTACCGTCCTAATGCTGATATCGTTGCATTAACTCCAAACGAACGTGTAGAACGTGGACTTATGATCAACTGGGGTGTTCAACCATACGTTGTTGATGAAATGAAGAACACTGATACAATGTTCGACTTAGCTGCTAAGAAGGCTGTTGAACTTGGCTTTGCTAAGAAGGGCGACAAGATCATCATCGTTGCCGGTGTTCCTTTAGGTGTACCAGGTGCAACTAACATGATGCGTGTTAAGACTATCGACTAATATTTTATAATATTGTCTGCGAAAAGATCGGTCATTGGTAACCGGTCTTTTTTTATACCAATGATAATCATTGATCTTACTAGCAAAATAAGCTTTTACCGTGTAAAATCGATATAGAATAAAAAAGGATAAGTGATAAAAATGAATTCAGCATTAGGAAAAGTTGTTACAGCGGTAATGATTGATGAAAATGATACCGATTATTTTGTTCAACCAGATCGTAATGGGCAAACATATCGATTACCGAAAAGTGAAAGTCCTCAAGAATTACATATTGGTGGACAGGTACGCGGCTTTGTTTATGAAAATGAGGATCATCAACTACAGATGACCTGTGAGCACATTCCAACGATCCAGGTTGACCATTATGATTATGGTACAGTAGTTAATGTTCGTCGTGATCTAGGAGTTTTTGTTGATATCGGTCTTCCCAATAAGGATATTGTTGTCTCTTTAGATGACTTGCCAAGTTTGAAACACTTATGGCCACAACCAGGTGACCGTTTATTAATGTCCCTTCAAGTTGATGATAAGGATCGTCTATGGGGTAAATTAGCAGATGATCAAATCTATCAAACTATTTCAGCAGCTCCAGATAAACGCTTGCTCAACCATGATACTTATGCCACGGTTTACCGCCTCAAGATGAGTGGAACCTTTGTGATTACTGATGACTATCGTTTAGGATTTATCCATCCAAGTGAACGAGACCAAGAACCACGATTAGGTCAACGGGTTAAAGCGCGGGTTATTGGGATTTCATCACATGGTAGTCTTAATCTCTCACTTAAGCCTCGTGCCTACCAAGCTATTGGTGAAGATGCACAAATGATTTTGACAATGTTAGAACATGATATAAATCACCGCTTGCCATATACTGATAAGACGAACCCATCGATCATTCGCGATGTCTTTGGCATAAGCAAGGGGCAGTTTAAACGTGCTATTGGGCATTTGCTTAAAGAAAAATTAGTAAAACAAGAAAATGGCCAATTAATCCTAGTAAAAGAGAATCAAGATTAATGAATAATGAAGTGGCTGCGTTTTTAGCTTTTTTAAAAGATGAACGACAATTAAGCGATAATACCTTGATGAGTTATCAACGGGACTTAGAACAAACTGTGACTTATTTAGAAGATCGAGGAATTGCTGATTGGCAACAGGTGGACCACTATTTGCTAATTGACCTCCTTAATAGTTTTCGTCAGCAGGGAAAAGCTAATTCAACAATTAACCGTGTGATTTCAAGTTTACGGCAATTTTATAAATACATGATCCGTCACCATAACCTAACCATTAATCCAATGGAAATGATTGATCACCAGTATACCTTTAACCAACCACCTGCACCGGTAATTTTAACTGAAAAAGAAATTGAACAACTGCTGGCAGTCCCGGATGTTTCAACCCCAATTGGTCTTCGTGATCGAGCGTTGTTAGAGATTATGGATGCAACGGGAATGAGGGTTAGTGAAGTAATTGCTTTGGATCGGACAGCACTTCATCTCGACGTTAAGCTTCTACAACTAACGGGAAAGAATGAACGTGAACGAATGATTCCCTTAAGTCAACCAGCAGTTAAGTGGCTTACCGACTACCTAGACCGCGGTCGGCCACGTTTACTCAGAGATGAGCACGAAACGCGGGTGTTCTTAAATGCTCATGGTTATCCTTTGACGCGGCAAGGAATTTGGAAAAAAATGAAGGAATGGGTTAGTGAGGCTAAAATCAAAAAAGAAGTTACTCCTCAAACCATGCGCTATTCTTTTGCTGTTCATTTAATAGAAAATGGCGCCGACGTCCAATTAATCCAAGAAATCCTTGGTTATAACGCGATGAAGGCTCTCCAACCATATTTACAGGTTTCGCCGCAACAGTTATCTGCTAACTATATGAAATATCATCCGCGTGCATAGAAAGGAAAATACGATGTTAGTTCGTTATCGAAAAGATTACCAAAAAATCGCCCTAGGTTTATTGTCCTTAGTAAAAGACCTTCGAAAAGATAATCGCTTTATGGAGGAGATGGACTGGGCACTTGCTAATGGTTGGCCAATCTTTTTGTGGAAAGACATGGATGATAGCCACTTTATTGGAATTGTGATTTTAGAAATAGGAGATTGTTACGTACTGATTCGCCGCTTATCATTTACGCCAAGCGAACGAACGGGGCATAATATTTTTTCCTTATTAGATGGCGTTCACGATCAGTATCCTCATAAACGCCTCATGGGAACCTTAGCAACCCAACCAATAATTAGCATGTGGGAGAGAAATAATGAATAAGCAAGTGCAACCACAAAATCCATTTCAACCAGTCATAAAAGTTCATGACTTTGAAGGGCCACTAGATTTATTACTTCATTTAATAAAGCAATCTGAAATGGATATTTATGATATTCAGATTTCGCAAATTACAAGCCAATACCTTGATTACCTTCACCAAATGCAAAGCCACCAATTAGAAGTCGCGGGTGAATATTTTGTAATGGCTGCGACTCTGATGGACATTAAAAGTCAGATGCTGTTACCTTCGTCGCCAGTATTGGATGATGAGCCAGAAGTAGAGGAGATTGATCCCCGGCAAGAATTAGTGGAACAGCTTTTGGAATATCAGCGTTATAAAAAAGCGGCAGATCGATTAAAAGATAAAGAAAATCTGCGTCAACAGGAGTATACTCGGCCAGCAATGCAGGTTCCTCGTGAAATGGTAAAATCTCATGTGGAGCCGGGCATCAAATTAACGGATTTGCAACAAGCTTTTGTAGCAGTTCTCCGCCGCCAACAATTAGCTACTCCATTAGTTGAAACTGTTGCAGCTGAAAAAGTAAGCGTTGGGCAACAAATGAACCACGTGATTGAAATTGTTCATGATGGTCCGGTTAGATTTGAAGACTTGTTTGAAGATTTACATACTCGTGATGGCTTAGTTACAACTTTTTTAGCAATTCTTGAACTAGCAAAACATCAAGCAATTACTATTAACCAAGGTGGCTTGTTTGAACCAATAATTTTAGCGGAGGGACCTAAGAGTGACGAATACGAAACTAACCAACCAAGCGCAGATTGAAGGGTTACTTTTTATTAGTGGGGATGAAGGAATTACCCTAGGCGATTTAGCAAAAATTTCTGGTTTTATGAAACCGGCTGTTCTAGCAATATTACAAAAGCTAAAAAAGAAGTATGAAGATGATCCCACGTCTGCTTTTATCTTACTTGAAAGTGATCAGACCTATCGTTTAGCAACCAAGTCCCAGTTAGCAGAGGTCATTAAACATTACTTTGAAGTTCCATTAACGGTGCCATTAACTAAAGCATTATTAGAAGTATTGGCCATTGTTGCTTATCGGCAACCAATTACGCGACTAGAAATTGACGATATTCGTGGAGTGCAAAGTTCAGGATCATTACAAAAATTAATGGTTCGTGGGTTAGTTGACACTCATGGACGCTTGGATGCACCTGGCCGGCCATTTTTATATTCAACAACTCCGGCTTTCTTAAACTATTTCGGGTTAAGCGATTTGGATGAACTTCCACCGCTACCTGATCAAGATGAATTAGAAATGAGTAATATTAATGGTGATATTTTCCTCGAAGCGTTACAAGCACGAGAAGAACGAAAGGACGATAATTAATGGAACGATTACAAAAGGCAATGGCGGAAGCAGGAGTAGCTTCTCGTCGAGCGTCAGAAAAACTTATCCTTCAAGGGAAAGTTGCAGTTAATGGCAAGATTGTGACTGAACTTGGGACTAAAGTTGGCGTTCATGATGAGATTGTAGTAAATGGGGTTCCAATCCATCATGAACAACACGTTTACTACTTGCTAAATAAACCGCGGGGTGTTATCTCAAGTGCTCATGATGATAAGGGGCGGCGAACAGTCGTTGACATTATTCATGATGCTGATATTGATGAACGCATTTATCCAGTTGGTCGATTAGACTATGACACAACCGGGATTCTTCTCCTAACAAATGATGGTGCTTTGGCAAATAAACTGATGCATCCTAAATATGAAGTTGAAAAAACTTATGTTGCTAAGGTTGAAGGAATCGTTAAAAATGATGAGTTAAAACAATTACGTTTAGGGGTGGTCATCGATGGGCGAAAGACAAAACCGGCTAAATCGAAGCTCCTGAATGTTGACCGTGCCAAGAAGACAAGTCTTGTTCAATTAACAATCCATGAAGGACGAAACCACCAAGTTAAGAATATGTTTAAGGCAGTAGGACATCCGGTGACTAAACTTCATCGTGAAACATATGGACCATTAAATTTATATGGTCTTCAGCCGGGTGAATTTCGCGCATTAAAGCCTGAAGAAGTGCAGTTGCTAAAGAAGTAAAATTGAATTTGTGAAATGATCTGAGGGGTAGTTATGGGGCAAACTTCTTGGAATTTTACGAAAAAAAGAGCCAAGCTATAAACGTTGACATGACGGCAAAAGCCTATTAGAATAGGATTTGTAAAAATATAAAACGTTTGTCTTCAAGGCGCGGTGAAATTCCCGACCGGCGGTGACAGCCCGCAACCCATTGTTAATGGTTGATCTGGTGTAATTCCAGAGCCGACAGTATAGTCTGGTATAAAGAAGATTTCTGTATTAAATAATCTTTAAATAGTTTATTTGCGTTGCTGACAAACAAATGGTAAATCGGCAACGCTTTTTTAATACAGGATGCCAAATGGAGACAATCTCAGATGGAGGTTGTTATTAATGACAGTAACGCATCAACGTATTCAACGATTGGTAGGTATAGCATGTTTGGGTGCCCTAGCATTTATTTTAATGTTTTTTGAGTTTCCGGTTTTGCCGATGGCGCCCTACCTTAAACTGGATTTTTCTGATGTCCCTGTTTTGCTAGGGGGGTATATCTATGGGCCAGTTGGCGGAATTATTATCGCCGCAATTAAATGTTTAATTCATGGAATGATTCACGGCTTTTCTCCAGCTGAATTAATTGGAGTTACTAGTGATTTCATTTCATCCCTCGCTCTTCTGCTTCCGTTTTGTTGGATATGGCGTCATCATAACTGGAGTAAGAAAAGACAAGCGATTACTGGAATTGTTTTGGGAACGGTAACATTGACTGTCTTAATGTCCCTGTTGAACCTGTGGATCCTTACGCCTTTATATATGGCGGTTTGGAACTGGAAGTCGACATTACCAGTATCCCAGCTAGTGGCGATTGGTGTGTTGCCTTTTAACATTATTAAAGGTTTGGTTGTTACAATTGTATATATAATTATCGCGGGTCGGTTACGTTCATGGCTAGACCAGCATAGAATGATCTAAAAAGATAGATTAAGAGGCTGAGATTTTTTCTTGGCCTTTTATTTTTATGGTAGAATTTTTAAATAAATTACGTATATAAATATATAGGGGGGTGAAATCCGTGAATAAATTATTACGCTTTTTTAGCTATCACCAGCCACGGCGAATTCGTGTAATTGAAAACACTCTTCGAAGCCGGCGAACAGTCGCAACCCTCTTTTGGGCTCGACAATATGGAATTTTAGAGTGGTTAGGGGCAGACCGCGCAATGAACCGTCAAGAATATGATCAGCTTATTAATCAACTTGTTGCTGATAAATTATTAGCGATTGATGATCAATCCCAAGCAATTCTTACAGAAGAGGGCGCGAAAGTCTTAAAAAACGAAGAAGAGAGTTTCTACATTCCGTCGTTTTACGACTGGTACTGGTTAACCAATACTCAACGGATAATTCAACGACTTTTTTTGGCTATTCAAGTCGTATCAGAGTTCTCACATCATCAAAGAAAATATGTCCCATTGGCTATTTCATATAGTGAAATGGTTGCGGTGAAGCAGTGGTTTCGACAAAATTATCATCACGATCTGGTTAAAAATCTCTATACTGATCTCCATCGGTTTGGCAGCGCTTTGGAAAGTGAAGATCCACGAATGATAACAGACCTTTTTAATGTCATGATTGGTTATCAGCGATCAGGATGGACAATTAATCAAGCAGCTCAAGATTTGAAAATAAAAATCGATGATATCCAGTACTTACGTCATGACGAGATGTTAGCAGTTAGCGCTTATGCTCGTAATTTTCCTGGTCCACTGCAACAATTGCTCCTTCCATTGATCAATGAGAGTCCACTAAATCGGAGTGCCCAAGTAACATTTGACTTGTATACCCAGGGAGAGCCAATTGAACTGATTGCTCAAGAGCGACGGTTGAAAGAAAATACAATTAGGGAGCATCTTTTAGAAGCAGCAATCCTCATTCCTGACAAGCTAGATTGGGATATTCTTTTGCCAGAGAGTAAGCGTGACGAACTTAGTCGATTCTATAAGGGCGAACCAACAACATGGAAATTCGATGAGCAAATTGCCAGTTTTTATGAATATCGCCTATATCAAATATTTCAAGGAATAACAAATGAAAAATAAGCAAGAAATTCTAGATGTTTTACAAAATCATTTTGGCTTTGATAATTTTCGTCCAGGCCAAGAAGAGACAATTAACGCCTTGCTGGAAGGAAAAGATACTTTGTCAATTCTTCCCACTGGTGCCGGAAAATCCCTTTTATATCAATTACCAGCTTATTTATTGCCAGGAACGATTCTCATTGTTTCACCGTTGATTTCGCTAATGCAGGATCAAGTTGACCGTCTTCATCGTCAGGGAGAAAAACGAGTCATTATGTTAAGCGGCCAACTTGTCGGAAAAGAGCGAGCAAGTGTCCTCCGCAATTTGAAATCATTTAAATTTATATTTACTTCTCCGGAAATGCTTGATAACCAGCAAGTTTTAACCGCGCTTAAGAAAAATAAGATTGCGTTAATGGTTATTGATGAAGCCCATTGCATCTCACAGTGGGGCCCTGATTTTCGTCCTGAATATTTATTGCTAAAGGAAGTTCGGCAGCAATTAGGATCGCCGACAACATTGCTGTTAACGGCAACTGCTACGCCCCGTATTCGGCAGGACATTTTGAAAAAAATGGGAATGGCGACTGCCTATCAGGTAATTAAATCTGTTGACCGTCCTAACATTTTTTTAGCTGTTCAGTCCATCGCTACTCAAAAGGAAAAAGATGGTGAACTTCTGAAACTAGTTCAAAAATTCACTGGTCCCGGGATTATTTACTTCGCAAGTCGCAAGCTGGCTTCTCAGATGGCAGAATGGCTTGAAAACCAAACTGATTTAAATGTGGCAGCTTATCATGCTGGCGTTGCTCCAATTGAACGATTTCGAATTCAAAATCAATTTATGAATAATGAATTACAGGTGATATGTGCAACGAGTGCCTTTGGGATGGGGATTGATAAAAATGATATTCGTTACGTTATTCATTATCATTTGCCAAGTAATTTAGAGAATTATTTACAGGAAATCGGTCGGGCTGGTCGTGATGGTAAGCAGAGTTTGGCGGTTCTTCTATATGCAAATGGTGATGAAATGATTCAACGACAATTAACAAGCGTTGATCTCCCACCAGTTACAATTCTAGAGCAGATTAAGAATGGCAAGTTATCAGCAAGTGTTTTGGGGGAGCAAGCATCTTTATTTGAGTTTTATCTTGAACATTCTTTTACACCTCAGCAAATAATTACGATGTTTGAGCGACGTAAAATTCAAACAGAAAAAGAATTGCAAGAGATGGTTGCTTATATCAAAGAGGACGGTTGTAAACGAGAATATCTTTTAACATACTTTGGTGAGCAATTTGACGGTTCGAATGAATTCTGTTGTGATTATGAGCTTTCAGATTGGGAAGCTAAACTAATTTTGCCGGTCAGTCAGCCGCTTTCTGAAAACAATAAAGTAGGTTGGGAAGACCGCTTAAAAGCCTTGTTAAATATTACTGAAAATTAAAGTTTAGTGTTGTTGCTAGACAATCATCAAAAGTTTGCGATACAATCAGAATGTTAATTCTCAAAATAAGGAGGCATGATTACTTTGAGTGAGGAACGGAAAGAGAGCCGACGAGCTAATGATGAATTATGGGATAAAAAGTTTACAGATAACGAAGATCTTGATAGTGATGGCCATTTGTCACGAACGGAACACCGTAAGCAACGATCACATAATTCAATGATTACTACGATCTTAATCGTGTTAATTATTGTTCTCGCCGCTACACCACTTATTTATTGGATTAATAATAAACAGTCCTTCAATCATCCAGTGAGAACTGAACAAGTAGCTACTAGTTCTGAAAATAGTAAAAAAAAAGAATCTCACAGTTCGAGTACCTCTAGTGAGCATTCAAAGAAGGAATCTAGTGTAAGCAGTAGCGAATCCTCTTCTTCAAGTATTGAGGAATCAAGTTCGACGCAAACCAGCCAAAGTTATAGTGCTCCGCAAAGCAGTAGTAGCTATTATCGATATAGTAGTAGTTATCGTTATGGTAATGGGTATCAAAACCGGACTACTCCTAATCGCTACAGTAGTTATCAGCAGCGTTATAACAATAACCAAACCTATAATCGCTACAATAATAATACAGAAAATACAAACCGTTATCGTTAAAAATAGAGTATTAGCAGCAATTTTCTGATAAAGTAGTGTATTGGATTGAAAATAGAGGAGTGAATAACTAATAATGTGTAAGAGATTGCAAGTAGCAATTGATGGTCCGGCCTCAGCAGGAAAGAGCACGGTCGCCAAATTAGTAGCAAAAAAGTTTAATTATGTCTATTGTGATACCGGCGCAATGTACCGAGCTGTTACATTAGCAGCATTAAACCAGGGCATTGATCCTAAAGATGATACAAAGGTTGCTGAAATTGCTCGGCAAATAAAAATTGATTTTGAACCTGGTGAAACTGAACAAAGAGTTTTCTTGGATGGTAAAGAGGTGACTCATGATATTCGGTTGCCGAAAGTAGCAGCAAATGTATCTGCTGTGGCGGCAGTTCCAGCTGTTCGCGAAGAGATGACTAAGCAACAGCGGCAAATTGCCGAAAGTGGTGGAATTGTAATGGATGGACGGGATATTGGTACAACTGTTTTACCACAAGCATCTGTAAAGATATTCATGGTAGCGAGTGCCTATGAGCGGGCACGACGGCGATATGCTGAAAACCAGGCAAAAGGGATTAATACAACATCGCTTGAAGAATTACAAAAAGCAATTGAATTAAGGGATAAAAAAGACTCAACACGAAAAGTTTCACCTCTTACACAAGCACCTGATGCAATCAAATTGGATACAACAAATATGACAATTGATGAAGTTGTGAGTGAAATCAGTAAAATAATTAAAAAAACACAAGATGAATTAGCCTAAATACTGGAAATGTGAAACAAATTTTAGTAAAATATCTTTTAGAGTTGATTGTTGCAAGGAGGATTTTTTTTAATGGCTGAAAACAACGAAAATAAAAACGATATGTTAGAAGCGCTTGATAGCATTGAACAAGTTAAGGTGGGCGATGTTGTCAAGGGTGAAGTTTTGGCAATCGATGACGATCGTCAAGCTATCGTTGGTATTAAAGATGCAGGGGTTGAAGGTGTCGTCCCTGCTAAGGAATTATCAACCAAGCCAGTTGAAGACATCAATGATGCTGTAAAAGTAGGTGACGAATTAGACTTAGTTGTCATTTCTAAGATCGGTAACGATAAGGAAAATGGTAGCTACCTTCTTTCTCACCGTCGTCTTGAAGCCCGTAAGGTATGGGATGACATTCAAAAGAAATTTGATGAAGGTGAACACATTACCGCCAAAGTCACTCAAGCTGTTAAGGGTGGATTAGTCGTTGATGCTGGAGTTCGTGGCTTCGTCCCTGCTTCAATGATTACTGATCACTATGTTGAAGACCTTAATCAATTTAAGGGTCAAGAACTTGAATTTAAGATTGTTGAAATCGAACCAAGCGAAAACCGTTTGATTCTTTCACACAAGGAAATTATTCAAGCTCAACACGAAAAGGCTGCTGAAAAGGTATTTGCTGAATTACAACCAGGTGATGTTGTTGAAGGTAAAGTTGCACGGATGACTAACTTCGGTGCATTTATTGACCTTGGCGGCGTTGATGGATTAGTTCACGTTTCTGAAATTTCATACGATCACGTTGACAAGCCTTCTGATGTATTGACTGCTGGTCAAGATGTTAAGGTTAAGGTATTAAGCGTTGACCCTGAACGTGAACGGATTTCATTATCCATTAAGCAAACTTTACCAGGACCATGGGATGATATTGAAGAAAAGGCTCCAGTTGACAGCGTATTAACTGGTACTGTTAAGCGTTTGACTAGCTTTGGTGCTTTCGTTGAAGTATTCCCTGGTGTTGAAGGTTTAGTTCACATTTCACAAATCTCACACAAGCACATTGCTACACCTGCAGATGTTCTTAAGCCAGGTCAAGAAGTACAAGTTAAGGTAATCAATGTTGATCCTGAACACCAACGTCTTGGCTTATCAATGAAGGCTCTTGAAGAACGTCCAAAGGAAGACGAAAACAACAATAACAACGGTGAAAACTACCGTGGTCGTCGTCGTTCACGTCGTAACAATAACAACCGGAGCTTCATGAATAACGCTCCAGAAGAAGAAAGTGGCTTCTCAATGGGTGACTTAATTGGTGACAAGCTTAAGGACCTACGGAACTAGTTTCTTAAATTAATTATCTTTTAAGGGGAGGCTGGGAATTAACTCAGTCTCTTTACTTTTTTAAAGGTATTTATACAGTAGCGCGGTAGCTGGCTGGATTCCGAACGTTGATAAATCAACGTCCGGAACGCCTAGCCATCCTCGCGGGGGTGGGAAGACGAAGTCGCAAGCGACTTCTTTCCCACTCCCTCTTTAATCATTTAAAATAAAATGAAAGAAGGTGGAAAGATTGGCAAATCCAATCGTAGCAGTTGTTGGTCGTCCAAACGTTGGAAAATCAACATTATTCAATCGTATTGCAGGAGAACGGATTTCAATTGTTGAAGATACTCCTGGAGTTACTCGAGACCGTATTTATGCTCATGCTGAATGGTTAGGAAAACATTTTAGCATGATTGATACTGGTGGGATTGAAATATCAGATCAACCATTATTGACACAGATTCGTCAACAAGCAGAAATTGCTATTGATGAAGCAGATGTAATAATCTTCGTTGCCGATGTAGAAAACGGTGTAACTGATGCTGATGAGCAAGTAGCACGAATTTTATATCGCTCCAATAAACCAGTGGTCTTAGCCATTAATAAAGTCGATAATCCAGAACGCCGTAGTGATATTTATGATTATTATTCCCTTGGTTTAGGGGAGCCATATGCTGTTTCAAGTGTTCACGGTATTGGAATGGGTGACCTTTTGGATGCTGTTATTAAAGAGTTTCCTGATAACGCCGCTAATGATGAAGACGACTCCATTCACTTTAGCTTTATCGGTCGTCCTAATGTCGGAAAATCATCACTAGTTAACGCAATTTTAGGTGAGAACCGGGTAATTGTATCTAACGTTGCCGGAACTACCCGTGATGCCATTAATACTCAATTTGAAACAGCAGATGGACAAAAATTTACAATGGTTGATACTGCTGGAATCCGCAAAAAAGGAAAAATTTATGAGAACACTGAGCGTTATTCATTAATGCGTTCCATGCGGGCAATTGATGATAGTGATGTTGTACTTGTTGTCCTAAATGCAGAAGAAGGTATTCGCGAATTAGATAAGCATATTGCTGGATATGCCCACGAAGCAGGGTGTGGGGTTATTATCGTCGTTAATAAGTGGGATACATTAAAAGAAAAAGATCACCGAACGATGACAGACTTCACTAATTTGATTCGACAAGAATTCCAGTACCTTAGTTATGCACCAATTATTTTCGTTTCGGCGAAGACAAAGCAACGGTTAAATCAATTACCGGGATTAATCGAAGAAGTATATCAACACCACCGTCAACGGATCCAATCGGCAGTCTTAAATGATGTTTTGATGGATGCAATTGCTGCCAATCCGACTCCAACACAAAATGGTCGGCGTTTGCGAGTATACTATGGGACACAGGTTGCAACCGAACCACCAACATTTGTTATCTTTGTTAATGATCCAGAGTTAATGCACTTCTCCTATGAGCGTTATTTGGAAAATCAAATTCGGAAAGCCTTTGACTTTTCTGGTACACCGATCCATTTAATCAAGCGTCAACGGCAGTAAAAGTTAAAGAATTCATTGTAAAATGAAAAAACATTAAAAATGCGGCTAGAAGTTGAGAAAACCGCTTGTCAGCAGGCTTTCACTATGCTAATCTTAACAATGAAATGATACGAACTTCTCGTAGTTATTTCGTTAATTTTGGACCACTCAAAATTAACATTCACAGACGTGAGTTTAACACTCTCGTTATTTGTGGGAGGTGAAACAACATGGCAAACAAAGCAGAATTAGTAAGCAATGTTGCTACTGCAACTGGCTTAACCAAGAAGGATGCTACTGCAGCTGTAGATGCTGTTTTCAGTTCAATTCAAGCATCTTTAGCTAAGGGTGAAAAGGTTCAATTGATCGGCTTCGGTAACTTCGAAGTACGTCAACGTGCTGCACGTAAGGGCCGCAACCCACAAACTGGAGAAGAAATCAACATTCCTGCAAGCAAGGTACCAGCATTCAAGCCTGGTAAAGCTTTAAAGGACGCTGTTAAGTAATTAACAGTTAAATGTTAAAAAGAGACTAGGAAAGAAACTACCCTTCCCAGTCTCTTTTCTTTTTAAAGACTTGTTCAATGCTTAAAATCATCGATTGTGATATATTTAAAATGATAGTAAAAGGAGGGCATAATATGACCTACTCAGAACAAATGCTTGATCAATTAGAAGCAGGAAAGTTAAAAGAAGCCCAAAACTCATTTAAACTCGCACTAATTAATGATGATGATGATATGTTATTTAGCCTTGCAGAAGAATTATATGCATTAGGCTTTCTTCAACAGGCACGAACGATTTACTTAAAATTATTAGATCGTTATCCAGATGAAGATGAATTAAAGACTAATTTAGCGACGATTGCAATTGATGAAGGACATAATGACGAAGCTTTATCGTACTTAGCCCAGATTAAACCAGACTCGCCAGCTTATGTTCAATCATTACTGGTTGCAGCGGACTTATATCAAACCGAAGAAGAATTTGAAGTGACGGAGGAAAAGTTAAAAGAAGCTTACGCGTTGGCTCCCGATGAACCAGCTGTTGAATTTGCGCTTGGTGAATTTTACTTTATGGTTGGCCAATATTCTGAAGCAATCCAATATTACTTCCAACTAATTAAAAATGGGTATACTGACTTTGCAAAAGTTGATATAGCTGGACGTCTAGGGATTTGTTACGCTCAGAGCGGTCAGTTTAAGAAGGCTTTAGGGTACTTCAATCAGGTTAAACCGGAATACCAGACTAGTGATATTCGTTTCCAAAAGGGGCTGACCCAACTTCAATTAGGAGATACTGAAAAGGCAATAAAAATTTTAGAGGATCTTATTAACGATGATAACCAATATGCGTCTGCTTATCCTGAACTAGCAAAGGCGTATGAAAAGGAAAATAAGTATCAGCAGGCATTACGAGTTGTCCAAGAAGGGCTCAGTGTTGATCAATACAATGAATACCTTTATTCATTAGCAGCTGAAATTACCAGCCACCTTGGTGATCAAAAGTTAATGAAGAAATACTTGGTAAAGGCACATGAACTTGCTCCAGAGAATATGACGATCACCTTGCAATATAGTAATTTCTTGCTTCACCAACACGATGATGAGGCAAATATTAAGCTCCTGAGTCCATTGGTAAAAGAAGATGAAACAGATCCACAATTATATTGGAATCTAGCACGGTCATATCAACGAACTGACCAGCTTGAATTAGCCGGAAAATATTATGAAGCTGCTTTGCCGGCTTATAGTGAAAATCCAACATTCCTAAAAGAATTAATTAATTACTACCGCGAAACTGGTGAAACTGATAAGTTAATGGATGAATTGGAACACTATCTCCGGTTAGTCCCAACAGACACTGAAATGCAAGATCTCTATGACCAATATGAAGATTACAAATAATTTTTAATTTAAATGAGACAGGAAACGTTAACGATTTTAGCCGTTCTTTACGCTTCCTGTCTCTTTTTAGTAGTAACTTAATTTGTTATAATCAACTTTGATTATCAAAATGAGGACATGATTAAATGAAAATAAAACAATTACCAGCTATATTTGAACCAGCACGACCTGTCTTACAAAAAATAGAGGAGGCTGGCTACGAAGCATATTTTGTTGGCGGTTGTGTCCGTGACACTATCTTGCATGATGAGATTCATGATATAGATATAGCGACGAGTGCTTACCCTAGTGAAATAAAGGCGATTTTTAACCATACTGTTGATACCGGAATTGAACATGGTACAGTTATGATTCTCGACCATGGAACGGGATATGAAACAACTACTTTTAGAACCGAGTCAGGTTACCAAGACTACCGCCGTCCTGATAAAGTAACTTTTGTTCGTTCATTAAGTGAAGATCTCCGGCGTCGAGACTTCACAATCAACGCCCTCGCCTTACGTGAAGATGGGGAAGTTATTGATCTATTTGACGGACTAGAAGACCTGCAAAAACATCTTATTAAAGCGGTTGGCAACCCTAATGAACGTTTTCATGAAGATGCTTTACGGATGATGCGGGCCGTGCGTTTTGCAAGTAAGCTTGATTTTGTCATTGATACTGCAACGTTAAAAGGAATCAAAGAAAATGCACCATTATTAGAAAAAATTGCAGTTGAACGAATCCGGGTTGAGTTAGAAAAACTATTGTTGGGTCAAAATCCAGTAGCGGGCTTAAAAGATTTTATTGCGACTGGATTGTATCAATATTGTCCAGGGTTGGAAAATGCTCAAGCTGCTTTATCGGCTTTATTAATCCTTAACCAATGGCATTTGGAAAATGAGGCTCAATTATGGTCAGTTTTAGGCTTACAACTCCAGCTTGATCAAAAAGAAATTGGTAAATTCTTAAAGAAGTGGAAGACAGCAAATGATTTAATTGCGCAGGTCAAAAAAGTAGTTCCAGCAGTCCAAGCAATTCGTCAACGTGCGCTTACACCAACACTAATGTTTAATACCGGTGAAACAGCCCTCCATGATGCTAACCAAGTAGCTAAGTTATATGGATGGGCAATTGATGATGAAGAATTGCAAAAAGCTTATCAAAAGTTACCAATTAAAAACGCTAAAGAATTAGCAATTGATGGTCGAGTATTAATTACCAAAGCGGGGGTAAAACCGGGACCATTGATGGGGAAGATTCTTCAGCAATTAACGCTGGCAGTGGTAAATGGTGAGATAGCTAACAATGCTACAGTCTTATTAGAAAAAGTAGAAGAGATAACGAAAGAGGGATAATATGCAAACAATGCGTGCAGAGGGTCTAACCAGCACATACGGTGAGAAGACCTTATTTGATGATATTTCGTTTATTATCAATGAAAATGATCGAATTGGACTGATTGGTGTTAATGGAAGTGGAAAAACCAGTCTTCTTAACGTAATTAGTGGGGAAGTAAACCCAGAAGGCGGCGGGCAGATCACTAAGCCTAATGATTACACGATCGGTTATTTAAAACAGCAGCCTGAACTTGATGAAAACAAAACAATCATGGAAGCTGTTTTTGAAGGTAAACAACCAGTCTTTGAAACGATTCGCCAATATGAGCTGGCACTTGAACGCTTCACAAAGCACCCAGAAGATCCACAAGCAATCGACCGTTACACAAAAATGCAGGCACGGATGGACCAAGAAGATGCATGGGAAGCAGATAGTCGGGTGAAGACGATTCTGACCCAGTTAAAGATAAAAGATGTAAGTCAAAAGATTGCTCAACTTTCTGGAGGACAAAAGAAACGGGTTGGGTTAGCGCAAGTCTTAATTCAACAGCCAGACCTCTTATTGCTCGATGAACCGACTAACCACTTAGACCTTGATTCGGTAGTTTGGCTCCAGGATTTCCTTCGCAGTTATAAGGGTGCTGTCCTCGTTGTTACCCATGATCGGTACTTCCTTGATCAAATTACAAATCATATCTGGGAGCTATCTTTTGGTAAACTTTATCACTACGAGGGAAATTATCAGGACTTTGTAGCAAAAAAGGCGGAACGAGTAGAGTTAGCTAAAGATACTGAGAAAAAGAATCAACAGCTATATAAAAAAGAATTAGCCTGGATGCGGACAGGTGCAAAAGCCCGTTCCACAAAACAAAAAGGGCGAATCAATCGGTTCCACGAATTAGAAGGAAAAATCGGTAATCTTAAAACCGATGAAGATATTGCTATCAATCTCGGATCACAACGTCTAGGGAAAGATGTTATTCAATTTAAGGATGCTAACTTAAAATTTGATAATCACCAAATCCTCCATGACTTCAATTGGCTGGTTCAGGCAGGCGACCGAATTGGAATTACTGGTGAAAACGGGGCGGGTAAGACGAGTTTATTAAACGTGATTGCCCAACGCGTCCCCCTAGATAGTGGTGTCCTTAAGATTGGGGAGACCGTTAAGTTAGGGTATTATACCCAGCAAACAGAAGGAATTGACAATGATAAGCGGATGATTAGTTTCTTGTCTGAAATTGCAGATAATGTTACTGATAAGGATGGCAATAAGCTCAGCGTTACCCAATTATTAGAACGCTTCTTATTCCCTCGTTTTATGCATGGTACTTTGATCCGAAAGCTTTCTGGGGGTGAAAAGCGGCGATTATACCTCTTAAAGATCTTAATGCAGCAGCCTAATGTCTTACTACTCGATGAGCCAACTAACGACCTTGATATTGGAACATTAACAGTTCTTGAAGATTACCTAGATAATTTTGCGGGAACTGTAATTACGGTTTCTCATGATCGCTATTTCTTAGATAAAGTGGCTGACAATTTGCTAGTCTTCAACGGGAATGGAGATATTGAGCGTTATACGGGACGGTTTACTGATTATTTAACTGCTAAAAAGGAAGAAGCAGATAAGGATAAAGAGCTTAAAAATGATCAAAAAGCCCTTGCAAAAAAGCAGGTAAGTAAGCAAGAACCAGCTAAGAAAGAAAAAACAAAACTTACTTATGCTGAACAACTCGAGTGGGATCATATTGATGAAGAATTAGACGCCCTTGATCAACAGCATCAGCAATTAGAAAATGAAATGGCTGAAGCAGCAAGCGATTATACGAAAATTGCTAAGTTACAGAAGCAGCTAAATGAAATACAAGAAAAAATTGATGAAAAAACAGCTCGTTGGGAGTATTTAAGCACATACGTTGACGAGTAAAGGAAGGGAACATAAGGATGGCAACAAATATAAATGAAGAGCAATACTTAGACTTAATTCGTTATGTTTTGACGAATGGACATCAAAAGGGTGATCGGACAGGAACTGGTACTAAGTCTGTTTTCGGATATCAGATGCGGTTTGACCTAAGTAAAGGCTTTCCTATTTTAACTACCAAGAAAGTCCCATTTGGTTTGATTAAGAGTGAATTACTATGGTTTTTACGAGGTGACACTAACATTCGCTTCTTACTTCAACACAAGAATCATATTTGGGATGAATGGGCATTTAAGAAGTGGGTGGAAAGTGCTGAATATCAAGGCCCAGATATGACAGACTTTGGTCACCGCTGGCTTAAAGATCCAGAGTTTAAGCAGGTCTATCTTCAAGAAAAGAAGGCATTTTGTCAGCGAATTCTTGAAGATGATGATTTTGCCCAAAAGTATGGCGATTTAGGGCTTGTTTATGGAAGTCAGTGGCGAAAATGGAAGACGAGTCAAGGCGACACAATTGATCAAATCGATAACGTTATCCAGCAGATTAAAACTACTCCAGATTCACGGCGAATGATTGTTTCAGCTTGGAACCCAGAAGATGTTCCTTCCATGGCTCTCCCTCCATGTCACACAATGTTCCAATTTTATGTTAATGATGGAAAGCTTAGTTGTCAGCTCTATCAACGGAGTGCCGACATCTTCTTAGGGGTTCCATTCAATATTGCTAGTTATGCCTTATTGACGCATATGATTGCTCATCAATGCGGTCTAGAACCTGGCGAGTTTGTTCATACATTAGGGGACGCTCACATTTATCTGAACCACCTTGATCAAGTTAAAGAACAGCTGACAAGAACACCTCATGAAGCTCCTAAATTGATTTTACCTGCTGAACCAAAACCAATCGATCAATATGAAATGACTGATATTAAGTTAGAAGGCTATACTCATGAGCCGGCAATCAAGGCTCCTGTAGCAGTTTAAAAGGAGTGGTTCAAAATGAGTGAGCTGAATTTAATCTGGGCTGAAGATTTAAATGGCTGGATTGGCAAAGATAATACAATTCCATGGCATGTTTCGGCTGATATGAAGCATTTTAAGACAAAAACTACTGGTCACCCAATTATAATGGGGCGAAAAACTTTTGCCTCGCTTGGCAATAAACCGTTACCTAAACGGGAAAATATTGTGCTTACCAGTCAGAACATAGATGCTGAAGGAGTGAAAGTCGTTCATTCTTTAGCTGCCCTTAAAGAATATCTTAAGTCAAATCCAAACGAATATTTTGTAATCGGTGGGGCAACGATCTATCAGCAATTACTCCCAATGGCGACAAAGCTAACACGAACGGTGATAAATAAGCAAATTGTTGGAGATACAAAAATGCCAACGATCGATTATGACCGTTGGCATTTAGTAAACCGTAATAATTATGAAAAAGATGACCAGCTAGTTTGTCGTTTTGAAGAATGGGAACTAAACGTATAAAAGAATTGAAAAATACATTAATATCGTGCCGATGAGGACAAAAATATGCCAAATCAAATGGGTATATGCCGTTGGCCGGCTGTAAAAGAGGGCCCCAAGTGTAAAGGAGAGTCCTCCTAGTAGGAGCAAGCCGAAGCCAACTGGACCAAGCGCACGCCAGAGAGGCATGAAGGCGACTAGACATAGCCAACCCATAAGAATGTAAATAATGGTTGAATATTTACTTTTATGTTTTAACCAAATACATTTATACACGATTCCGATAACCGATAGACTCCAAATCACTCCGAAAATTGTCCAACCTAACCAGCCGCGGATACTAACTAAACAATAGGGGGTATAAGTCGCGGCAATAAGCACAAAGATCATTGAATGGTCGAGAATTTGAAAAACCCGTTTGGCTCGTGTAAAGATCAAGGCATGAAATAAGGTTGACGAAAGGTAAAAAAGAATTAAAGCACTTCCGTAAATAGTAAAGGTAACAATTCGCATGGGACTACCAGTATGAACAGCTCTGATAATTAACAAGATCAAGCCAGCAATCGATAGTCCTGCCCCTATCCCATGAGTAACCGCATTACCGATTTCTATTAATAAAGTGCGCCGATCTCTTGTCTCTTTTTGTGTATCCATCAAAAAACCCCTTTCCAAAGACCAATGAATTTTTAAAATATTTTTGTTATACTAAATAAATAGTAATTGATCCTACAAAATTAGATAAAATTGAGTATAATAGTACTTGAAATAAATTATCTAGTTCTCAATACTAGATAATTATAGCACAAATTGTTCAGGAAGAGTGGTAAGTTTCATGGCAAAGATAAAAATTGTTTGTGACTCATCAGCAGGATTAACTGATGAAGAAATTAAAAAATATGACATTACAATTATACCATTAAGTGTAATGATCGATGGGACGGTATACGTTGAGCGTGAAACAATTACAAACGAACAGTTCCCTGAAATGATGAAGAATGCTAAGTCACTACCAAAAACTTCCCAACCACCAATTGGAAAGTTTGTCGATGCGTTTGATAAGCTAGGCGAAGATGGTAGTGAAGTATTATGCGTTACAATGATGGAATCAATTAGTGGGACCGTCCACGCGGCTGAACAAGCAGCTGGAATGACAAAGACAAAAGTTACAGTCTACGATTCCCAGTCAACCGATCAAGTAATGGGCTTTGAAATCCTTGAAGCAGCCCAAGTGATTGAAGACGGTGGCAGCGTTGAGGATGCAATTGCTAAGATGAAAGAAGTACTTAGTAAATCTGAACTTTACTTGGCAATTGATAACCTTGATAATTTAGTTGCTGGTGGACGAATCAGCAAATTTGCTGGTGCTATTTCTAACCTGTTAAACATTAAGGTTATGCTCCATGTGTATGATGGTCAAATTCATATTGAATCAAAAGGCCGGGGTATTAAATCGATGCATAAAGAATGGGATAAGATTTTAGATGAGATGGCACGGGGACCGAAAGTTAAGCGAATTGGAATTTCTCATGTCGATGCTGGCAAAGAAGTAGAACGCTTATTAGCAAAACTAAAAGAACTTTATCCAGAAATCGAGGTTACTGTTCGAGAGACAGTGCCGATTATTGCAACTCACACTGGAATGGGTGCTTGTTGTTTGCTATACTATACAGAATAATCTTTGATAAAAATAAGTGGAGGCTGAGAAAAATGAAAATTTTTCCCAGCCTCTATCTTCTTAAAATTTTAAAATAAAGGACTATAGAATAGATGAAAAAGTGGACTAAATGGCTATTATTATCGCTTTTGGCTATTATGATTGTTGGTGGAGGATGGTATACTGTTAACCACTTTACAAATTTAACTAGTAATAGTTCAAAAGTTGTTAAACCAAAATATATTGAAAAGAAAAATGTAAAGCTGGTTGCACTAGGCGATTCCCTTACTCACGGTCAAGGGGATGAAACTAATAATGGTGGGTACGTTGGGGTAATTAAGGAAAAAATTGAACACCGTTATCACCAAACCAAGGTTACAACAGTCAATTACGGGGTAACAGGGGACCGATCCGACCAGATTCTTGACCGGTTAAACCAGCAATCTCAATTACGTAGTGACTTACGGAGCGCGGATGTGATTACGATGACTGTTGGTGGGAACGACTTGATGCAGATTCTGGAAAAAAACGTAATGGGCTCTGAACGGCAAGTCACCAGTAGTGTTGAAAGTGGTGAAAAAACTTATCAACAAAAATTAATTAAGCTATTTGATGCAGTTCGAAAGGAAAATCCTAAGGCCCCTATTTTTGTGATGAGTATTTATAATCCCTTCTATACCTATTTCCCAGATGTAACAATTATCAACAAGTCAATTAATCAATGGAACCAAACTACGCAAGATACAATGAATAATTATAAGTCGATGTATTTTGTGAACATTAATAAGCTGATGTCATACGGTCAATATCAGACTAAGAGTCAGCAACAACAGCTGATCAAGGAAGAAGAAAAGGCTAACCAAGGGCAGGTCAGTCAAAAGCGGGTCATTGAAATTATGAATCATAAGGATAAGAACCTTAATAAATATATTTCAACAGAAGATAATTTCCATCCTAATCATACGGGATATGTCAAAATTGCTGACCAATTATTTAAGGTAATGCAAAAACATGATAGCTGGGAATTCACACGGAGGTAAAAAATGAAAAATTCTGAAGAAAAAAAGACTAATTGGTGGAAATGGGCCTTTTTTTGCTTAGTCGCGCTGATTGTAATTAGTTGCGGGGTTGTATTGAACAAGGCGACTGCACCGACTCCTGCTACTACAACTAGCAAAGCAGTAAAGCCAAGCGATTCATCAGTAACGGTTGAATTGAATAAAAAACAGGTGAATGCTTTAGCTGCTAACTACCTGAATCAGTTTCTAAAAGGGCAGAAGATCCGTTATGATTTTATTGTTGGCGATCAGTATGCTACCCTGACAGGGAATACTAAGTTTCTAGGGGCTAAAGTGCGATTTGCCATTAACTTTATTCCTGAACGGTTAAGTAACGGAAATGTCTTGTTGCGGGCTAAGGGACTTTCAGTTGGACGGTTAAATATCCCGATCAAATTTGTGATGGGTTATATTGCAAAGAATTATAATATTCCTAAATGGGTAACAATTAATCCACAAAAGAAGACAGTTTTATTAGACCTTAACCGTTATAGCAAGCACCGTTCTCTTAAGTACTCTGCTCAGGAAATTAATATGCAAGAAGGACGGTTTAAGTTTTTAATCACGGTCCCAACAAGTAATGAATAAATATTGGAGGAAATTAAAATGAGAATGAGTTTTTATCAGTTTTTAATGACTCAACGAAACCCGAATAGTGCAGATGAAGTTCAACAGTTTGCAAACAACGCTTTTTTGGATACTACTTTTCCTAAGCATTCAGAGGATTTTGATGAAATTTCGCATTATTTAGAAGAAAATGCTGACTATTTGCCATCAATGACAATTTTTGATGAAGCTTGGCAACGGTATATTGATGCAATGAATTAGAAAAGAAGGGAGAAAGTCAAATGGCAACAATTCAATGGTTCCCAGGACACATGGCAAAAGCATTACGCCAAATTCGTGAACAAATGCCACTAGTAGATATTTTATTTGAGCTAGTAGATGCTCGTGTCCCCTATTCGTCACAAAATCCAGAAGTGGCACTAGCTGCAGGCGAAAAGCCAAAACTTTTAATTATGACAAAAACAGACCTAGCAGACCAGAAACGATTAAATGAATGGATTAAATACTTTGAGCAACATAATCAACCAGTTCTTGCCCTCGATTCACGCCAAAATAACGTGGCAAAAGTTGTAACGGCTAAAAGTAAAGAGATATTAAAAGATAAATTGGCAGAAGAAAAAGCCAAGGGAATGAAAAAGAGGCCAATTCGGGCAATGTGTGTTGGTGTTCCCAATGTAGGAAAATCAACCCTTTTAAATCACCTGGTAAAAAAGAACGTTGCGGCTACTGGAAACCGTCCCGGAGTCACTACTGGACAGCAATGGTTGCGGTCATCAGCAGAATTGGAATTACTTGATACTCCTGGTGTCCTTTGGCATAAATTTGCTACTCCTAAGCAGGGGATAATGCTTGCTTTAACAGGAGCAATTAAAGATAGCTTATACGCAAAGGATGATGTAGCGTTGTTTGCCCTTGATTACTTGCGGCAACATCAGCCAGAGGTGTTAAAGCAACGTTACCACTTAACTGATGCAGATCTGGACGAATCGGTTACCAATCCAGATTTACTATTAACGATTACTGCTAAAATGGGCTTTCGTGATGATTATGACCGGGCTAGTGAACGCTTGATTTTTGACTTGCGAAAGGGAAAATTAGGACCAATCACTTTGGAAGTACCCGCTGACCTAAATGAGGATGGACTAAATGAATAAGGAAACCATTAGTCAAATTAAGGCCCGTTTACAAACTATTACAGATACAACTGATCCTTACTTGCAAACTATTCGTGATGATTCGCGCAAGGGTGTTCAAACAGCAATTCAGCAATTTGAGCGGTGGCTTGCACGGCAGAAGGAAGCTAAAGAGGCGTTCAATAACCGGTTCAAATACGAAAAGTACTATTGGGAAAATGGATGTCAGTATATTGCAGGGATGGATGAAGTAGGAAGAGGACCATTGGCTGGGCCGGTGGTTACTTGTGCAGTAATTTTAAATGCAGATTTTGACCTGATAGGGGTAACTGATTCTAAACAATTAACTAGGCATGAACGGGAAAATTTGTATTTACGGATTGTTGATGAGGCGGTTGAAGTTAGCATCGCGGTGAATGATGCACCAGTGATTGATCAAATGAATATTTATGCTGCTACCCAGGATGCAATGATTCGGGCAGTTAACCACCTTCACCATCGGCCAGATCATCTGATTGTTGATGCTGTCCCGTTAGCAATTGATATTCCCCAGACGACTTTGATCAAGGGGGATCAAAAGAGTATTAGCGTTGCTGCAGCCAGTATTGTCGCAAAAGAATACCGTGATCACCTAATGCGGGACTATGATTATGTTTATCCAGGATATGGTTTTGCACAAAATATGGGTTATGGTACCAAAGAACATTTAGCCGGCTTAGAGAAAATGGGGGCAACTCCTATTCATCGGCGTTCTTTTAATCCCGTTCCAAAATATTTAAATTAAAAAATGCATTTTCAAAAGGCTTTCGTATATAAATATAGGGAGGCTTTTTTATGTTACAAGTAAACGATTTTCTATTACGGTTAAGTTTATGTCGCGGAATTGGCTTAGTTTCAAAGTATCGTCTATGGGAGTGTGCTCAACAGGCACGCTGCTTTAATAATATTGACTATTTGATTGACCATGCAAATGTTAGCTTACGAAGTGCATCGTCATTGAAAAATAATTGGATCAGTCCAGAGCTTGATCAAGCAGTGGCCTTAAACAGTCAGGAAAAATTTATTACGATTGCGGATCCGTTATACCCGATCACCTTGAAAGAAACGTACTGTCCGCCCTTGGTATTGTTTTATCGTGGTAATCTGAGCTTGCTCCATCAGCCTTCAATTGGTGTTGTTGGCACTAGGCAGATAACTAATTATGGACAGAGCGCTTTACGAGGATTGTTGCCACCAGTAATTAAGCGGCAGATAGTAGTAGTCAGCGGATTAGCTCAAGGAGTAGATGGTTTTAGCCATGAACTTGCGCTAAAATATGGCGGCCTTACTATTGGGGTGATTGGAACTGGTTTAGATCAAGCTTACCCCCGAAATCACCAAACCCTTCAAGATGAGGTGGCCAGACAAGGATTAGTAATTTCTGAGTATGGGCGGGGTGAACCACCTGTGGCTTATCACTTCCCGGAGCGAAACCGAATTATTGCAGGCTTAAGCGAAGTGGTTTTGGTTGTCGAGGCAAAGAAAAGGAGTGGGAGTTTAATCACGGCTAATATCGGCTTAGATGAAAATCGGTCTGTCTGCGCTATTCCTGGAAGGATTGATGCTCCCTTATCAGTAGGATGTAACAGCTTAATTGCAGCTGGCGCGAAACCAATTCTCAGCGCCCAAGATCTGCTAGATGAGTTTCGGCTGTACGATTCAAGGGCTTGATTTCTGGTGAGAAGTTGATTAAAATATTTTGTTCAGTTAGAGATTATATTTGACAGATGGTAGTCAAATGGATTAATAATATTATTGAATGAAATATTAAAAATGTTAGGAGCCTACCAGAATGGCAACCAAAACAACCAAATCAACGGCGAAAAAGACAACTCGTCGCCGTTCAAAAATTAAAAAAAATCTGGTGATCGTGGAGTCACCATCAAAGGCAAAAACAATCGGTAAATTTTTAGGCCGGTCCTATAAGGTTGTGGCTAGTTTAGGCCATATTCGGGACTTGCCAAAAAGCCGGATGGGGGTAGATATTGAAAATGACTACACCCCTGATTACATTTCAATTCGGGGGAAGGGTGATGTAATTAAGGAACTACGGAAGGACGCTAAAAATGCAAAAGCCGTATATCTTGCATCTGACCCGGACCGTGAAGGGGAAGCAATTGCCTGGCACGTTTCAAATATTTTAAAGCTTGACGATGATCAAAAGAACCGGGTTACCTTTAATGAAATTACTAAAGATGCTGTTAAAGAAGCTTTTAAGGAACCCCGAGAAATTAATATGGATCTCGTGGATGCCCAACAGGCACGACGGGTATTGGATCGATTAGTTGGATATTCAATTAGCCCAATTTTATGGAAGAAAGTCAAAAAAGGCTTAAGTGCTGGTCGTGTTCAATCAGTTGCCCTTTATCTGATTATTCAACGTGAAAATGAAATTAAAAACTTCAAACCAGAGGAATACTGGACAATTGATGCCGATTTCAAGAAGGGCAAAGAAGAATTCAAGGCTAGTTTTTACGGTGAAAATGGTAAGAAGGTTTCCTTGAAGAATAATGATGACGTTCAGGCAATCCTTTCTAAAATCGATAAAAAGAAAGATTTCGATGTTACTAAGGTGACTAAAAAAGAACGTCGTCGGCAACCACAGCCACCATATACGACCTCGACCATGCAACAGGATGCTAACCGTCGTTTGAACTTCCGAACACGAAAGACAATGATGGCAGCACAAATGTTATATGAAGGGATCGACATTAAAGAAGGAGCACCGGTTGGGTTAATTACCTATATGCGGACGGACTCGACTCGGGTGGCGTCAATTGCTAAGCATGAAGCATCTAACTATATTCATGAAAACTATGGAGCGGAATATGCGGCAATAAAGCCGGTTAAGGGTAAATTACCTGAAGGGGCACAAGATGCTCACGAAGCTATTCGGCCAACTTCAGTCTATCGGACACCAGCTAAAATGAAGCAATATTTAACCTCCGACCAGTATAAACTTTATAATTTAATTTGGTCGCGGTTTGTGGCTAGTCAAATGACTGCGGAAGTAATTGATACGATGAGCGTTAACCTCCAGCAAAATGGGGTCGATTTCCGTGCAAATGGATCAAAAGTTAAGTTCCCTGGGTTTACGAAAGTATATAAGCGAGGAACTGAAAAAGATAACTTGTTGCCAGAATTAACTGAAGGTGACAAGGCAAAAATGATAAAGGACGATCCAGCTCAGCACTTTACCCAGCCACCTGCTCGTTATACAGAAGCGGCTCTTATTAAAACTTTGGAAGAAAATGGTGTTGGTCGGCCATCAACCTATGCGCCAACCCTTGATACAATTCAGCGACGTTATTATGTTCGCCTTGTATCACGCCACTTTGAACCAACTGAACTGGGGGAAATTGTCAACCGAATTATCGAAAAGCAATTCCCTGATATTGTCAATGTCCAATTTACTGCCGATATTGAAGGCAAACTTGATGAGATTGAAGAGGGTAAGCAGAACTGGATTAATGTTGTTGATAAATTCTATCAACCATTCTCAAAAGAAGTTGATGCAGCTGAAGAAGAGGTTGATAAGATTGAGATGAAAGATGAGCTTGCTGGCACAGATTGTGAAATTTGCGGGGCCCCAATGGTTATAAAAATGGGTCGTTATGGTAAGTTCTATGCATGTTCTCGCTTCCCAAATTGTCGGAACACCAAGGCGATTGTAAAAGATACCGGAATTACATGTCCAAAGTGTGGGCAAGGAACGGTTGTTGAACGAAAATCAAAGAAGAACCGAACTTTCTATGGTTGTTCCCGTTATCCAGATTGTGACTTTGTTTCATGGGATAAACCAATTGGACGTAATTGTCCTAAGGATGGGCACTTCCTCGTTGAAAAGAAAGTCAAGGGTGGCAAACAGGTTGTCTGTCCAAATGGAGACTATAAAGAAGAAGTTCAAAAGTAAAAATATTGTGCTTGTTTTTACTGAATTTTACTTAAATATTTATTGAAAAGGGTTCCAAAATCTGCTATTGTGCGTTTGGAACCTTTTTTATATACTTAATGTTAAACGATTATCAATTGAAGGGATCGATAACAATGATTACTTTACAAAACCAACAATTAACTGTGCAAATTGATGAATTAGGTGCTCAATTACATAGTATTAAACGGCAGGATAACGAAATCGAATACTTATGGCAGGGGGATCCCGCTTCATGGAATCGCCAAGCACCAATCCTCTTTCCGTTCGTTGGCCGCTTAAAAGATGATCAATATCAATATGGCAACCAAACTTATCATCAAACACAACATGGTTTTGCACGTGATCGAAAATTCCAAGTTATTGAGCAAACACCATCGCTGGTTGTGATGGAACAGCATGATGATAGTGAAACTAAGAAGGCATTTCCTTTTTCATTTAGTCTTCAGGTAAAATTCGAATTAGTTGTTGATAAGGTTGAAATCAGTTATGTGGTAAAAAACCCGAGTGGAGATGAAACATTAATCTATGCTATTGGAGCACATCCTGGTTTTAATATGCCATTAACTGGTGCCGGGAGTTTTGAACAAACAGAATTAAGCGTTAAACCCGCAACAGAATATTCACGGATCGTTTTAGATGGCGCCTATAACGATTCAACTCATCCACAATTGATTGATATGAGGGATTCATTATCACTTAATCATGATCTTTTTAATAAGGATGCTATTATTTTCAAAACAGATGGCGGCCATTTTACAGCCAAATTAACAGATACTGTTGCTAATCATGGGGTCATAGTTGATACCTTTAATACGGAATACGTGGGAGTTTGGTCGCAATATCCAAATACAGCTCCATTTGTATGTGTAGAACCATGGTGGGGAATAGCAGATAATGTCAATGCTGATGGGCTGCTCCTTCATAAGCAAGGGATGCACCGTCTAGCACCAAATGAAACAGATAATTATCACTTTAGTATTAAGCCATTTTAACGAAAAAATAGGAGACCGTGAAAATGATTATTTCCAGTCTCCTATTTATTTTGTTTTTTTTCTCGTAAATAATAGCCAAGGCCAAAACTTACCATCGATTCTTTTCCTGATAAAATTCGGTGAATGTTTGATCGGTGGCGGTAAAAGACCACTCCTGTTAATATTCCTGCCACGATTGCTAAAATCCAAGCATGAATGAAGAGGGCAATAATGAAAATTGCACTAATCCCTACCATACTGGCGGCACTAACCATACTTGTCAAGCATAAGACAAAGATAAAAATCAAACAGGCAACAACAAAGAGGAGGGGGTTATAAGCTAATAGAATCCCCGCGCTAGTTGCCACTGCTTTCCCACCATGAAAATTATCGAATATTGATACAGTGTGACCAAGACTGGCAAAGAGTCCGATCAATAGTGGGTTAACAGTTCCAGATATTCCTAAAAAGTATGGCTGACTAGCAGCGAGTGTTCCCTTTAGAATATCGATAAACAAAACAACAACGCCCGCCTTAAACCCCAATGTCCGAAAGGTATTCGTTGTTCCGATATTACCGCTACCTAACTTGCGAATATCCTTATGATAAATATACTTACCGATCCAGAGACCAGTTGGGATTGAACCTAATAGGTAAGCGATAATAATCATCCCAATAATTTCAAAAAACATATAAATAGCTCCTTAATAATAGCTTATACAGCTTTTAAGCATAGCATGAATATTTAATTTTAACCACTAGGAAGGCACAATTTGCCATTCTCCAAAGTTTTCAGTATCATTTTAATTATGAATTGAAATTGTGGCCAGTTTAGCTTTACAATTAACAAATGTAAATGGTAAAATAATTTTTCGAACATACGTTTAGGTATAATATTGGCAATGGGAGGTCATTTTGTGGCCAAAGAAGAAGTAAAATATGATGCCTCATCCATACAAGTATTAAAAGGGCTTGAGGCGGTACGAAAAAGACCAGGGATGTATATTGGATCTACTGATTCTCGTGGATTGCATCACCTGGTATATGAAATAGTGGATAATGCCGTTGATGAAGCGTTATCCGGTTATGGTGATGAGATTAACGTCACCATTGAAGCAGACAATGCGATTACAGTTCAAGATCATGGTCGGGGGATGCCGGTGGGAATGCATGCTTCTGGCAAACCGACACCCGAAGTTATTATGACGGTTCTTCATGCTGGAGGAAAATTTGGTCAGTCAGATGGTTATAAGACTTCAGGGGGACTTCATGGTGTTGGAGCTTCCGTTGTAAATGCCTTATCATCACATTTGACCCTGACAATTGTCCGTGATCACGTCCGTTACCAAGAAATTTTTAAGGATGGCGGTCAACCAGTTGGAACATTGAAAAAATTAGGAAAAACCAAAGCTGAGAACGGAACGACCGTTTCATTTAAGCCGGACCCGAGGATTTTTTCAACTACTGTTTATGACTATAATACCTTAGCTAATCGGCTTCGTGAGTCGGCCTTTTTATTGAAAGGGATTAAGATTACCCTTACCGATAAGCGAGCTGGTCAAGAAAAACAAGATGTATTCCAGTTCGCCGATGGAATTCAAGAATTCGTTTCTTATCTTAACGAGGGTAAGGACGTTTTAGGAAAGACGCTTTACTTTGATGGAAAACAAGACGGGGTCGAAGTTGAAGTGGCGGCTCAATATAATGATGGTTATTCTGAGAGCTTGCTATCATTTGTCAACAATGTTCGAACTCCAGATGGTGGTACTCATGAAGCCGGATTCCGGAGTGCCTGGACGAAGACGTTCAATGAATACGCAAAAAAGGTTGGTCTGTTAAAGGCTAATGATAAAAATCTGGAAGGTAGTGATGTTCGGGAAGGGTTAACAGCCGTGATCTCTGTCCGGATTCCAGAACGTCTACTTCAATTTGAAGGTCAGACAAAGGATAAACTAGGAACTCCGGAAGCACGGAAAATTGTTGATGCGATTGTCAGCGAGCAGCTTAACTATGCCCTAATGGAAAATGGCGACTTTGCTCAGATGTTAATTCGTAAGGCATTAAAGGCGCGTGAAGCTCGAGAAGCTGCCCGTAAAGCCCGTAATCAAGCTCGTGGTGGTAAACGAAAGGGCAAAAAAGAACGCAATCTTTCTGGAAAATTGACTCCTGCCCAATCAAAAAATGCTAAGAAAAATGAATTATTCCTAGTCGAAGGGGATTCGGCCGGTGGTTCAGCCAAGCAGGGACGTGACCGTAAATTCCAAGCAATTTTACCATTACGAGGGAAAGTGCTAAATACAGAAAAGGCGAAGTTAGATGATGTCTTAAAAAACGAAGAATTGAATACGATTATCTATACTGTTGGCGCTGGGGCCGGTTCTGAATTTAACGTTGAAGATTCAAACTACGATAAGATTATTATTATGACTGATGCCGATGATGATGGTGCTCATATTCAGATTCTTCTTCTTACCTTCTTCTACAAGTATATGCGGCCAATGATCGAAGCTGGAAAGATCTATATTGCTCTTCCACCACTTTATCGTTTGCAACGAGGACGTGGAGCTAAGACTAATATCACGTATGCGTGGACTAATGAAGAATTAACAAAATTGACTAAAAAGATGGGCAAGGGAGCACAATTACAACGGTTCAAAGGGCTTGGTGAAATGAATGCCGATCAGTTATGGGAAACGACAATGAACCCAGATACCCGGACACTGATCCAAGTTCGGATCGAGGATGCTGAATTAGCTGAGCGTCGTGTAACTACTTTGATGGGTAATAAGGTGGAACCACGGCGAGAATGGATTGAAGAAAATGTCCAATTCACGTTAGCCGATGATCAAGAATCCGATCAATTAGTTGAGAATAAAGGGCAATTACCTCAAACTAAAGAGCCGACAATTAGTACATGGAATAAATAGAGAAGGGAATCAAGTTTTGTGAGAAACGGAAAAATTGAACATATGACGCTCGAACAGATCATGGGTGATCGTTTTGGGCGTTATTCCAAATCAATTATTCAAGAACGAGCTTTACCTGATATTCGTGACGGATTAAAACCGGTTCAGCGCCGGATTTTATTTGCCATGAATAAAGATGGAAATACTTATGATAAAGGATTTCGTAAGTCTGCTAAATCAGTTGGGAACGTAATGGGTAACTTCCACCCCCACGGTGATAGTTCGATTTATGAAGCATTAGTCCGGTTGAGTCAGGATTGGAAATTACGTGAACCCCTAATTGAAATGCACGGTAATAATGGATCAATGGATGGTGATCCACCAGCTGCCATGCGTTATACTGAGGCTCGGCTTAGTAAAATAGCAGGTTTAATGCTTCAAGATATCGACAAAGATACAGTTGAGATGGCCTTAAACTTCGATGATACTGAAAAGGAGCCGACAGTTTTACCAGCACGTATTCCGAACTTACTCGTTAATGGAGCAACTGGAATTTCTGCTGGATATGCTACTGAGATCCCAACGCATAATTTAAGCGAAGTTCTTGATGCATTGATTTATCTTATCAAGCATCCAAATGCTTCTTTAGATAAGTTAATGGAATTTATTCCTGGTCCTGATTTCCCAACTGGTGGAATCATTCAGGGGATTGATGGCATTCGTAAGGCATATCAGACTGGTCGCGGCCGGGTTGTAGTGCGAGCAAAAACGGAAATTGAAACCTTACGAGGTGGTCGTCAACAAATTAATGTGACGGAGATTCCTTATGAAGTAAATAAGGCGCAACTAGTTAAACGAATCAATGATCTGCGCCTTGCCAAAAAAGTTGAGGGAATTGCGGAAGCTCGCGATGAAACTGATCGTAGCGGATTACGAATTGCAATCGAACTCAAGCGGGGAGCTAATGCGAACGGTATTCTTAATTACTTATTAAAGAACACCGATTTACAGATTAACTATAACTTCAATATGGTTGCGATTGATGACCAGCGACCAATGCGTGTTGGGTTGAAGCGAATTTTGACTTCCTATCTCGAATTCCAGAAAGAGATTATTCGTCGACGGACACAATATAACCTAACGAAAGCGCAGCAACGTTTGCATATTGTCGAAGGGTTAATCAAAGCACTCTCAATTTTAGATAAGGTCATTAAAACAATTCGAGCAAGTAAGAATCGTAAGGATGCAAAGGAAAACTTAGTAAAAGAATACAACTTTACACCTGAACAGGCCGAAGCAATTGTTACCTTGCAACTTTATCGCTTAACAAATACGGATGTAACTGAGCTAGAAAAAGAACAAGAGCAACTAAATTCGCGGATTAATGAATATCAATTAATCTTAACTAACGAAAATGAGCTAGCAAAAGTCCTTACTAAGGAGATTAGGGCTATCAAGAAGGAATTTGGCAATCCGCGACGGACTAAGATTGAAAATCATGTTGAAAAACTTGAGATTGATACTAAAGTTACGGTTGCAAATGAAGATGTTGTGGTCTTGGTTTCGCATGCGGGCTATATCAAACGAAGCAGTATTCGTTCCTTCAAGGCTTCGGAAGCAGAAGAAAACGGCCTCCGGGAAGACGATTACCCATTATTGATTCAACAAACGAATACCTTATCGCATTTATTTATGTTTACCAACCTTGGGCATATTATTTACCGCCCAATTCATGAAATTGCGGATGCGCGGTGGAAGGATACTGGCGAGCATATCTCACAAACAATCGGCTTAGCAGATAATGAAGAGATCATTAAGGCGATGATTTTTGATAAACTGAATCAACCGGGAACAATTATCATGGGAACCAGCGATGGTCAAGTAAAGCAAACGGCCTTTAATGACTATAAACCCGGTTCTCGTTACAAGAGTCATGCAAGTGTTGCAATTAAGCTCAGGGATAATGCGCAAGTTGTAAATGTTGATTACTATGAACCAACAAATGAGAATTGTTCACTATTGACGATTAGTCGCCAAGGATATGCAGTGCGGTATGATGTCGCAGATGTTCCTGTAACAGGGATCCGGACAGCTGGTGTACGGGCCATTAACCTGAAAGATGATGACCAAGTGGCAGATCAAATCTTAGTTAAAGATGGTCAAAATATTGCTGTAATTACCCAACGAGGAGCATTTAAGGAAATGCCCGTTGATGAGATTGAGGTTGGGGCACGTGCACGACGAGGAGAACTTGTCCTTCGACGGTTAAAATCACATCCTCATGAAATTGCGGACTTCCTTGCTTATGACCCTGATTATCAGGGAGCTTTTGAGACTATTACTAACCGGCCAGCATTCCAAGATATAATGGCTACCGACCATCATCTAAGTTCGATCAAGTCAAACGGGACTTTTGTAATTGACACTGATACGCAAGGGGAACCAGTAAAGCTTCGAATGAAACAAACTAATATCTTAACGGAAGACCCTGTTAGTCAAAGCTAAGAAGAAGGCGAAAAATTTGGCATACATTAAAGAAATTCGTGATTTGGTGGGGCATCGTCCTTTAATCATGACTAGTGCTTCTGGAGCGCTTTTAGACCAGCAAGGAGCTGTCTTGCTTCAAGAACGCGCAGATACTGGTGATTGGGGCTTCCCAGGCGGCTATATGGAATTTGGCGAATCTTTTGAGCAAACTGTAAAGCGCGAATTTAAAGAAGATGCGGGAATTGAAATTGTGCCTGTCAAACGGCTAGCAATCCTTGATCAGGATTTTTATACTTATCCTAATGGTGACCGCGTTCAACCAATTAATGCTTTTTACTTGGTTGAAGAAACTAGCGCTAAACATTATCAGCCAAAAGTTACAGAAACGACAACCACTGAATATTTTTCATTAGATGAAGAACCGCCGCGCTTTTTTAACAATCAGCATGAACACATGTGGCAGATCTTAAAAGATTTTACCCATAATAAGAAAGATATTTAATAATTGTTCTTTAATCTATTAACTTCCATGATAGAATAGAAAATGTAGATTGTTTCACCTACTAGAAATAACTAAGATTAAAGTAGTGAACAAACAGGAGGAATTTATATGAGCAAAGAATTAGTATTTGGACACCAAAAGCCTGATACAGATGCGATTACCGCTGCAATGGCATTTTCATACTTCCAAAACCAATTGGGATACGAAACTGAAGCAGTTGCTTTAGGTGAACCAAATGATGAGACTAAGTTTGCATTGAAGACTTTCGGTATGGAAGCACCACGCGTAATCGAAACTGCTGCAAACGAAGTAGATAAGGTAATGCTTGTAGACCACAACGAACCACAACAAAGTGTTAGTGATATTGATAAGGTCACTGTAACGCACTTAGTTGACCACCACCGGATTGCCGGCTTTGAAACGGCTCAACCACTCTGGGCAACTGTTCGTCCTTATGGTTGTGTAAGTACAATCATTACAGAATTGTTCCAAGAAAAGCACATTAATATTCCCGCTAACTTGGCTGGGATGATGCTTTCTGCTATCATTTCTGATACCTTGCTTTTGAAGTCACCAACTACAACTGACCACGATCGTGAAGCTGTTAAGTACTTAGCAAAGATCGCTGGTGTTGAAGATTACGAAAAGTACGGCATTGAAATGCTTAAGGCTGGTACTAACCTTGGTGCTAAGTCTGATGCTGATATCGTTGATGGTGATGCTAAGACCTTTGAACTTGGCGGCAAGAAAGTTCGTATTGGTCAAGTTAACACTGTTGATTTAGATGATGTTTTTGCTCGTCAAGCTGATCTTGAAAGTCAAATGCAAAGTATGATGGATGATAACGATTATGATTTATTCTTATTAATCGCTACTAACATCTTAAACAGTGACTCAGAATTATTAGTTATTGGTGATCCTGCTGAAAAGGTTGAAGCAGCCTTTGGCAAGAAGCTTAACGAAAACAAGCGGATGAATTTACCGGGTGTTGTATCACGGAAGAAGCAAGTTGTTCCTCCTTTGACTGATGCATTCGAAGGTTAATAAATAAGTTAAATTAAAAACTGAGAAAAATCGCAAAATTTTTCTCAGTTTTTTTGAGCTTTAAATTTCAAAGCTTATTCTTAATTAGTTAAAATATAAGTACTGATTTTAAGAAATGGGGTTGATATTAATGAATATCACATTTACTGATCAAGCTATCGAACGTTTACAGCGTTATGAATTATCATCTAAGAAGATGCTCCTGGATTTTGATGATGGGGTTGGTCCATTTTCTGCAGTTGGGAGTTGCAGTTTAGATGGTGATTATCGACTAATCCTTGTTAAAGAGGATTTAGATACCCCAGATTATAATGAAAAGATTACCTCTAATTTAGGGGATGTTTTTATTAAAGACCATACAGCAGTTCAATTTGATGATGAAATGGAAGTAAGGTTTAACCCGCGATACTTTACAATGCCACTTGTCAGTCCTAAACGCGTTTTAACAGATAATCTTGAAGTTCTGGATCTTAGTAATACAGACTTAAATTCTCAAATTGATCGAGTACATGATTGCTAGCAATATAATAAGGGAGCGTGATAGAAGCCAGATACGGCTTCATAATCATGCTCCCTTATTGCTTTTAAAGAATAATTCTGAAGATAAAAGTGATAATAATTGCAAAAATTCCAATAATCGTTGCATAGGAAAAATGTTTACGTTGAGCTGGTTTAATTAATGCTTGCCTTCCCATGAAAATTGTGAATAAAGCCCATAAAAAAGTAGCAATAAGCAAAATATACAATTTCCAGTTGACTGGGAGATGATGGTAAAAATCGCCATAAAATACCATCATACCGATAAACATCACAATAGCATAGGCATAGTTGTCGCGGTGAAAGTTAAAATTAAAAAGATAAGCAAACGCGCAAAATAATAAAATACTAATAATATCGTTTAAAATCATACCCTCTACACACTTCCTTATGATTTTTATTATAGTCATTAACAGGATAAAGATAAAATATTAAGAAGCAATCGCAAATAATATGATATGATGGTCTTGTTAGAATTAATGAAGGCGGTGCTTACAGTGAAGAAAAAAGCTATGCGACGAGAAATAAAATTATTAACTGAAGAAAATCAACAATTACGGCGATATACCTTACTAGCATCAATCGGAATTTTATTAAGTATGATGATTGGGTTAGTTCGAATGGTTCAAAAAAATTAGTTTAGGAAATTTTTTAGAGGGAAGTATAGTGGAGTTAGGATACCGAAAAGCGACACTTGAAGATTTACCAAAAATTGTTGAAATTTATAACCAAATTATTCCATCACGGTTAGCGACTGCGGATCTTACCCCGATAACGGTTGAGGAACGGAAAGGGTGGTTTGAAGCGTTTGACGAAAATCATCCAATCTGGGTAATTGAATATCAAAATGAGGTTCTCGGGTGGGTTGCCCTTGAACATTTTTATGGTCGTCCAGCATATAATCATACTAGTGAAATTGCTATTTACCTTGATCAACGGTTGCGGAAACAAGGGGTTGGTACAAAAACCATGGAATTTATTATCGGTCAATTGCCTAAATTAACAGTTGATACAATCGTGGCTTATATCTTTGGTCATAATATTCCAAGCCTAAAGTTATTTAAATCGTTTGGTTTTACGCAATGGGGGCTTTTACCACAAGTAGCAGAGCTTGATGGGATTAAACGTGATTTAGTTATTTTAGGACGTCATTTTAAATGATTATTGTGTAAATATGACATAAGTAAAGCCACGTCCATAGGAAGCAACCAGAATAGGCCCCCAACGCCCGGTAAAGCCGAATGCTGGAGGCCGATGTTGCATGTGGGAGCTTCGTGTTGAAAACGAAGGTGCTCATGCTTTGCTTGTTCCCTTATTTTGTATCTTTTTTTACTTCTTCTCTTGTTTTAACATCATTGATATGTAGCTCAAATTTAACTAAATTTAAACCAGTCATCTTATTGATTGCATGTTGCACCTCAGAACAAACAGCTTTAAAAATTTCTGGAGCGCTTTTGCCATATTCGATGGTAGCTTCCATTTTTAATGCGACTTGCTTTTCACCAACATCGGCATTAATACCCTTGGTTGGATTGCTTCCGGAAGTTACTTTGTCCGCTAATTCACTAAACATATTTCCATCCAGGGAAAGGATTCCAGGAACTTTGCTAGCGGTGATCCCAGCAATTTTCTCAATTACTTGATCATCGAATGTTAATTGCTCATCAATTGTTTTATTATTTGTAGTGGTTGTCATATTAATTCCTCCTCGAATTAGTTGGCAAACTTATCTAACATTTTTATCGCAAGTTTATTTAATGAATAGCCCTTTGCATCAAGAATATAGCCAATTCCGCCCAAGATAGTGACAGCTAATAGAATGCCGATCATTGGGAGAAAACCCCACATAATCCAACTAATGCTAATAAGCAGTCCTAAGATAACGCCAATTGTAGCAAGTTTCATGGTGTACCTCCTTTTTAGACAATGTTAACTGATTCTTTGTTTGAGTATGGACTTAACTTAATATGTAATTTATTAAGATCAATGTCGAAGTCTCGTTTAAGGTTTTCTTTAATTGTCTGGAGTAGTACTGTATGAATTAGTTTTGGATTGGTTCTATTAGACATCATTCCGTGAATGGTAACGTCTGCATTATGATTGTTACGGTGCATTTTGAGTTTAATTACTGGGTTATAAAGGTCAAATTTAGCAATTGAAGTAGTTAGGCTGTGTTCAACCGCATGCTGATCAATTTGAATTTTGTTAGCACCATCCTTGGCGATTGTCATTTGTTTAGTTGTTGTTGGGCGAAAAACAGCAATTGCTATTACGGTTAAGGCGACAATGATTAAAAATACTGCGACTCCTGCTGAGAAACTTTGACCAATGGAACTATGAAGCCAATCATTAACTGGAATCGTCCAAGTTTGATCACGATAAAACCATAGCGACACGACAACAATTCCAACGATTACCTGAAGCATCATCACAAATGAAATCCACCATTTTTTCCATGCGGCCATTAGTACCACTTCCTTTCTATAAATAATTTTTTAGTACAAGCTAATAGTAACATGCTTGGAAGCGTTTTACGTTGCTTTTGGAAATGCTAAAGGTAATATTAAGAACCTGTTAACAGAATAGTCATAATTAAAAAATCGATCTCACATCGGAAAATGATTGTAAGATCGATTTTTTTTGATTCTTTAATTGTTTTGGCGTTCTTGTAGTTTAGCGATTTCAGAATAAGCCGGAGCAAGCATATCTTCAATTTGTTGGAAGAGTGGAGTATAACGTTGATATACTTTTACTGCGGCTGGATCTGGTTGGTAAGAACTAACCTTACCAATGAACTTCTGTGGTGTATCAAGACTATCGATCATTCCCAAACTTTGCATAGCCATAACTACTGACCCGAGGCAGCCAGATTCAAATGAGTCAGGAACGTTAACCGGACAGTTTAAGATATCAGCAAGCATTTGGCGCCATACTTTTGAGCGAGCAAAGCCACCTGTTGCAGTAACGCTCGCTGGTTCACCGACTAACGCTCGTACTGCTTGGAAGACTGTTGCAATGTTCATGCTAATTCCTTCCATGACTGCTCGTAGCATATCAGCCCGTGTATGGATATGAGAAAGTCCAAAGAAACTACCACGCGCTTTAGCATTCCACAATGGTGCCCGTTCACCGCCCAGGAAGGGATGAAAGAGGAGTCCATGCGCGCCTGCTGGTACTCCTTCAATAACGTGATTTGCCAAAGTATAAGGATCGACCTGTTCGTTTTTAACTGCGCTACTATCGACAAGGTGTTTTACTGCCCATTCATAGACATCGCCACCGTTATTAAGCGGACCACCAACGACCCACAATCCTTTATTAATAGCATAGCAGAAGAGGCGGCGTTCTGGATCAATAACAGGATGATCAGTTACGACTCGTACAGCTGCGGAAGTACCGATTGTAATTGCTACTGTATTTTGCTTAGTTGCACCAACACCAATATTTGAAAGGGCACCATCGTAAGCACCATAGACAAATGGCGTATCAGCGGGTACTCCTAGTTTTTCTTGGGCTTCGGGCACTAAGCCAATTGCTTGAGTTGTTCCATCGACAATTTCAGGCAGTTGATCTTTGGTTATTCCTGCAACCCGAAGAGCCTGGTCATCCCAATCACAAGTTTTAAGGTTCATCAAGCCAGTTGAGGAAGCGATTGACATATCAACCTTAAATTCATTAAATAACCGGTAGAAAAGGTAAGCCTTAATATCAGCAAAATATGCTGTGCGGCTAAATAAATCTGTTTCGTCTTCCCTTAACCAAAGGAGCTTTGTCAAGGTTGACATAGGGTGAACAGGAACCCCCGTCTTCATATATAGTTGTTGTCCTTCAGTCATCATCTTAAGGTTGTCTGCTGCGCGCTGAGCACGACTATCTGCCCAGGTGATTAACCGTGAAAGGGGCTTCTTATCTTTATCTAATAAGAGGAGGCTTTGATTTGCACTTGAAATTGAAACTGCTAGTAGGTTCCCCGTACTAAGGTCAGCTGCCGTAGCCACATCATGGATGGCTTGTTCAGCAGCATTGATTACTTCTTCTGGCTCTTGTTCTGCCATTCCCACGGCATTGCGGTGCAACTCGTAGCCATAATTAGCTTGTGTGATCACCTGCGCATTTTGATCATATAAAACGGCCTTTGTGCTAGAGGTTCCAACGTCAACACCAATTAAGTAGTTCATTTATTGTTTCTCCTTTAAAACTCAATTTAATTCTCTTTGTAATATTATATGCTAAAGTGACTGGTGTGCAATGATTTCAACTGGTAAAAGGGTAGTGGAACTGATGGTACTTTGTTGGTTAATTTGCGTTAAAAGTTTATTAGCTGCTAAGCTACCCATTAGCTCCATATCTTGCTTCAATAGAAAAATTCCATTAGCGACATATTGCGACCATTCCCAATCATCGAAGCTAACTAAGCCAAGATCGTCAGGGAAGGAAAGGTTTAGTTCCTTAAAAATCGCTAAAAGGTCAAATAAAATGGGTCCCATTAATGAAACGACAGCAGTTTTGCCTTTAAGCTCGTTTAACTGTTGCAGAAACGTTTTAGCAAGCCACTGCCGATCATGTCCTCGGGTTTCAATATTGTGATAGCTTAGCCCGTTATCAGCAGCAGCAACCTTTAAACCGGCAATTCGGGGAATTTGACCAGATGCCTCCGCAAAGTGTGCGCTGACAGTTAAAATATTCTGATATCCATTTTGATACAGAATCTTACCGAGGTTATAACAAGCATCACGATTAGCAGAAGTGACCTTGCCAACTGTAGAAGGCTGGTCATCAACTTCACGGTCAACGATCACTAGTGGAATATCGTTATGAATAGCAGGAGCAAATTGACTAAAGTGACGGGAATTAGGTTGGACAATAATACCGTCAACTCGTTGTTGGTATAGTCGCTGAAGAGCACGACTCTCATTTTCCCGTGAGTTGTTCGTATTCATGAGGAGAATATCATAGCCTGCCTGTTGCAAAACATCATCGATCCCTTTAGCAAGTAAAGATGAAAAGGGGTTAGAAATATCTCCAACGAGGATTCCGACAACGTGACTATGAGTTTGTCGAAGCTGTCGTGCGGAAGCGGTTGGAACAAAGTGAAGGTCTTTAATTGCTTTTTCCACCCGTTTCCGCGTTGCTGGGCGCATTTTATCATAACGACCATTAATAATACGTGAAACAGTAGTCGCTGAAACACCAGCTGCTTTAGCAACGTCAGCGATAGTAGTATGTTGCGTCATTTGTTTATTCATCATCCTTATTAGTTCTACTATTAAGAATACCAAACCATACAAAAAGCGTCACTAGCTAATTCGCTAGGACGCTTAAATTGACTTAGACAAATAATGAAATGGCGTAGACGGCTCCTAACCCAGCAATGGCTAAGACGGAAGTAAGAGTTGTCCACGAAAGCAAAGTTTCCTTTAATGAAAGGCCAAAGTATTCCTTAATCATCCAGAAACCGGCATCATTAACGTGTCCACAAAAGACAGAACCGGCACCGATGGAAAGAACCATTAATGTTGCCATAATTGAGTTACTACCAAATTGGTGAGCCATTGGAACAACAAGTCCGGCAGCAGTCATCGCAGCAACCGTTGAGGATCCAAGTGACATCCGTAATAATGCAGTAATTAACCAAGCAGCTAAAATTGGTGAAATGCTAGTTTGAGCAAATAGTCCAGAAATGTACTTAGAAATTCCACCATCAACAAGAACTTGCTTGAAGGCACCACCACCACCGATGATCAAAAGCATAACTGAGATTTGCTTGATTGAGTCGGCAAGGGAGGTCGAGATATCTTCCATTTTTTGGTTTCGTTGTAGTCCCATCGTAAAGATTGCAAAAATTAATGAAAGAAGCATTGCAAGATCAGGAGCACCAATAAATTGGATGAATTCATTAACGGGATTGTTCTTAGGGAAAATAAATGAACAAATAGTAGCAACGGCAATTAAGATAACTGGCATCATTGCAGTTAAAACGGAGATACCGAATTTAGGCGTTTCTTCAAGCTTGAATTCTTTATATTCGCCAAGAACTGAAATATCAATATTTTTGCGGTAAACACGTGGATATACTTTTTGTAATACCCAGTTATAAACTGGACCAGCAATAATGATTGTTGGGATTGCGGCTAAAATACCAAGCAGCAATACGTGTCCAAGGTTAGCGCCAAGAATGTCTGTAATAGCAGTTGGAGCGGGGTGTGGTGGTAAGAAAGCGTGGGTAACGTTTAAGGTAGCCGCCATTGGAATACCGAGGTACATCAATGGCATATCGAGTTCGCGGGCAATGATAAAGATAATTGGTAATACAACGACAAGCCCAACTTCAAAGAATAATGCTAACCCAATGATAAAGGAGGCAAGGATAACAGCAACTTGAATCCAGCGCCGACCAAACTTATTAATCAAGGTTGTTGCAATTCGATAGCCACCACCAGCATCAGAAACTAATTTACCAAGCATTGAACCGAAACCGAAGATGATAGCTAAGTGTCCAAGCTGGCCCCCGATCCCAGTTTCAATAGTTTGGGGAATCTTTGTAAGCGGGAGACCGAGTAACAAACCAACGATGAATGATGTGATTACTAAACCAACGAAAGTGTTCATTTTTAGTTTAACAATCATGAAAATTAAGATAATAACTCCGATTAAAACAATAAGTAAAGGCATAATAATAACCCCCTAATGAGTAGATTGTTGTTGTAATTTAGCGATGGTCGAATAGGCTGGTGTTAATAATCCCTCAACCTGTTGAAAGAGTGGTAAGTAATTTTGATAAACATTAACTGCCTCTTGATTTGGTTGATAGGAACTGATATCACCAATTAGTGTTTTGATGATTTCATAGTTTTCAATCATTCCTAGACTCTTCATTGCCATGGTGATTGCACCGAGACAACCGGATTCAAATGAGTTAGGGATATTGACTGGACAGTTTAAGACATCTGCTAACATCTGCCGCCAAACTTCAGCCCGCGCAAAACCGCCAGTTGCAGTTACGCTTGCGGGATTACCAACAAGGTCACGAACCGCTTGGAAAACAGTTGCAATATTCATACAAATTCCTTCCATTACTGAGCGCAGCATATCGGCACGGGTATGAATGTGGGAAAGTCCAAAGAAACTACCACGCGCATTTGCATCCCATAATGGTGCCCGTTCACCGCCAAGGAATGGGTGGAAAAGCAAACCGTGAGCTCCAGCAGGAACACCTTCAATAACCTGGTTAGCAAGAGTGTAAGGATCAATATTTTCATTTTTAACTGCACTAGCGTCAACTAAGTGCTCAACAGCCCACTGATAGACATCGCCACCATTATTAAGCGGACCGCCGATGACCCATAAGCCCTTATCTACGGCGTAACAGAAAAGTCGTTGCTGAGGATCGATTACTGGATGGTCAGTTACAACCCGCACACCAGCGGAAGTCCCAATCGTAATGGCAACAGTATTTTGCTTAATTGCCCCCACGCCTAAATTAGATAAAGCACCGTCAAAAGCACCATAGACAAATGGCGTGTCAGCGGGGATGCCCATTTTTGCTTGCGCTACTGCTGTTAAGCCAATCGCTTGGGTTGTTCCGTTCACGATTTCTGGTAATTGGGAACGATCGACGTTAGCGAGTTCCAATGCCTGATCATCCCAGTCACACGTATTGACATTCATCATTCCGGTACATGAAGCGATGGAAACATCAACCTTAAACGTATTGAAAAACTGGTGGAAGAGGTAGGACTTGATGTCGCCAAAATATGCAGTTTGGGCAACCTTATCTGCCTGTGTCTTGTTGAGCCACATAATCTTGGTCAATGGGGACATTGGATGAATAGGTGTACCTGTTTTAGCATAAATTTGCTGACCGGCTGGACTATTCTTTAATTCGTTTGCGACATCGCGCGCACGTGTATCAGCCCAAGTGATCACCCGTGAAAGAGGATTGAAATTCTTGTCGAGCATAATCACGCTTTGGTTAGCACTAGAAAATGATACCGCTAACAATTTTCCGTTTGTTAAATCTGCTTTTTGTGCCGCATCATGAATAACTTTTTCGACTGCTGCGACAATTGCAGTTGGGTTTTGTTCAGCCATTCCACTAGCATCGCGGTAAAGGGAATAACCTTGGCTAAATTGGTCTAACACAGTTGCATTTTGGTCATATAGAACTGCTTTTGTAGAAGTAGTTCCAACATCGACACCGATAAAATAATTCATTGTACTAATTCTCCCTTTATTAATTTGAAAACGCTTTAGTTTATCGTTACACCTAATAATATACTGTTGTATGTAAGCGATGTCAATAGCTTATTTAAGATTAGTTTATCGGTTTCCTAAAAATTAAAAATCGAAAGTGATTGCATCTTAATATTGAGGTGTGATACTATTAATTGCTTAATTTGTTATGGTTTAGCTGTAAGCAACGATTTTAAGTCATGTGGTAATAAGTCAAGATAAAATTATCACTGACAAACTTGTTTTGACCAGATTTTTGACGCACTTAAATAAGCCTTGATCCCAAGGTGTTTTAAAAGCTAAGCGTCGAGAATCAGTTTATCTTCCTATACCAATTACCTCTTTTCCTGATAGATTTGATGATTTTTGAGTAGGAAGAAAATCACCCTAATAAGTTTACGTGCGGTAAGGACGAGAGCGCGTTTTGATGGGGTATGCTTTACTTCTTGATATTTACGCCGATAATATTCACCAAAAACTGGATCTTGGATTCTAACTCTGTTGGCAGCTTCAACCAAATAGTATCTAAGATAAGCATTACCAGTTCTCTTGAGCGGAGTATTATCACTAGCGTAAGCTCCGGACTGCTTTTCTCGCCAGGAAAGCCCAGCATATTTAGCCAATTTAGCTTCATTATCAAATCGTTCGATTTGACCAATTTCAGCTAAAATACCAGCAGCGTATACTGGTCCAATTCCGGGAATGGAGCGCAAAATCTGTTCTTCATCAGTTACTTGAACTACTTTCTCAATTGCTTTGTCGAGGTCTTTAATCATCTTCTGAAAAGCTTTAATTTCCTCGGCATAAACGGAGAGAACTGTATCAACTGAATTAGCAATTACTTTGTCTAAACGATAAGAAGCACGAACTGCCTTTTGAATTATTTTCGCCAAGGCTTCAGGGTTCGCGAAGCGACCCCGGCCGTGTTCATTCAGATAATCGGCTAAATCAGTAATCGAAAGATTAAGTAAGTCATCAGTAGTCATATCTTCAGTTAGCAGACTCATCATCGTTGAACCAAAGATAGAAGTATTCAGTTCATCAGAAATTACTAATTTATTGAGCTTGTAGTATAGGTTCTCAATAAAGTGTTGCTTAGCCCGAGCTAAGCTTTGAACAAGCTCATATCGGGAACGCGTTAAGCGTTGCAGGGCAATGTAGTTCTCTTGACGAACAATCCCTACTGAATAGCGTCCAACACGTAGGAAGTCAGCAATGTAAAAAGCGTCGATTTGATCATTTTTATCTTCAGCGAAGACATCATGATAGCGCTTAGTTTTCTTAGGATCGATAACCACGGATTGTGTATTGAACTTTTTAAGGTCCGAGTCTTCTTGGAAAAACATTGCTGGGTGAAAGCTGTAAATGGAAGTGGCTTCCATGCCAATCACAACTTGGTCGAGATGATTTGAATTCGCCGTATCGATAATCATGTTTTTTAATTCTGTTGCGCCTTTCAAATCATTAACAAAGTTACCATGGAAAACAACTTCAGTTGTTTCTTCAGAAATCATTGAAGTTACTAAATCTTTTGAGCTAACGTCAATACCGACAAAAAGTTTCATTGGAATGGCCTCCTTTCATTAAAATTTACTGGTCTTAATCTGATCACTGCATGATAGCCCCTAATTACAATCACTAAAAACATCCTCGCAAGTATCAGTATTCATTGGTTAGAGAGTTAAAGCTGCACCTAATCCTACTCTGAATTAGTAAACTATCTAATCGATACAGCATGTGAGTTCGAAAATCAGTAGATTGGCTGGGCGGCAGACTTCATAAGTAGTTAAAAACTACAGGAGGTATTAACCTATACCAGTTGACCAAAGCCAATGATAATTAGAGGTTATCATGCGGTGACCAGAAAACAAGTTGTAATGTAGCAAAATCCGTAAGGATATATTTATAGAATACGAG
>NZ_JAJGVH010000074.1:0-80801 GCF_020785355.1 Limosilactobacillus reuteri | reverse complement strand
AGTCATGTGGTAATAAGTCAAGATAAAATTATCACTGACAAACTTGTTTTGACCAGATTTTTGACGCACTTAAATAAGCCTTGATCCCAAGGTGTTTTAAAAGCTAAGCGTCGAGAATCAGTTTATCTTCCTATACCAATTACCTCTTTTCCTGATAGATTTGATGATTTTTGAGTAGGAAGAAAATCACCCTAATAAGTTTACGTGCGGTAAGGACGAGAGCGCGTTTTGATGGGGTATGCTTTACTTCTTGATATTTACGCCGATAATATTCACCAAAAACTGGATCTTGGATTCTAACTCTGTTGGCAGCTTCAACCAAATAGTATCTAAGATAAGCATTACCAGTTCTCTTGAGCGGAGTATTATCACTAGCGTAAGCTCCGGACTGCTTTTCTCGCCAGGAAAGCCCAGCATATTTAGCCAATTTAGCTTCATTATCAAATCGTTCGATTTGACCAATTTCAGCTAAAATACCAGCAGCGTATACTGGTCCAATTCCGGGAATGGAGCGCAAAATCTGTTCTTCATCAGTTACTTGAACTACTTTCTCAATTGCTTTGTCGAGGTCTTTAATCATCTTCTGAAAAGCTTTAATTTCCTCGGCATAAACGGAGAGAACTGTATCAACTGAATTAGCAATTACTTTGTCTAAACGATAAGAAGCACGAACTGCCTTTTGAATTATTTTCGCCAAGGCTTCAGGGTTCGCGAAGCGACCCCGGCCGTGTTCATTCAGATAATCGGCTAAATCAGTAATCGAAAGATTAAGTAAGTCATCAGTAGTCATATCTTCAGTTAGCAGACTCATCATCGTTGAACCAAAGATAGAAGTATTCAGTTCATCAGAAATTACTAATTTATTGAGCTTGTAGTATAGGTTCTCAATAAAGTGTTGCTTAGCCCGAGCTAAGCTTTGAACAAGCTCATATCGGGAACGCGTTAAGCGTTGCAGGGCAATGTAGTTCTCTTGACGAACAATCCCTACTGAATAGCGTCCAACACGTAGGAAGTCAGCAATGTAAAAAGCGTCGATTTGATCATTTTTATCTTCAGCGAAGACATCATGATAGCGCTTAGTTTTCTTAGGATCGATAACCACGGATTGTGTATTGAACTTTTTAAGGTCCGAGTCTTCTTGGAAAAACATTGCTGGGTGAAAGCTGTAAATGGAAGTGGCTTCCATGCCAATCACAACTTGGTCGAGATGATTTGAATTCGCCGTATCGATAATCATGTTTTTTAATTCTGTTGCGCCTTTCAAATCATTAACAAAGTTACCATGGAAAACAACTTCAGTTGTTTCTTCAGAAATCATTGAAGTTACTAAATCTTTTGAGCTAACGTCAATACCGACAAAAAGTTTCATTGGAATGGCCTCCTTTCATTAAAATTTACTGGTCTTAATCTGATCACTGCATGATAGCCCCTAATTACAATCACTAAAAACATCCTCGCAAGTATCAGTATTCATTGGTTAGAGAGTTAAAGCTGCACCTAATCCTACTCTGAATTAGTAAACTATCTAATCGATACAGCATGTGAGTTCGAAAATCAGTAGATTGGCTGGGCGGCAGACTTCATAAGTAGTTAAAAACTACAGGAGGTATTAACCTATACCAGTTGACCAAAGCCAATGATAATTAGAGGTTATCATGCGGTGACCAGAAAACAAGTTGTAATGTAGCAAAATCCGTAAGGATATATTTATAGAATACGAGGAGGCTTTATTTATGAAATATCCCCAATTATCATTGGATGAGGTTGAAGGACCAAAAGCAGTAATTGAAACTACAATGGGAACAATTACGGCCCAACTTTTTCCAAAGTACGCACCTAAAACGGTTGAAAACTTTGTTAAATTAGCAGAGAAAAATTATTATGATGATGTAATTTTTCACCGGGTTATTCCGGATTTTATGATTCAAGGTGGCGACCCAACTGGAACCGGACGTGGTGGCGAAAGTATTTATGGTCACCCATTTGAAGACGAGTTTTCTGAAGAGCTATTTAACTTCACTGGTGCTCTTTCAATGGCTAATGCTGGTCCGAACACAAATGGCAGTCAATTCTTTATTGTCACTAATGAACATGTTCCAGAAAATATGATTGATCAAATGAAGGCAATTGGGTATCCCCAGGAGATTATTGATTATTACGAAAAACATGGCGGTACACCGTGGCTTGACTTCCACCACACCGTATTTGGTCAAGTATTATCCGGGATGGATGTTGTCGAAAAGATCAGCAAGGTTAAGCGGGACGCGATGGATAAGCCTAAGAAAGACGTTATTATAAAAACAATTAAGATTGAAAAAGAAAAGTAATAAAAGGAGTGTCGAATAGCCACCTCATTAGATGGTTATTTGTCATTCCTTTTTTGCAGTTAAGAGATCCCATAATTTTTGCTTGGGGGCTGTTAATAGTTCAGTTGAACGGGTAACAGCTGAAAGACGGAACGATTGTTTTAACGGGCTGGTAACATTTAATGAATGGATGTTATCTTCTGGAGTAATCGCCAAACTTGTTAAATAAGCAATTCCAAGATTTTCTGCAACCATGGTTTTGATAACGTGAATGTCAGCGGTTCGGTAGATGACTTGGGGACGAAAATGAGCTAAATGAGAGATTTGCTTAAAAGCTTGCTCATGAAAGAATTCAGTATCAGGAACAATAAAGCGTTCATTTTTGAGAGTAGCAAAATCAATCTCCTTTTTGGCAGCGAGGGGATGGCGCTTGCTAACGATAATCTTAAAGGGATACTCAGCTAGTTCAGTGGTTTTTAGCCCCACTTCTTTTAGGGGGTTAAGCGATCCAAGCAATGCCAAATCAAGGTGACCATGTTTAAGCATCTTGAGAATTTCCTTAGAACCATGCTCAGAGGTTTCCAAGTGGCTTAAAAGGCCTTCTCGCATTAATAGCGGGGTCAATGGCGGAAAGTAGTAATTGCCGATAATAGGTGGCAACCCAAAGCGAATACTGGATGATTCAGCTTGATTGATTTCTTGGTGAGCAATCCTTAATTCGTTTAAAATAACGTCAACGTGAACGGCAAATTGCTTCCCGGTTGGCGTAATATGCAATTGTTTATGGACATGGTCACGAACAAAAAATGACGTGCCAAAATCTTTTTCTAGTCGTTGGATAGCCATTGTAATAGTAGGTTGACTGACATTGAATTTTGCTGCAACTTGCGAAAAATTTTTATATTTTACTAGTGCTTGATAATATTTTAGGTCGTTTAATTTCATAGTAAATGCCTCTCTGCCAATAATTATAATGGGTACTATCAATTTTATTTATATCATAGCATATATTTGACTATAAACTAGCGCTGGAATTACCCTAAGATTGTTGAAACAGATAAAAGGTAAAGGATAGGCGATAATGTTGCGTAAAGGAATGCAAATGTTAAATGATCCCTTTAAGAATAAGGGAACTGCTTTTACAATTGAAGAACGAAAAAAGTATGGTTTATTAGGCTTGTTACCATCTTGTGTAAGAACGATTGAGGAACAGGCAGACGAAATCTACCGGTTATATCAATCTAAGAACTCACGGATTGAACAACGTCACCTATTGATGGAGGTATTCAATACTAACCGTACGCTTTTCTTCTACTTGATGGAAAAACATATTGCGGAGTTTATGCCGGTTGTGTATGATCCCGTAATTGCTGAGGCGATTGAGCAATATAATGAACGTTACATTAAGCCGCAAGATGCTGCATATTTGAGCATTGAGCATCCGGACTTAATTAAAGAGGAACTTGCTGATGCCGCTGATGGTCGTGATATTCGCCTTATCGTTGTTACAGATGCTGAAGGAATCCTTGGCATTGGCGACTGGGGTGTAAATGGGGTTGACATTTCTGTTGGAAAATTAATGGTTTACACGGCAGCGGCTGGAATTGATCCATCCCAAGTTCTCCCGGTTTCTATTGATGCAGGGACTAATAATGAAAAATTGTTGAAGTCCGCTAATTACCTAGGAAATCGAATTAAGCGGGTTGAGGGACAACCTTACTTTGACTTTATCGATAAGTTTGTTGATGCAGTTGAAGGATTGTTCCCTAAGAGTTTATTACACTTTGAAGATTTTGGTCGGGGAACGGCTGCACGGATTCTTGATAAATACCAGGATAAGATTTTGACCTTTAATGATGATATTCAAGGAACCGGGATTATTGCCTTAGCTGGTGTGCTAGGAGCCATGAATATCTCAAAAGAAAAGTTAACGGACCAAACATTCTTAACATTCGGTGCAGGGACCGCTGGAATGGGAATCGCTAAGATGCTTTATGACGAATTGCTCCGTCAAGGCCTGACACCCGAAGAAGCAAAGAAGCACTTCTACCTTGTTGACAAGCAAGGATTATTATTTGACGATACGCCAGGCTTAACACCAAAGCAAAAGCCATTTACCCGTCAACGGAGCGAGTTTGCTAATGCTGATGAATTAACTAATTTACTTGCTGTTGTTAAGGCTGTGCACCCAACAGTAATGATTGGTACATCCACTCAACCAGGCAGTTTTGATGAAGCGGTTGTAAAGGAAATGGCAGCTCATACTTCACGGCCTGTTATTTTCCCACTTTCTAACCCAACTAAGTTAGCAGAGGCAAAAGCAGCCGACCTTCTCAAGTGGACTGATGGAAAGGCATTAATCGCAACGGGAATTCCGGTTAAAGATATTGAATATAACGGAACTGTTTACCAAATCGGACAAGCTAACAATGCGTTAATTTATCCTGGAGTTGGTTTTGGGGCCTTGGCTGCTGAAGCTAAAGTGCTAAATGATAATATGTTAGCAGCAGCTGCTCATGCTTTAAGTGGCTTAGTTGATCCGGAAAAGCCAGGCGCAGCGGTGTTACCTCCTGTTTCTAAGTTAACAGAATTTTCTAAGCGAGTGGCTGAACGAGTAGCCGAATCTGCTATCGATCAAGGCCTAGCCGGCGACGGAATTACCGATGCAAAGAAGGCAGTAGCAGAAAAAATTTGGAAGCCTCAATATTAATCAAGCAGCTTGTACCTTTGTGAATAATAAAACCAGATTATTAGACAAAAATAGAAAAGCATCTAAGAAATTAAAAAATCTTAGGTGTTTTTTGTATCGAAGTTTGTGAAATTTTTGCAAACACGATTGAAAAAAGCTATTATAACAGTTGGTAAGGCAATAGCTATAAGTGAAATTTATTGAAAATTAAAGATTTGACTATAGCTTTACTTACAAGGTAGGATATACGTGTAAATGATGTGTAACATTTCACAAGATAAAATTGCTCAATTAATATATTGGAGGTTTTTGAGATGTCAGAATACCGTACTGAAGAAGATACGTTAGGTCCTGTTAAAATCCCTGCTGAAGCATTATGGGGACCACAAACAGAACGGAGCCGGAATAACTTCCCAACCGGTCAATACATGCCATTAGCAATCATCCGTGCTTTATTGAACATTAAAAAGGCAGCGGCCAAAGCTAATATGGAAACTGAAGCTATCTCTGAAGAAAAGGGTAATTTAATTGTTAAAGCGATTGATGAATTACTCGCATTAAGTGATGAAGAATTGCGGAAGGACTTCCCATTAAAGGTTTACCAAACTGGTTCTGGTACCCAAACCAACATGAACACTAATGAAGTTGTTGCGCACAAGGCTCATGAAATTAACCCTGACATTGAAATCTTGCCAAATGATGATGTTAACAAGGGTCAAAGTTCAAACGATACTTTCCCAACTGCTATGAATGTGGTTGCCTTAGAAGCGCTTGATAAGTTGAAGCCAGCTGTTCAACACTTAATTGATGAATTAAAGGTTAAGGAAGAGAAGTACATGAAGACTGTTAAAGTTGGACGTACTCACTTGCAAGATGCAGTTCCATTGACATTTGGTCAAGAACTTTCTGGTTATATTGCTTCCTTAGAACATGACCTTGATTACATTAAAACTTTGGAACCAACATTAGATGAATTGGCAATTGGTGGTACTGCTGTTGGTACTGGTTTGAATGCTGCAGAAGGAATGCCTGAAAAGATTGCTGAAAAGCTTAGTGAAGTTTACGGCTTAAACTTGACTGCTGATTCAAACAAGTTCTACGGTTTAGCTAACCACTCTGGTTTGGATGTTGTTCACGGTGCTTTGAAGACGTTAGCAGCCGACATGTTCAAGCTTGCTCAAGATATTCGTTTCTTGGCTTCTGGTCCTCGTGCAGGTTACGGTGAATTAAATATCCCAGCTAACGAACCAGGTTCATCAATCATGCCGGGTAAGGTTAACCCAACTCAAGCAGAAGCTGTAACAATGGCTGCTTTACGGGTATTCGGTAACGATACTGTAGTAACAATGGCTTCATCACAAGGTAACTTCGAAATGAATGTTTACAAGCCAGTATTGATCGATGCATTCCTCGAATCAGCTGACTTATTAACTGGAACAATTACTGGATTTGCTGACAAGATGATCCACGGAATGACAGTTAATGAAAAGCGGATGGAAGAATTAGTTGATAATTCATTGATGACTGTTACTGCTTTGTCACCACACATTGGTTACCATGACAGTGCTAAGATTGCTCAAGCTGCTGATAAAGCTGGTAGCACATTAAAAGAAGCTGCTTTGAAGTCCGGTAAGCTTACTGAAGAACAATACGATGAATGGATGGACATGCTTAAGATGACCAACGTTGATCGAGATAAATAAGAATTGAGTTAAAAGTAATGCCAATTTTGGCAAGAGTGGAAATAAGCAATAAAAAGAACTTGTTCCACTCTTTTTGACTGTTAATGTATTTAAAATTAAGAATTAAAAGGAGAGCAATATCATGGCTGAAAAATTCCAACCATTATCTGTAAGTAAATTAGATAATGATTACGATGTTATTGTAATTGGTTCTGGTGGAACAGGTCTTTCCGCAGCAATTCAAGCAAACGAATTGGGAATGAAGACGGTTGTTCTTGAAAAGGAAGAAGAACTTGGGGGAAATACCAACCGAGCTTCTTCAGGAATGAATGCCGCTGAAACCAACGTGCAATTACAACATGGAGTAATTGATAACGTTGCTGACTTTTACCACGAAACATACAAAGATGGTGGACGTCTAAACGATAAGGATATGCTAGGTTACTTTGTATATCATACAGCCCCAGCAATCGACTGGTTAGCTGATCATGGGATTAAGCTTGATGACATTACAATTACTGGTGGAATGTCTCGTAAGCGTACTCACCGTCCAGCAAGTATGGCGCCAATTGGTGGTTTCTTAGTAAAGAGTTTATTGGAAGTTGTTCAAAAGGAAAACATTCCAGTATTTAATAAGGTTAAAGTTAACAAGCTCTTACAAGATGATGAAGGTAAGGTAATCGGTGTTGAAGCTAATGCTGATGGCCTGATTAAAACCATTCACGCAAAGGCTGTTATCTTAGCTACTGGTGGATTCGGTGCTTCTAAGGAATACATGAAGCGGTTCCGCCCAGACCTTGCTGATTACAAGACTACCAACCAACCAGGAGCAACTGGTGATGGTTTGAAGCTTGCTGAAGGCGTTGGCGGTGAATTAATGCAAATGGACCTTGTGCAAGTTCACCCAACTGTTCAACAAGATAACCCTCATGTTTACTTAATTGGTGAAGCTGTCCGTGGTGAAGGGGCAATTATGGTTAACGCTGAAGGTAACCGGTTTGTTAACGAATTGAATACCCGAAAGATTTGTGCCAATGCAATTACTTCCCTTCCAGAACACAGTGCTTACTTGATTTTTGATCAAGGTATTCGTGATCATGTTAAGGCAATTGAATTCTACGATAAAGTCGGTCTTGTTGTTCATGGTGATACGATTGAAGATCTTGCAAAGAACCTCAACATGGATCCTGAGAACTTGAAGAAGACAGTTGCCACATGGAATGAAGCTGTTGAAAATCATGATGATAAAGAATTCCATCGGACAACAGGAATGGATCGTGGAATTACTAAGCCAGGATTCTTCGCAATTCATATTGCACCTGCAATTCACTACACTATGGGTGGTATTCATATTAATACAAAGACTCAAGTGCTTGATGGTAATGGGGATGTAATCAAGGGATTATATGCTGCAGGTGAAGTTGCTGGTGGTTTGCATGGTAATAACCGTGTTGGTGGTAACTCAATTGCAGAAACAATTGTCTTTGGACGTCAAGCAGGTCAACAAGTAACTGTTTACGCCCGTGGCTTAAAGTAAAAAATAATGGGCAGTGAGAAACTGCCTAGAGCAATTATCAATTAATTACTTAACTATATAAGGGATAAGGAAATGAAAAAATTAGAAAGTGTAAATTATAAGGGGTTCATTTGGCCTGTTATTATTGGCTTGATTTTATGGTTTATGACTCCTATTAAACCGGCTGCCGTTCCAGTTGCTGGTTGGCATATGTTTGCTTTGTTTGTTGCTACAATCATTGCATGTATTACCCGTCCACTTCCAATTGGTGGTGTTTCAATTATTGCTTTTGCTTTAACTGTTTTAACAAAAACAGTTCCAATGGAAAAAGCAATTGTTGGTTTTGGGAATGCATCGATTTGGATGATCGCAATGGCCTTCTTCATTGCCCGGGGATTCATTAAGACCGGACTTGGTCGGCGGATTGCATTGAACTTTGTTAAGGCATTTGGTAAGCGGACTTTAGGACTTGCTTACTCCTTGATCGGTGTTGATTTGATTTTAGCGCCAGCTACACCAAGTAACACTGCGCGTGCTGGTGGTGTTTTGTACCCAATCATTGAATCATTGTCTCAATCATTTGGTTCAGATCCTAAGAAGGGAACAGAACGTAAGATTGGTTCTTTCTTGATTTTTGCTGAATATCATGGTGATATGATTACTGCAGCAATGTTTATGACAGCCATGGCCGCTAACCCATTGGTTCAAACACTTGCCAAGAGTAATGGTGTAAACATTACTTGGGTTGGTTGGTTCTTAGCTGCCTTGGTACCAGGGATTATTTCCTTAATCATTGTTCCATGGTTGATCTACAAAATGTATCCACCTGAAATTAAGGAAACTCCTAATGCTAAGCAATGGGCAGAAGACGAACTCTCTAAAATGGGAGCAATGACTTTACCAGAAAAATTAATGGCTGTTATCTTTGTTATTGCCTTAGTTCTCTGGATTGTCGGAAGTTTTATCGGGATCGATGCAACACTTGCTGCATTTATCGCATTAGGGTTGTTACTCTTATGTGGTGTGTTAAGTTGGCAAGATGTTCTTCATGAAACGGGAGCTTGGAACACTTTGACATGGTTCTCTGTTCTTGTTATGATGGCCGGTCAATTGACGACTTTAGGATTTATTCCATGGTTGAGTAAGACTGTTGGTAACTCGCTTCACGGTATGAACTGGATTTTGGTATTAGTGATCTTAATTATTGCTTACTTCTACTCACATTACCTATTTGCTAGTTCTACTGCTCACGTAACTGCAATGTATAGTGCATTCTTGGCTGTTGCTATTTCAGCTCATGTTCCACCAATGCTTGCAGCTTTGATGCTTGGTTTCTTCGGTAACTTAATGGCATCTACTACTCACTACGCTTCTGGTCCAGCTCCTGTTCTCTTTGGTTCAGGTTATGTTCCACAATCGAAGTGGTGGTCATTAAACTTTGTCCTTGGTATTTTCTACCTTGTCGTATGGATCGGTATTGGTAGTCTTTGGATGAAAGTTATTGGAATGTGGTAAAAATTTATCTTAAAAGAAAACTACTTGGTGAAATTTGCCAAGTAGTTTTTTTGTTAGGCCAAAGATGAATACAAGCATTATAAGAATATTCAGAATCTTAATTGCAAATGAATACTTAATTGACGTAAGATAAAGATATTATTTCGACATAGAAAGGGTTAAGACGATGAATACTCGTGATTTGCAATACTTTGCCATGTTAGTTAAATTAAAAAATTATACGCAAGTAGCAAAGTATTTTAATGTTTCTCAACCTAGTATTACCCAGGCAATTCGTCGCCTTGAGCAAGAATTTGACACAAAATTAGTGCGCAAAGATCGTGTTCATAGGGATGAAATGATTACGCGCAGTGGGCAGTTACTATATGAAAAAGCGTTGGCGATAAATAAAAAAATAGACATTGCCCATCAAGAAATAGCACGGTCCGATCAACGACAAATAAAATTCGGTCTTCCGCCAATCATTGGAAAAATGTATATTTCACACATTATCGGCAATCTTTCTAAGCAGCTTCTTCAACGAATAAAAATCGTTTCTGTGGGGTCTCATGAATTGCTAAGTGAATTACAAGCGGGAAAGATCGATATTGCCATGCTGGGTTCAATTGCGCCAATTGATCAAACCGGTATTTTTGCGGAATTAATAACTGCGCGACCATTTAGTATCATCGTAAGTGCTGATCATCCACTTGCAAAGAAAAAGGCGGTTAGTTTTCAAGACTTAACGAACGAAATCTTTATTAATTATGACCAGCAATATGTCCATAAAGCTGCCTTTCAAGCTTATTCTACCTATGCCCAAATTAATCCACAAACGGCAATTTATAAGGTACCAAATGTTTCCTGGATTAAAGAGTTAGTACGGCAAAATAAGGGAATTAGTTTGATGGTTAAAGATGCGGTAAAGGATGAACCGGGAATTGTCGCCCTCGATATTAAAGACCCAATTCCGGAAAAGTTTTTTATTTCGCTTGCCACACGGGAGGATTACATTTTAAGCGATGATGAACAGCAATTAATCACTAAATTAAAGGAAATCACTCCCGTCGCTTGACAGCCGCCGTATAATTAAATAGTTAAGAGAATTGATAAGAGGAGCTGGATGGGTTTTGAGTAAGGATAAAGAGATCTCAGCGAATGATTTTGAGCCGACTGAACATTTGTCTGATAAGCATCATATGGCGATTCCATGGCATGACTTTTTTACAAATGATAATTTCACCCCTGCGTATGAGGCTAATTTAGTAGAACGAGCAGCGATTGTCGGGCGAATTGGATTAATGATGCTGTCTTATGGAACGGGGGCATGGCGAGTTCGTGATTCAATGAATACAGTTGCCCGGACGTTGAAAATGACTTGTTCGGTCGATATTGGGTTAGTTTCCCTCGAATATACTTGTATGGACGCCCACCATAGTTACACGCAGGCAATATCTTTGCCAAGCACAAGTGTAAATACGACAAAACTTTCGCAGATGGAGCGATTTATTAAAGAATTTGATCAGAATGGGAGTGAGATGACAATTGGAGAAATCCACTCCCAGTTGGAAGAAATCGCTCACTCAAAAGGGAATTACGCTCCTTACCAAGTAGGACTAGCAGCTGCTCTGGCATGCAGCGCCTTCGTCTTTTTACTCGGTGGTGGACCAGTTGAAATGTTTTGTAGTTTTATCGGGGCTGGCCTCGGAAACTATGTCCGTCGTAAGATGATTGACCATCACATTACTTTATTTGCGGGAGTAGCGGTCGCGGTTGCAGTTGCGTGTCTTTCTTACCTGCTGGCTTTAAGTTTGATGCAATTAACGTTTAATGTAAGTTCGCGTCATGAAGCAGGGTATATCGGCGCAATGCTGTTTATTATTCCGGGATTTCCATTTATTACTAGTGGCCTTGATATTTCAAAACTTGATATGCGGTCTGGGCTTGAACGGATGACCTATGCAATCGCAATTATTACAGTTGCTACATTGGTTGGGTGGATTGTAGCATTAATGGTTAATCTCCGTCCTGAGAATTTTCAAGCATTGCCGCTATCTGCATTAATGCTCTTTTTACTCCGGCTGCCAGCCAGCTTTTGTGGAGTATTTGGCTTCTCAATAATGTTTAACAGTACGCCTAAAATGGCAGCTATTGCCGGTTGTATTGGTGCGATTGCCAATACCTTACGCTTAGAATTAACGGACTTGACCGGAATACCGGCAGGAGCAGCCGCATTTTTAGGGGCGTTAGTTGCTGGGTTATTGGCATCGATTGTTAAACGTAAAATTCAATATCCACAAATTTCAATCACGGTTCCATCGATTGTTATTATGGTCCCGGGACTTTATATGTATCGGGCAATGTATAATATCGGTTTAACTTCGATTAGTGTAGGAACGCTTTGGATGACCAAGGCGCTTATGATTGTTGTATTCTTGCCAATGGGATTGATCGCTGCTCGTATTCTTACAGATTCTAAGTGGCGACATAATGGATAGGAGATTGAGAACATGATTGCAGAATATCCGCCAACACTCCTGGCAGAGGTAAAAGAAAAAACAAAGGATCGACAATTAACAGGTTTTACTCCAGGTCAAGGACCACTTAATCCAGACTTGATGTTAGTAGGAGAGGCTCCTGGTCGTCACGAAGAAAAGGTAAATATTCCTTTTTCTGGTGCTTCCGGTCAAGAACTGATGAAATTGATTGAATCAATCGGATATTCGCGTTCAACCGTTTATATTACCAGTGTAGTTCGTCAACGGCCTTATAGTATTAAGAAAGCAGTCGATAAGAAGACGGGTGAAGTAATTGAAAAACACCCAAATCGGACGCCAACTAAAAAAGAAGTCTTAGCATTTGCCCCTTTGTTTGATTGGGAATTAGCTCAAGTTAAGCCGAAAATTATTGTTACGCTTGGCAATACGGCTTTACAACGGCTGCTTGGTAGTCAGGCTAATATTGGTAAGCTTCATGGGCAACTTCTCCACGAAAAAATTCAACGGACTAATGATGCGCATGATGGTTATGAGTTGACGACTGATAAGCATTGGATTATGCCGATGTATCATCCGGCCGCAGTACTCTATGCCCGCCGATTGGAGCCTACTATTAAAGCAGATTGGCAACAGTTAGGGCAGGATATTAAGAAAATGAAAAAATAACCATTATACTTTTTATGCCTAAGGTCGTATAATGGAAAACAGTTTGTAATTCAAGAGGATGGGACAACGCACTTAGATGCTCTGTTCCATCCTCTTTAGTACGGAGAGAATTAAAGGGGATGAAAAAGTGGAATTACAACAACGACGAACAATTGTTACTGGGGCGTTGTTACTATCTAACATCATGGCGGGGATGGATGGTACGATTGTAAATACGGCCTTGCCAGCTATTACCAGTGACCTTCATGGGTTGCAATATATGGGGTGGATCATCGCAACTTTTCTTTTGGGAATGGCTGTTGCAACCCCGTTATGGAGTAAGTTTGGTGAGCATAAGGGAAACAAGCAAGCCTATATTACTGCTACCTCCATGTTTTTAGTCGGAGCCATCTTTCAAGGATTAGCCCCTAATATTTTATGGTTTATTATCGCGCGAACTGTAATGGGAATTGGTGCTGGAGGAATGAATACAATCCCGTTTATCGTTTTTGCTGAATTGTACGACAACCTAAAAAAACGAGCTCAAGTATTGGGAATTGCCAGTGCTTGTTTTGGAACTGCTTCGATTATTGGTCCCCTCCTCGGTGGATGGATTGTTGACGCGTTGAGCTGGCACTGGGTTTTCTATGTTAATGTGCCGATTGCCTTAATTGCGATTACCATTATTAGTCTGTTCTATAAGAATGTGAAAAAGCAAGCTGCTGGTAAGCCGGTTGATTATCTTGGAGCGACTTTATTGGTAGTCAGTTTAGTAATGATTTTAGTAGCTGTTCAATTAATTGGTTCAGCTTCTGGCTTAGTAGTGGGCTGTTTATTAGTTGTTGGTCTCTTATTGCTTGGCGGAATGATAAAAGTTGACAGTAAGGCGGTCGACCCAATTGTTCCTAGCCGTCTGTTTAAAAATCGTGAACTAGTAATTGATTTTACTTTGTTCGTCATAATTTGGGGTTCCTTTATTGCATTTGTCACTTATATTCCAATGTGGGCTCAGGGAATTTTAGGTTTAAGTGCGCTGCTTGGCGGAATGACGCAAATTCCAGGGGCGGTTACTAACTTTATTGGTTCAGAATTAGTGCCAGTATTACAGGAACGATGGGGAAAATACTGGATTGTTACCTGTGGTGCGGCTTCAATTTTTATTGCCTATTTAGGAATAATGATTGGGGGACAAAAAACACCATTCTGGCTTATTTTATTCATGGGTGCTTTTGAAGGATTTGGTGTTGGTCTTGTCTTTAATATTTTACAGATTAATGTTCAAACAGATGCTGAATTACGGGATGTGCCAATTGCTACTTCACTCGGATACTTATTGCGAATTTTGAGTCAGACCCTTATGTCCGCGGTGTATGGAGTTATTCTTAACCAAGAGCTATTCCAGGGTGTTCAAACGCACCACGGAATTACCTTAAGAATGCTAAATAAATTATCCAATGCCCAAACTGCTAGTAGTCTTCCAGATAAGCTTTTACCAACCCTGCGTACGATTCTTTATAATGGGTATCGCGACATTATCATTGCGGCAGTGATTTTAATCGTTATTGCTTTAGTTTTAGTTGTGGTTTTAGGCTGGCAAAACCATTGTCATCAACGCGAGCTAATGGCTTTAGGTAATCTTAAAGACACAAAATCTTAAATCATGATAGGATAATAGTAAGATTTTAAATGAGGAGCGATCGTTTCAGTGGAGAAAATAAAGAAATTTAATACTCAAATTGCTAGTCATTTGGCTAATAATCTTGAGAATAGTTTGCGAGAGTTACGACGATGTGGTGCTCATCGTTCTAGTAAAGCAACCTTTACTGAAATGGGAATTCAATTAAGTGGATTTAAAAACGATCTTGCAGAAAATAATAAGTTTAATGCCTTGGTGGGGAACGCATGGGTTGACAACGAGGCTGATTACTACTTGCCTGCTGCTGTAATGACGGTTGATGTTCAGCGTCAAGAACAGGAAGTAACAACATATGTCTTAAATAATCACGGAAATAATCAACGAGTAATCATGTATCTAACCGGGGGAGCCTATATTCAGCGTCCCGATAAGACTCATTGGCAATATTTAAATCGGTTGGCAATCGCCACGGATGCGAAGATTTATGTCCCGATTTATTCGTTGGTTCCGCATGCTACTTACCGTACTGCCTACCAAGAAATTGCTAGTCTTTATAGTAAAATTTATACCCTTATGCCTGCTAGTAAAGTAACTATTATGGGCGATTCAGCTGGTGGAGGATTAGCAGCTGGCTTTTGTGAATATCTTGGTAAAAAGGGGCTTCCACAGCCTGGTCACCTCATCTTATTTTCTCCTTGGCTCGATCTTGACCTCACAAATCCCCTCATTAGCAAATATGAGGATAAAGATGTTACACTAGCAGTGAACGGTTTACGAAAAATTGGTACGATGTGGGCCGGTGATACAGATCATCAAGACTATCGCTTAAGTCCCTTATATGGGAATCTTGATCAGTTGCGCGATGTGACTGTTTTTGTAGGGACAAGGGAAATAATGTATCCTGATGTGACCTTGTTTGTTCAAAAATTGCGTGACGCTGGGATTACTGTAAACTCATATACGGGTCGTGGACTGTTTCATATTTACCCGCTTTATCAAATTCCAGAAGCAAAGGGTGTAATGAAACGGGTAGTTGCAACAATTAATAATTGATGGGGTGATATTTTGGCTAAAGTTGCTGTAGTGTTTGCACCAGGTTGTGAAGAAGTAGAAGGACTTACAATTGTGGACGTTCTCCGGCGAATGGGGATTGAAGCCACAATGGTCGGACTAGAGGATCTTCATGTTCCTGGCGCTCACGGAATTGAATTAACTTGTGATGAGGTAATGAGTGATCGGCTCCTCGATTATGATGTGGTGGCCTTTCCTGGTGGTCGCGGGGGTGCCCAAAAGCTTCGCGATAATGATAGGTTGATGAAATTGATGCAAAAACGCAACGCAGAAAATAAGTGGGATGCCGCAATGTGTGCTGCTCCGATTGCCTTGGCTCGGTATGGTTTGCTTGATAATCATAACTATACTTGTTTCCCGGGAATTAACGAGGAAATTGCTAAGGTAGCCCCAACAGCAAATTTTGAAGAGGACATTACGGTTGTTGATAATGACGGAAAAATCATTACCAGTCGTGGCCCCGCAACTGCCTTAGCCTTTGCTTATCAGATTGCAGAGGTATTAGGATACAACACTGATAAGATTAAGCATGAGATGCTATATGATTATTTGATGGATCAAAAATAGGCGAAAAAAGTAAAGAGGGTGAGGAAAAACGGAAAAGTTTTTCCTCACCCTTAATTATATTATTTAATCAACCACCAGAAGATTGAACGGTGGTTTTGCTGATCAACACGTTGGTTAACGACACTAACTAAAATCATCATTGTGGCAATGATTGAATTCTTCTTACGGAAGGCAGTATAACGTGAATACCAAACTGTCGCATATTTATCCTTGTATCGCCGTAATCCTTGAAAGCCATACAAATGATATCCATATTCATAAATGAAGTGTGCAGCTTTTTCTTCAATAAAGCTAAATTGATACTCCCCGACATTTGAAAGAGGCGCCATTCCGAGGTCAAAGTAGGTATAGCCGTTTTCCTGACCATACTGGAACATACTGATGAAAATTTTATCCATTATTCCAGAAGGGGCATCTTTGCTATGACGCATGAGGTCAATTGTTAAAATCTTTTTACCCCCTGTCGGCATAAACGTTGCAAAGGCGACCATTTTGCCTTCCTTATCACGGATAATACCAACAGGTGCTTGATTAATATAGTAGGAGTCAAAGAAACCGAGAGAGAATCCTTTTTCTGTTTCGTTTCCTAACCAGCTATCGGAGACTTGTTTCATCTCTTGCATTAATTCTTTACTAAATGGTGGCTTTTCAACAGAGAAGGTATAGCCTTCACGATCAAATTTATGCATCAATGCTCGTTGTGATCGTTGTCGCTTACCAGCAAGCGTAAAGTCTGCCAGCTTAACGAGGCCAGTTTCACCGGTTTTAATAAAGTCGAAGCCAAATTCGTGAAGAAGCATTGTCATATCGCTGGAGACTTCATAAAAGACAAGCTGATAGCCATACTTATCAGCTTCTAAGACAAATTGTCGAAGAGCTGGTCGCCAACTATCCTTATCTCCAACTGGATCGCCCATTACGACCAAGCGATCATATTTACGGCGATACATGAAAAAGAGCTTATCATGATCGTCAACACTGTAATAGTAGATACTTTTATCTTTTAAGAAAGCGAGGTGACTAGTTTCATTTCCTCCATATTCTTTAATAACATTGCGGATCCGTTCAGCATCAAATACATTTGGGATATTGAACGGATCAGTCCCGGCCATAAAGTAACGCAGAATGATGAAAATTAATAAGAGGCCGAGGATTAATCCGAAGAGTCCAGAAATCCAAATCTTTTCACCAGGGAAAAATAGGAAATCAGGGATGTGATGCTTGCTGGAATATTGAGGAGCATTAATAACACCGACAATTACATAGAGGATACAAGCCCCAGCGAAGATAAAACTATCAATTGCGAATTTTCCAATTGAGTATTCCAATTTCTTCCGGTACAACACATGGCGAGAGAGCAAAACAAGTATCAAAACGATGACGAGGTAAATTGTTAAGCTCAATGTTCCCAGATTCCAAATGGTATTAGCAATTCCAATTACCAATAATATTAAAGTGGGAAGGTATGCTTTTTTCACCTTTGATTGAAGACCGCGGGCACAGGCAAGCATAGCAAGTGCAAATAAGATGGTTGTCAATTGGTGAAGGAAGAAGAAGGTATAGGGATAAAGGTGCGCAATAATTTTGTTTTGCGCTGTGATGTCTGGAATTGAGGCAGTAATAAGCATCAAAATTCCAGAAACATACATAAATGTTGTGATTAAATAGTAAGCAAGTTTGCGGACCATTAGTAATGGCAATCCGTCAAAGAACTGGTTAACTTGTGATGCCAGCGAATGCAAGAACATGAACCCAGCAATAATTAATGGAACGATGTAGTAAAAAATTCGGAATAATAATAGCCAGATAACAGAGGTAGTTTGGGAAACGCCAAGTAATGACAGTTCTAACATCATTAAAAGGTCAAACGAACCAAGCGCCCCCGGAATCATTGAGAGAACCCCGAGAACCTGGGCAACAACGTATAACGGCAGAACGCTAATAAGGTTATGCCGAACGCCTAGGCACCAACCGACTAATAAGAAGAAAAGTGCGACAAATAGCCATTCACAAGTTGAACTGGTAACTAAAAAGGTTCCTACTTTTGGCGTAATATCCTTAAATATTTTACTATTATGAATAACAGTAAAATAAAAAACGATTGGGAAATATAATCCGCCCCCCACAAGCCAAAGTGCGTATTGGTTAAAGTGGCCGCCATCGTGAAATACAAACATGATGATCAAAGCTACCCAACAAAGAACAGATAAACCAGAGAGTAAGAAAACAGCGATTTTAGAGATAGCAAGCAGAATCTCTTTCTTAGTTGCGTTCTTTCGATAGAAGTATGCTCGTAAAGTAGAACCAAGAATTCCGCCAAATCCGGCAATATTTGTTAAAGTGTTAGTAATCCATCCACAGCGAATAATATATGATTTCTTAAATTTCCCGGGTAATAAATGGGTGATTGCAAAATCATACCCCAACATGGGGATGACTGCGATGCATCCGGTAATTAGGAGTAGGATGATGCTTTCCCAAGACAGGTTTGCTAAGCCAACTCCTACTTCATGCCATTTAACTGTTTTAAAAAAGTTACCTAAAGCGAGAATAACAAAGACTAGGACTGAAGTTACGAACACTACTTTTATGACTTTTGAATACTTAGACCACCAGTTTAATAGGCGTTTGCCCAACTGCTGCATTAAAAACTCCTCCTTAATAATAGCTAGTACTTTCATTATAAACTATTGGGAATTTTTGCGGTATAGATAGGAAAAACGAAAAATCAAAAATAAATTACAAATTTTTGTTGACTAATTTTGAGAAATCTCGTATACTTTTATTTGTTGTCAAGTTGGTCCGTTGGTCTAGTTGGTTTAGGACGCATCCCTGTCACGGATGAGATCACGAGTTCGAGTCTCGTACGGACCGTTCAATATTAAAGAGCTGTGATTTAGGTCATTAGCTCTTTTTTTGTATCTTTTGCAATGTTGATGGAGGAAATTAAGATGGAAAATACGTGGATATACCGAGGAACCGAACCGATTAAAATAAAGAAATATCTTCAGTCATTGGGGATGGGACATCGTTTGTTTAACGATCTTAAAAACGGTGAAGGAGAATTTCTTGTTGATCATCGGAAGGTACGGCCAACAACTCAGATTCTTCCTAATCAGCCCTTAACCATTAAGGCTCAGCCAGAATTAGCTGATGATACTGTTGAAATTAGTAATGAGCCCTTAAATATTGTTTATGAAGATGATAATTGGTTGGTAGTAGATAAGCCAGCAGGTGTGACTTCTATCCCAGGACTAACAGTTCAAAATGATACAGTTTTAAATCGGGTAAAGGGATACTTAATCGCAAATAATTCTGCAGATCTCCGTCCTCATTTAATTACACGACTGGATCGCTTTACGGGGGGATTACTTCTTATCGCTAAGCATCATATTGCTTCCAGTATGATCAGTCAGCAAGTGCAGCAACATCAAATGCTGAAGGAATATACCGCTTTAGTAGAAGGACAGGTTATGGACGAGCATGGCGAGATTAACAAGCCGATTGGAAGAAAGGATGGGCAGGCTGCACGGGTAATTGACGAGAATGGGCAACGTGCTTTGACCGAGTATTGGGTTGAAGAACGAGGCGCAAAGTGGACACGAGTGCGGGTAAGGCTCCACACTGGACGCACACACCAGATTAGGGTTCATTTTGCCGCTATTGGTCATCCCCTAATTGGTGATCATCTTTATGGCGGCGATACTAGTAAATATGATCATCAGTTGCTTCATGCAAGTAAAATTAGCTTTAACGATCCTTTTACGCTTAAACAGATGACATTTACCTCAGAATTGCCACCAGTCTTTTCTGAATTAGATTAAATAAAAAAGTAGAGACTAGAGTTTAATTTTCTCTTAGTCTCTACTTTTTTACTTAACTTGTTTTAAAATTTGTTGAACGCTTTGGGCCTGAAATTCTTGTTCTGCTTGTGCTGATACTTCTTGAATTTGTTTAGCAGTCATGTTAGGATTCTTAGCCATTGCTGCTTGAACCTTTGATGTAACAAAAGCGCGTCCTTGTTCTGCTGCTTGTGCTTGTAATTTGGCTCCCGTAGCAGATTTAGCAACTCTGGCAAGTTTAGCTGCCTGACTCGTTGTGAGTTTAACATACATTCGTGGATATTCTAACACGTTAGTTCGCTTAACCAATGTATTGTTCATTCCTGACCATGCATATAGGACTTTATAAAAATCATTACGATATTGCCAGCGCGTCTCAGTTGTTACGAGCTGAGGGGTAGAACCATTAGTCCATTTAATTCGACTAGTGGTGTATTCGTTTGCTTGGGTATGGTTAGGCGTTTTTTGTTTAACTTTGGTGTTATAAATATAAACATCATCGCGGCCGCTTTTACCAACCGGTTGATAAATTGCCAGGGGCATTGAGGAATTTGAAGCAGAGTAAATACGCTTGGTGGTTGTTGTCGTAACTTTTTGCATTCCAAAATGGTGACTGTAATTTAGTGTCATCAAAAGAGTTGAGCCCACAAAGATAATTCCCGTGAGTGTAGCTAAAATAATTCGCAGGCTTTTTTGCTGAATAAACATCATGCAAGCAAAAAAGGCAAGTGCTCCTAGAAAAGTTAAAATAATAACCATTACTTCATCCCTCCTTTATCAGTTGGTTCTGCAATGTCTTCGCTATCAAGGCGGAGGTGAATTCCATTACCACTTGTAACAAAGAATGTAAGGAATAAACCAATGAGTGAGAAGGCGATTGCAAACCAGAATGCTGCATGGTACCCCATCAAAGTAGCATCAAACATCTTTGCTTTATATTGCAATGGGGATTGTGTCAGCAGTGAATGAGCAGGTCGATTGCTATTAGTAATATTTGTCAAAACAGAGATCATGATCGCTGTTCCCACAGAAGTAGCGACTTGACGAATGGTATTGTTAACAGCTGTACCGTGCGAGATTAAATTGTAAGGAAGAGAATTCATTCCGGCCGTAGTAACTGGCATCATTACCATCGAAATACCAAACATTCGGACTGCATATAAGAAGACAATATAAATAGTTGGGGTATCACGAGTAATAAAGGCAAAAGGAATTGTTCCAACAGTTAAGATAAACATTCCCGTAAAGGCTAAGCGCTTAGCACCGTGACGGTCAAATAAGTTCCCAGTAATTGGACTCATAATTCCCATGAAAAGGGCTCCAAATAAAAGGGTAAGACCTGAATGGAAGGCGGACATTCCATGAATGATTTGAAGGTAAAGAGGGATGACGAATTCCACCCCAACCATTGCCATCATTACAATTGAACTAAGGATAGTTGCGAGGGAGAATTCTTTGCTTTCAAAGACCTTGAATTCAAGGAACGGATCGTCTAGCTTGTTTTGACGCATGATTAGAATTCCAACTAAAATCACCCCAATGATAATGGTTGAAAGGACAACTGGATCTGTCCACCCCTTATCACCGACACTTGAGAATCCGTAAAGCATGCTCCCAAATCCTAATGTTGAAATAACAACAGAAAGCCAGTCAAGATGCGGCTTTTTATTAGGAATAACATTTTTAACTGCAAAAAAACTAACAATGATAACTAAAGCAGTAATGGGGGCGATCATTCCGAAAAGCCACCGCCAGCTATAACTATCGATAACCCATCCAGATAGAGCTGGACCGATTGCTGGGGCTAATCCAATAACTAAGCCGTTTACTCCCATCGCAGCACCACGTTTCTCAGGAGGATAAACAGTCAGCATAATATTTTGCATTAGGGGCATGTTAATTCCTACTCCGACCGCTTGGATAAGACGACCGGCTAATAAAACGGCAAACGATGGAGCAATCCATGCTAAGATTGTCCCAACTTCAAAGGTTGACATAGCAATGATAAAAAGACTTTTAGTATTAAAACGACTGGTTAAATAGGCACTTACGGGGATCATAATCCCATTAACCATTAAGAAACCAGTAGTTAACCACTGAACTGTGGCAGTACTAATATTAAAAGCATCCATTAATGCGGGAAAGGCTGTTGAAAGAATAGTTTGGTTTAAAATGGTACAAAAAGCTCCAATTAATAGGACGAAGATCATTAAGGAACGATTATAAGTTTGACCATTAATATCAACAGGTTGTTGCTCTTGATTCACTAATAGAATCCTCCTTTACGTTTTTTACAATGTGAAAAATATAATACTATTCGATATCTTTGTCAAATAATTTGACAAAGATATCGAATTTTTGGTAATTTATGATTGAAATATACACTTTGGAGGAAAATAATGGATCCGCTTTCTGAAAAAATTAGAAAAATGATCGCTAGTAAACAATTAAAGATTAGTATGAGTGAAGTAGCACGTGTAACTGGTGTCTCTACTAGTCAACTAAGATACTGGGAGAAAAAGGGTTATATTAAATCGGAACAAGATGAGCAGAATAAAAATCACTATTTTAGTTTTCCAACAATTTTTCAGGTATTAACGATTAAAGTATTTTTGGATCAAGGTTTTACTTTAGCGATGGCTGTAAAAAAGGAACGAAAACGGCGCGAGCTTCATAAGATTTTTACTCGTTTTATTACTGATGGCATCAAAGAAGTAGAACAAACCGGGGAAGATAGTGGAGAAGTTAAGCTGGGCTCATTAGCTGAAGATTCCACAAAAGAAGTATATGCAGTGATTAATGGTGATAAGACTAGTCTTCGTATTCGGGATCGGAAAGAAAATTAACGGATAATAAACTTTGTGTTAAGGTTAGAATGTAGAGGATAACCAAAGTAAATTAATTTGAGAAAGGAAGAATAACAATTGGCTACAACAGGTTTGAGTTATAGTGAGTTAAGCGAGGATGCTAAAGAAGTTGCCCTTAATTCATTTATTAATTTTTATGTTGATCAATATCGTAGGGGCAGTTTAGAGATCCTTAGCTCACAAGTATCAAATGAACTAATGGCTACAATTAATCAAATCTTGCGCGATAATGCGTTTATGGGTCATCAAGAATTAGTTAATGTAAGCACGCGGCTAAGTAAACCAGCTTATCAAAAAATTTTAACAGCGTTGCCTAATGTTAAATTTTATAAAGATGGGGAACCAGTTGTTGATTGGATGAAGGCTTGGGAACAAAAAGAGGAACAGCTACCAGAAGAAGATTAGGCAATTACTACCTTCAATTTTGTAGATGTGGTAAAATAATAGTTAGTTTTACGTACGGATTAAATAATTAAGATTAAGTGCCAATATTAAAATGAATATCAATAACCGACCTTGCCAAAACAAAGCGGTTCTTTTGGCTTACTTAAATTCCGTTAATTAACATGATAAAAAATCTATAAAAGGAAAGGTATTATGACAAAATTAAAGATTAAAAACAATGAAGTTGCCTTTTACGCCATGGGTGGTCTTGGTGAAATTGGTAAAAATATGTATTGTGTACAATTCCAAGATGAAATTATTGTTATTGACTGTGGAGTTTTATTCCCCGAAGATGAATTACTAGGGGTAGATTACGTAATTCAAAACTATGATTACCTCATTGAAAATAAAGATAAGATTAAGGGAATCTTTATCACACACGGTCACGAAGACCACATTGGAGGATTACCATTCTTCTTACAAAAGGTCAATGCGCCTATTTATGCTGGACCTTTTGCAATGTCATTAATTAAAGGGAAACTGGAAGAAAAACACTTGCTAAGAAATGCTGAATTGCATGAAATTAATGAATTTGATGAAGTTCATTTTAAGAAGTTATGGGTGAGCTTCTTCCGTACGACCCACTCAATTCCTGACACTTTGGGAATTGCTGTTCATACTCCTCAAGGAACAATTGTCCAGACTGGTGACTTTAAGTTTGATTTAACACCAGTTGGTAATTTACCAGGTCCTAATCTTCAACAAATGGCTAAATTAGGGGATGATGGGGTTCTCCTCCTAACGTCAGATAGTACAAACGCTGAACGACCAGAATTTACAAAGTCTGAACGCTGGGTTGATATCCATATTCGCCGGATCTTTGAACGAATTAAGGGACGCATTATCTTTGCTTCATTTGCATCTAATGTTTATCGGTTGCGTGAAGCATCTGATGCTGCGATTGCACAAGGTCGAAAGATTGCGGTTTTTGGTCGCAGTATGGAAAATGCAATCACTGCTGGTCAAGAATTAGGTTACCTTAACATTCCTAAAGATTCGCTTATTGATCAAAATGAAATTAACAATTACCCACCAGAGAAAGTATTGATCATGTGTACTGGGTCGCAGGGTGAACCAATGGCAGCCCTTAGTCGGATTGCTAATGGTACTCACCGTCAAATTACTATTCAGCCAGAAGATACAGTTGTCTTCTCTAGTAACCCAATTCCGGGAAATACTACTAGTGTTAATGCCCTTATCAATAAGCTTGAAGAAAGCGGGGCTAATGTAATTCACGGGTATGTTAATAATATCCACACATCAGGACACGGTGGTCAAGTCGATGAAGAATTTATGCTACGGTTAATGAAGCCTAAGTTCTTCGCGCCGGTTCACGGTGAATACCGAATGCAAAAAATTCACACCAAGTTAGCTGAGATGACTGGTGTGCCAGAGGAAAATAGCTTTGTCCTTGCAAATGGGGATGTTTTAGCTCTTACGAAAGACTCTTGTCGAGTGGCGGACCATATTGATAGTGTTAGTGATGTTTATATTGATGGTCGTGATGCAGGAGATACAGTTGGAAATCCAGAAATTCGCGAACGGCGCTTACTTTCAGAAGAAGGTGTCGTAACAGCGATTGCAGTTGTCGACTTAAAGGATTACCAAATTGTTGCGGGGCCTGATATTGTTTCGCGTGGCTTTGTTTATATGCATGAGTCACAAGAGCTGATTAAGGCAGCCAATCATGAAGTATTCTGGGCGATCCTTAATACATTTAAGAATCACAAACACATTGATCAACGGGTATTAAACCGGACAATTATCAGTCGTTTGCAAAAATTGCTTTATGATCGCACTGGTCGTCGTCCTGTGATTATTCCGATGGTGACAATCTTGAACGGCAATAATCGTTCAGAAAATCAACACTATCGTCGACCAAACAATAAAAATAATCAAGCACATAAAAGCGAACGACAAAATAATCATTCCCACCGGAAATCTCAGCAACATTCTAAAAAGAAGAATGGCAAAGAGAAACAACCAGTTGCAACTGGAAACACAAAATAAACAATAAAAGAACTTGCGGTTTTTTTGCCTGCAAGTTCTTTTGTGGTTTAAACTAAAAAAAGAAGATTTGTTCTTAAAACTAAGGAGATTGTTTGGTATGATCATATTTAGCAATTATTTTATATTTCCCAGAGAGGATGAGGAAAAATGACCGGAAACGATTATCTAAGGATCTGGTACCGGGTTCAAATTGGGGCGACCCTGGTCATTTTAGCGATGATGATGATTCGTAATTATGAATTTAATCGTCAGACCGTTGCATTAGCATTATTGATCATGGTTATTATTTTAGGAATTGGTTTAGTCTTTGAACTCTTGCCTAATGTGTCCTTGCTAGTTAAGAAGTTGAATGCATGGCTGCAGGTAATTGCCCAGCCGATAATTTTAGTGTTTGCCTGGGATGTAATGGTTCGAGAAATTATTGTTCTATTACATTTACCATCCCGGGGCGTTGTGACAATGATGATTTTTTATTACTTTATAATGTTTGCACCCTTTGCAAGCGTAATTGGTGAGTTCATGCATTGGAGCATCGAACGACTAATCTTTATTGCCTGGTTAGCTCAGGTGGTTTTCACGCCATTGATTGCCTTACCAACAGACTTGGTTGATAACCACTTCTTATTATTAGCATTATCCACTGGTGCAGTTGGCGCAGTTGCTTTCTTTATTCTTACGACAACTGTTATGCGGACGTGGCATTTATCATGGCCAGGATTAAAACCACACTGGAGCGGTGATTTTAATTGGGGGATATTTGCTGGATTAGTTGTTGTTGATATTATCTTTATGGCCTTAAATACGGGAGAAATGCCAAGGCTCCACCGTGCTAATTGGGATTTTACCCTTTCGGCGTTTGAAGCTGCGGTAATGGAAGAGACCTTATTCCGTTTTGCTATTCTGGGCATCTTATTTTATGCTTGGCGCAATGTTAAGCAACGCCTTCCGTTGGCATTGGCAACGAGTTCAATTTTATTCGGAATTGTTCATCTTACCAACTATGGCCCTCAAGAATGGTCAATGACTGTTTTACAAGCAGTTAGCGCAGCTGGTATTGGACTATTTTTTGCAACCGTTTATGTTTATACTGGTCAATTGTGGCTAGCAATGTTAATGCACTTCTTATTAGATTGGACGGCATTTATTGCTTCTGATTCAACGTTGATGACTGGCAAAGTAACAGTTCAGGATTGGATTGGGACGGGAATTGAATTAGTAGTATTTATTGGAATTGCCGTTTGGATGATGTTTGGACAACGACGTCAAGTGATGGAACGACATGTTAATCGCTTAACGGGAGAGCATCAACGGTTTGATTTTATGATTCAGTATTAAAAAATGGCGAGATTAGAAAAGTTTTCTAGTCTCGCCATTTTTAATATTCAGGCAATGTGTTTATGCAAATAACGTGCAAACAATGATAATGAGTAGCAGACAATAAAGTATAGGACTGCTAAAGCAACGAACATTGGAATAATATAATTTGTGTTTTGTCCATAGATGATTTGGGCGTGGTACATTAACTCTGGCAAGACAATAATTGTTGCTAGTGATGTATCCTTGACCAAGGAAATGAACTGGCTAACGAGGGCCGGCATCATATTCTTAATCGCCTGTGGTAAGACAATAATTCGTAAAGCTTGCCACTTAGTTAATCCGTTAGCTAATGCCCCTTCCGTTTGACCATAATCAATCGAATTTATTCCTGAGCGAACAATTTCAGCAACCATTGCCGATTCGAAAATTGAAAGTGCCATAATTGCAGCCGGAATAATTTCTGGTTTGATTCCGATATTCGGGAGACCAAAGTAGGTGAAGAAAATTATTAGCAGGAGGGGGAGATTACGGATAATATCGATAATGAAACCCACAATTGCTGATAAGTATTTGATGTTAGCGTAACGAATAATTCCGAGAAAAGTTCCTAAAATAAAGCTGATTATAATTGAAATTACGGAAACTTCAATTGTAATCCAAAGTCCTTCTAGGAGGAAACGGATATTAATCCATGAATACGCGTCAATAAAGTTTTGCATTGATCATCCCTCCTAGGCTAATTTCTTTTCAAGGTGTCGCATATAATAACTCAACGGAAGCGTGATGATGAGGTACATGATCCCGACAATGAAATACGTGGGCATAGTTGCTAAGGTATCGTTTGCAATTAGATTTCCCTGGTACATAAGATCAAAGCCAGCGACAAAGGCAAGGACCGATGAGTTTTTAACCAAGTTGATAAATTGATTGCCAAGTGGTGGAATAACAACGCGAAATGCTTGTGGTAAAACAATGTAGCGCATCGCTTGTCCATAGGTAAGTCCATTGGCGAGGGCTCCTTCCATTTGGCCAGGATCAATTGAATTAATTCCAGCACGGACGGTCTCAGCAATAAAGGCGGACGTATAAAGAGTTAAGCCAATTGTTCCCGCAGTAAACCCATTAATTTTAACAATATACATTGGAATGATCAGGAAAAAAGCCATTGTAATTACCAATAATGGAATATTCCGAAAGACCTCCACATAGACATGACCAATTATTTTAACAACACGGTGTTGCGAAATCTCGAGAAGAGCAAAAAAGGTTCCGATAATGAGGCTCCCAATTAATGCGATAAGGCTACACAGAATAGTATTCCAGAGGCCGGTTAAAAGGGGATGCCACTCATTTATAATTAAATTTAACATTAGCGTTTCATCTCCTGATAATTAAATCCTTTAACATTGCCAAACCATTTAAGAAGAAGACGGTTGTAGGTTCCATCCTTTTCAACTTCTCTTAACGCCCAGTTTAATTTATTACGAAAACGCGTTTGATTTTTGTTAACGGCGATTCCATAAGGTTCTTTAGTAAAGTTACCGCCGACAACTTCATAACCTGGATTTTCAGCTGCCATCCCATAGAGGATCCCATTATCAGTGGTAAGGGCATCTCCCTGCTTGGATTTAAGGGCCGTCATTGCTTGAGCGTAGTCAGATAATTGAAGAACGCGTGCTTTAGGAGCAAACCTCGCAACGTTTTTAACTGAATTTGATCCAGAAACACCAAGAATTACAGCGCCTCGTCGATTTAAATCGTTGATGTTTTTGATCGGACTTCCTTTCCTGACAAGGAGAGATTGACCAGCATCAAAGTAAGAATGGGTAAAATCAACTTGCTTTTCCCGTTCAGGAGTGATCGTCATGGTTGCCATTATTGCATCAATATTACCGTTTTTAAGGAGTGGCACCCGGGTTCCGCTAGTTACAGGAACAAAAATTGGTTTTCCCTGTGGGCCGAGAATCTTTTTGGTAATAGCTGTTGCGAGATCAATTTCAAATCCTTCTAGCTTCCCTGTCCGGATATTTTCCAGTCCAAAGAGACGAGTATCTGCTTTTACTCCCCAGGTAATTCGTTGACTACGCATATCCTCAGTCAGGACATCTTTTTTTGCAATTGAGGTACCACAGGCAGAAAGGGTAAGGAGGGTGATAAAGAGGAGGGCGCTAAGACTAATTAATCGCCAATACTTTTTCATTGTAATTCCTCCTTAGTGACCACTGATCTTACTCATAAATTCGCGAGCACGCTCTGTAGAAGGCTGGTCGCCAAAGAATTTTTCAGTTGAATCGTCTTCTAAGATCCGACCATCTGCCATAAAAATAACCCGGTCAGCAACTGCTCGTGCAAAGCCCATTTCGTGGGTCACCACTAACATCGTCATGTTGGAGTTTTTAGCGATATCTTTCATAACGTCTAAAACATCATCAATCATTTCCGGATCAAGAGCACTTGTTGGTTCATCGAATAGGAGGCACTTAGGCTTCATGGCCAGACTGCGGGCAATCGCAATTCGTTGTTTTTGCCCTCCAGATAGCTGAGCAGGCATACTTTCAGCCTTATTTGCAAGGCCAACTTTATCAAGCAGTTTCATTGCTAACTCTCGGTTCTCGTCTTCTGGGCGTTTTAATACGATTCGTGGTGCAAGCATGATGTTTTCGATAACACTCTTATTGTTATATAAGTTAAAGTGTTGAAAGACCATCCCAACATCTTTTCGAATTAAATTAACATTGGTCTTCTTATCAGCAAGGTCAAAGCCATTAACGATTAATTGACCGTCTCTAATAGGATCTAAACCATTAACAGTCCGGATTAAACTACTTTTTCCCGAACCAGATGGTCCAATTAAAACAACCGTTTCACCAGCTTCGATTGTTAAATTAATATCTTTTAATGCATGAAACTTACCATAATATTTTTGTACATTATGAAATTCAATCATTGACATGAAATAATTAACCCCCGTTTCGTTATATTATCAAGAAGTAAGTAACTTTTATTATATCGATTGTTCTATAAGTCGTCAAAATGAGAATTGTGTAGAAGTGAATTTGAAAAAATAATTATAAAATTCTTTAATAAATCACTTTTATTTTAGGAAGACCGAAATAATTATTTACAAAATCGAGATAAGTAGTAACATAAGGAGTGAAGAATATGACTTAACGAAGAGGAGCGAGTAATGCTTCATCGTTAAAGTGTAGAACATAGGGAGGAGAATACTAATGTTCGAAATAAAGCCAAAGAAGTTCAAGAAGATCCTCGTTGGTGTTGACGATGCACCAGATGCCCGTGCCGCTTTCTCATACGCGGTTGATAAGGCGAAACGTGATGGCTCAGCGCTAGGAATTGTCTCAATTCTTGAAACTGATCGGGTAAATGTATATCAAATCTTAGATAAGGATTACGTTCATAGCAGCGAAGACGAATTGCGTCAGCGGGTAAATGAATATGTCCAAGCAGCAATTGATTACGGTGTAGATCCAGAAAAGATTACGGCAATTGTTGATCGTGGTGAACGGCCAGCTGAGCGGATTTGTAATCACGTTATTCCTGCTTTCCAACCGGATTTATTAGTTGTTGGTTCAATTGGTAAGAAGGGTAATCGTAAAGCGGTTGGTTCCCAGGCATCATACATGGCTCGCCATGCTGGAACATCAGTATTTGTTATTCGGACAAATACTGTTCAGGCTTATGAATAAATAATTTAATTTTTGAGCTACTGTGTTTTGGCAGTTTACAATTTAAATTAGTAAAGAGGTTGGATTATTTTCCCAGCCTCTTTTTACATGAAAATATAATTTTTAATGATTCTAATATAGGATACCATTTGAAGATTATTTGGTTGTTTTTACTCACCTCTATGTTATAATGATTCTAAATTAAAAGAGGGAAGGGATAAATGTGTCCAAGAAAAAGATGTCACTAGCACAAAAGGTAAATGTCCTGCGTGCGAGTGTGATGGGGGCTAATGATGGGATTATTTCAATTGCCGGAATTGTTATCGGGGTAGCAGCGGCAACGAGTAATGCCCGTTCCATCTTAATTGCAGGTTTGTCGGGAACACTTGCCGGTATGATTTCAATGTGTATGGGGGAGTATGTCTCGGTTTCAACCCAAAAGGACTCACAAAAAATGGCTTTGATTAGTGAAAAGCAACGTCTTCAAAATCAATACCAGCATGAATTTGACTATGTCCAAAAGAAATATGAAGCTCAAGACATCGATCCGCAACTAGCTAAACAAGCGACGAAAGAATTAATGGAAAAAGATGCTTTAGGGACAACTGTTCAAGAGCGCTATGGCTTTAATCCCAATGAGTTTACAAGCCCATATGCTGCGGCAATTGCTTCCTTTATATCTTTTCCAACCGGTTCAATTTTACCGATGGTGGCGGTTACCGTTTCCCCCGCAAACGTTCGAATTTTAGCAACCGCAATTGCAGTTCTGATTGCCTTGTTAATTACTGGTTATTTTGCGGCAGTTTTAGGAAAATCTAACCGAATTAAGTCAATGATCAGAAATGCAGTTGCTGGATTGTTAACAATGGGAGTTACATACCTGATTGGACAATTATTTGCACGGTAGGGAGATGAGATTAAATGAGTATTAAGGTGAAAAAACATCAGAAGCAAACAATGGAAGAAAAACTGAATACGTTACGAGCAGGGGTACTAGGTTCAAATGATGGCATTCTGACTGTTGTCGGTGTTTTGGTATCGGTAGCAGCAGCGACAAGTGACCGTTTTACTATCTTCATTGCTGGCTTATCTGATTTGCTTGCCTGTGCATTTTCAATGGCTTCTGGCGAATATGCCTCTGTATCTACTCAAAAGGATACGGAAAAAGCGGCCGTTGCTAAAGAAGAGCAGCTCTTAAAAACCGATTATGAAGGGGAACTTGCGGCAGTAAAAGACTATTATGTAAATAAAGGAGTTACCCCTGAAACATCGATCAAAATTGCTAAGGATCTCCTTAATAAAAAGCCCCTTGAGACGGTTGTTCGGATTAAGTATGATATTGAGCTTGGTCACTATCTTAACCCTTGGGATGCGGCATTTTCTTCTCTTTTTTCAGCAGCTGCTGGAGGCTTGATTCCGTTGATGGCGATGACTTTTGCTCCCGAAGCATATAAGTGGTATGCCGTGATTTTAGCGGTTGCTTTTACGAGCGCTCTAACCGGTTATATCAGTTCTAAGCTTGGTAACGGGCTTGTAAAAGTTGCAGTTATTCGAAATATTATTATTGGTTTGATTACGATTACGATTCACTATGGAGTTGGAAAATTATTTTAATTTATATAAAAAATTAGGAAGCAAGAGGCTGAGTTTTCGCTCAACTTTTCGCTTCCTTTAATTTTAGTCCTGTTTGAAGTCGTTACTAATAACATTTTTTTCATCAACGGGAGTATTGAATAGTTCTTCATCTTTCCCACGGTGATATTCTGCTTGAATAGTAACATGGCAAATTCCGTATTTTTCATGCAAGATCTTTTCTACTTGACTATAGATCCGCTCAACCTGGCTTAGTGGCAAGTCATCACAATTCAGATGGGCAGAGAAAATAATTCGGTGTTCATCCATCATCCATGCATGAACGTGATGAACAGCCGTAACGCCATCAATCTGTTTTAAATCATTTTCGATGGAATTATAATCAAGATCAGGGGAAGACTGCATGAGAATTTTAATGGTTTGATTAATAATTGGCCAAGCTTCATAAGCAATATAGAGGGCAACCCCGATTGTCAAGGCAGGGTCAAGCCATGGCACATTGACAAAGGTAAGAATGATTCCTCCAATGATAACGGCGACAGAAGAGAGCGCGTCACTTAGAATATGAAGATAAGTTGCTTTGACATTTAAGCTGTCTTCGCTACCAGCATGTAAAAGAGCTGCCGAAATAAAGTTTGCAAGAAGACCAATCACGGCTACGGTTAACATAATGCCTCCGTTAATATGCTGAGGATGCTCTAACCGTTTAATAGCTTCAATAATTAAAAAGACAGAGATAACAATTAGAAAGATACTATTAGTTAATGCTGAGAGGATTTCAGCTCGCCGGTAGCCATAGGTTCGCTGCCGATTCTCTGGCTGACCCCCAATATGCTGGGCAAAATAGCCTAGTACAATGGAAAGCGAATCTCCCAAGTTATGAAAAGCGTCTGATAGTAAGGCTAAACTTCCAGAGAGAATACCTCCAAGAATTTCAACAATTGTAATTAATACATTTAGGAGGGTAACTGCTAAAAAGCGTTTCCCTGTTACTTTTTCGTCCATGATTTACCTACTCCTCCGTAAAGATCGATTGCGGGTTTGTAAAAAGCTTATAACAAAAAAGTTAGGCTTTCCAAACTACACTTTTAATAATATGCTATAATCAATTTGGGTTCAATGTTAATATATAAAAACACACAATGACCGATCGTAGGCCAAATTTTAATACCCAGAGGTGAAACAATTTGACTCCAATGAAGGAAGACTATCTAAAAATTATTTTTGAATTAGGTGGTAGTCATAAAAAAGTTTCTAATAAAGAGATTTCCCTTGGACTAGGAATTGCCGCTGGATCAGTAACCGAGATGATTTCTAAGTTGGCTGACGAAGGGCTGGTTGTTCATGAACCATATGCCGGTATTTCTTTAACGGAAAAAGGACAAAAGTATGCTGCGGAATTAGTTCGGAAGCATCGTTTATGGGAAACATTTTTAGTGGATAAGCTTCACTATAATTTTGCAGATGTTCATTCAGAAGCGGAAATTCTTGAACATCAGACAAGTGATCGACTAGCAACGGCCTTAGATTCTTTTCTTCAACACCCTGATCATTGTCCGCATGGTGGAGTAATTCCATCAGCTAATGGCAAGTTTCCAGATGTAACGCATCGTTTATTGGCAGATGCTGATGATGGGGAAAAAGTTGAACTAGAACGATTCTTAGATAATCATGAGTTGCTCACTTACTTAGAAGAGTTGGGATTACGACCTCAAGAACAAGTTACTGTAATTCGCCATGAGCCTTTTGAAGGACCAATTGTGATTCAAAAAGAGGATAACGACCAAGAAATTAATGTTTCATATAAGGCATCACATAATATTTTTATTGAACCGGACACAGCTCAAGAAAATAAAGATTAATTATGTAAATGATTGCTTATGTGATACAATGGTTTTTGTAGTTTTTTTAAGTGCGGTTGGTTCGATTGTTTCATTGCAAATGGATCTCTTCACCTGAGACGAATTACAAATTATATTAGTGCTTAATGCACAGGAGGATTTCCAACATGGAACAAGGAACTGTTAAATGGTTTAATGACGATAAGGGGTATGGCTTCATTACTCGTGAAAGCGGCGATGACGTGTTTGTTCATTTTTCTGCTATTCAAGGGGATGGCTTTAAGTCATTGAGCGAAGGACAACATGTTACGTTTGAAGTTGAAGAAGGCGAACGTGGCCTTCAAGCTGCAAATGTAGTTAAAGACTAAATACAAAAAAACGACTGGATTTTTCCGGCCGTTTTTTTGTATTGAGCTCCTTATCTAAACAGAGGATAATAATAAATATCTTTGAACAGAGAAGGCGAAAAGATGTTAACAAAACGACGACAAGCACTAGCACTAAAGACTTGTTTGCTAGCTGGGAGACTTTTAATTGAAAATGGATCAAATATGGAACGAGTTAACGATACCTTATCCCGAATGGCAAAAAGTGCTGGACTTCATGGCTTTCAGGCCTTTACAACCGTAACTGGCATTGTAGTTGGGACGATTAATGAACCTGATGCCCAAGTAATTACTATTCGTCATCGAAAAAATAATTTAAGTAAAATTGCGGATGTCAATGAAGTTTCTCGTGAACTAGCACGGCGCAAAATTGATGTTCCACAAGCGTTTGCCAAATTAAAAAAGATTGATCGCCAAAAGATGCCAAGATGGCAAAATTGGTACGAATCATTTGCCGCTGCAATTTTAAGTGGCGCATTGATGATTGTCTTTACAGGCAATGTTTCTGATTCTTGGGCCGGCTTCCTTGCAGGTGGCGTAGGTTATGGGGCATTTTCATACCTCTTGCGAAAATTTAAGATTCAGTATTTAGGAGAGTTTTGTTCTTCCTTGATTATAGGTATTTTAGCGGTAATCTTTGTTAGAATGCACCTCGCTAATAATATTAATGATATTATTATCGGCGCAGTTATGCCTCTGGTTCCTGGAGTGCCCTTAACTAATGCGGCGCGGGATTTAGTTTCAGGAAATTTAATCAGCGGACCCACAAGAGGGATTGAGGCGATCCTAACTGCCGTTTCGATTGGTAGCGCGATAGTAATTGTTTTGCACTTTAATTAGGAGGGTAGGAGATGAATTGGAGTACCCTATTATTACAATTTTTCTTATGCTATGTTTCGACAGTTTGTTTTGGGATCCTCTTAAATATTCCTAAACGTGCCTACAATACTGCGGGGATGATTGGCGGAGGCGTATGGGTAATCTATTGGATAATGTATTATTGCAGTGGAATTGGCCTTGCGTTTAGTAATTTAGTTGCTGCAATCTTAATTTCGGTATTGAGTCAGGCAGCAGCTCGGCGAAAACGAATGCCGATTATTGTTTTTAATGTGCCCGCGCTAGTTCCATTCGTGCCGGGAGGACAGGCCTATAAAATGGTTCGTAATTTTGCTATTGGCAATTACCACCTTGTTAATGTTTATTTCTATCAGGTAGTTGTCATTGTTGGTGCAATTACGCTTGGCTTTGGGTTAGGAGAACTTTTAAATCGTGTTTTGAACTATCTTCATAAATATTTAATCAAAAAGTCACGATGGAATTTTTGACACTGTGGTATACTCATTTTTGATTAATTAATTTAAGTTAGGAGAATCCTTGATTATGTTTATTGAACGTGATGATCATCGGTGGTGGCGATTTGCCTTAAGCGGTGGTTTCTTTATTGCATTGATGCTATTAATTATGTTTAATTCGTCAGTGTTAACAATGATTGATGCTGTTTTGCAGTCATTATTTACCAGTCAGCGTCTAGAAGGAATTGGTTGGTTCCATGCTTTAATGAGTTTACTTTCATTTTTAGCTAAACCAGTCTTAGATTTAGTATGGGTATTTATTATTGCAGGTGTTTTATGGCTGAAGGGTTATCGCATCCCAGCGTTATGGTCATTAGGAACGATTTTTGGTGGAGATGTGCTTGGGACAATCATTAAACACATCGTTAAGCGGGTCCGTCCTGCACAACACTTGGCAGCAGATGATGGCTATAGTTTCCCTAGTGGTCACACTTTAGGATTCTTCTTGGTAGTAGCAATTTTATTCTTAATTGTAATTCCGCTTATTCAAAAAGCATCTGTCCGCACAATTTTGCAAATTTTATTAATATTCGCAGTCTTCTTTTTGGCAGTATCGCGGGTATATCTTTATGCTCACTGGCCATTTGATACTATTGGTGCAATGTTATTAGCTTATGCATGGTTACAAGTAGCGGAATGGCTCTATGTCGCTTGGGCACCACGATTGCAACGAATTCCGTTCTTCCGTAGTGTTGAAATTTAATAATCGAAATTGATGGAGGGCAATCTTTTTTTTGCTGCTCCTCTTTTTTATTTCCCGGGAAATAGGAGAAAAAATGAGTGAAATTATAATTGAACCAGCAAAAAATAATAACAATTTAGGAGCGATAGTTAAATTATTGGGCGATGAAAAATTAACACAAGCAGTGGGATTGCTTTTACCGCTTCAAGAAGAAAAACGTACGCAAGCTATTAAGATGTTTATTCGCCATAATCATGTGATGGTAGTAAAAATAAATGAAGATGTAGTGGGGATGATTGTATTAAGTGCTTGGTATGGGGATGAAGGAAAAAGAATTGCTCATCATTATGAATTAGGTTATCTTTTGCAGCGAGACCAATGGAATAAAGGCATAATGACAGTTGCACTTCAAAAATTTATTTCTATTTTGCCATCTAAGATTACGATTCATGCGGAATGCAAACAAAGTAATTATCGTTCCCAGCGAGTGCTTATTAAATGTGGATTTGTTTATGACAAGGACGATTTATGGCAACGCATTATTAAATAATCGGGCTTGCATTTTTATTTGAGTGGGGTATAATTTCATTCGATGAAGAGGTTGCATATTTTATTAGTAACTGATATTAGGTGAATAAGCACCGGAGTATTAGTGAAAGGGAAATATGCCGAAACACTACTTAGCTTATTTCTGGTAGGTGTTGGGCTATAGTCATAATAGGCTATAGACTGTCGCAATAATTGCGGGGCGCTTCCTAAATTGATTCAACGATTAATTATAGGTATTAAGTTGGGTCTTCTGGTAGGGTTACCGATCAGAAGACCCTTTTAATTTATCCTCTTCGAAAATGTTGACGTTAAGACACACAAATTTGGAGGAAATATATTTATGGCAGATGAATCTAAGTCGACGGGTCATATGGAACGGACATTACAGACGCGTCACTTGTCCATGATTGCTCTTGGTGGAACAATCGGTACTGGACTTTTTATTGCCAGTGGATCCGCTATTTCAACTGCGGGACCTGGTGGAGCATTGGTTGCATATGGAATTATGGGAATTATGGTTTATTTCCTAATGACGAGTCTAGGTGAAATGGCAACATATATGCCATTGACTGGGTCGTTTTCAGCTTATTCGACGAAATTTGTTGATCCAGCACTCGGATTTGCTCTTGGTTGGAATTATTGGTTTAACTGGGCAATTACAATCCCCGTTGATGTTACAACTGCGGGAATTGTAATGAATTATTGGCTTCCCAATGTCCCAGGCTGGATTTTTAGTGTAACAGTGATGGCGCTAATTTTCTTAATCAATTATTTATCGGTACGATCTTATGGTGAAACTGAATTTTGGCTTGCTTTAATCAAAGTGGTCACTGTTATCGTATTTTTAATTGTTGGTGTTGCAATTATTTTTGGAATTATGGGCGGTAAGCCTGTTGGGTTAAGCAACTTCCACTACAAGCAGGCACCGTTTGTTGGGGGAGTGCCAGCGATTATTAGTGTTTTCTTAGTTGCTGGTTTCTCATTCCAAGGAACAGAATTAGTTGGAATTACTGCTGGTGAAGCCGCTACACCAGAAAAGTCTGTCTCCAAGGCAATTCATTCAACTTTCTGGCGAATTTTACTTTTTTATATTTTTGCTATTTTTGTTATTGCTTGTATCCTGCCTTATACAGATAAGAACTTATTGAATCAAGATGTTTCAAACATTACAATGAGTCCATTTACAATTGTGTTTAAGCGGGCGGGGTTAGCTTTTGCAGCTAGTGCAATGAATGCGGTTATCTTAACTGCCGTCATTTCTGCTGCTAACTCTGGTTTATATGCCTCAACCCGGATGCTTTATTCACAAGCGCGTGAAGGATATGCATGGCGGATTTTTGGTTATGTAAACCGGCGTGGTATTCCGATTTATGCTTTACTAGGAACAATGGTTGTCTCATTAGCAGCTTATGCAACCCAATTTATTGGTCCAAAAGCTTATAACTACTTAATTGGCGCATCGGGATTGTGTGGATTTATTGCATGGTTGGGAATTGCAGTTTCCCACTATCGATTTAGAAAGGCATTCCTTAAACAGGGACATACGCTTTCCGAATTGAAGTATCACGCAACAGGATTCCCATTTGGTCCAGTATTCGCACTTGCTTTATGTATTATCGTTATTTGTGGTCAAAACATCGATGCTTTTGTAAAAATGGATTGGCAAAACATCTTGATTACTTACATGGGAATTCCATTATTCTTAATTCTTTTCTTCTACTACAAGATTCGTTATAAGACACACTTGATTCCACTTGATAAGGTTGATTTATCACGGCGAACAAAGGGTGAATCATACGAACCAGAAGATGATTAGTAAGTGAAAAAGGAACGAGAAAATACTCGCTCCTTTTTATTTTAAATGTTAGAATTGTTTTCGTTACTTTTTGAATTTGAAATAGGGGGAAATAACTAATGATTGCTTTAGCCGGGACAATCGGTGCAGGAAAGACCAGTTTGACAAAGTTATTGGCAGACCATCTTAATAGCCAGGCCTTTTATGAATCTGTCGACGATAATAAAATTTTGCCGCTTTTTTATAAAGATCCTAAAAAATATGGTTTCTTATTACAGATTTACTTTTTAAACAAACGTCTTGCTGAGATTAAAGATTCATACTCAAATGACTTAAATGTTTTGGACCGTTCAATCTTTGAAGATGCTTTATTGTTCAAGTTAAACGCGGATATGGGCCGGGCTACGGAAACGGAGTCAAATATTTATTCTTCATTATTAGGCAATATGATGGAAGAATTGCCAGAGCAACCACACCAAAAAGCCCCTAACCTTTTAATTACAATTAGGGTTTCGTTTGAAACAATGCTTGAACGGATTAAAAAACGGGGACGTTCATTTGAACAAATTGCTAATGATCCTTCCTTATATTCATATTATAAAAATTTAAACGAACGTTATGTTCAATGGTATGAGGATTATAATGAAAGCCCTAAGATGGTTATTGATGGCGATAAATATGATTTTGTTGAAGATCCGGCTGCAGCTAAGAAGGTCTTAGCCATGATTGATGAAAAATTAATTGAATTAAATCTTAAATAGGATTTGACAAAAAAGTATATAGATGATATATTAAATAGGTTGATTTATATAGCAAGCCTATTTATGGAGGATTAGCTCAGTTGGGAGAGCATCTGCCTTACAAGCAGGGGGTCACAGGTTCGAGCCCTGTATCCTCCATTAATTTGCGGATGTGGCGGAATTGGCAGACGCGCAAGATTTAGGATCTTGTATCATTTTGATGTAAGGGTTCAAGTCCCTTCATCCGCATTTAATATTTTTTGAAAATTCTTGTTGACATTGATGAGATTTTCGTGTAATATTAATAATCGTTGATAGGGAATAACTTATCAAAGACATGCGGAAGTAGTTCAGTGGTAGAACATCACCTTGCCATGGTGGGGGTCGCGGGTTCGAATCCCGTCTTCCGCTTATATGCACCCATAGCGCAATTGGATAGAGTGTCTGACTACGAATCAGAAGGTTGAAGGTTCGACTCCTTCTGGGTGCACTAATTATAGTAAGCGTGACAGTTTAATTGTTACGCTTATTTTTTCGGAATTTAGCTCAGCTTGGTAGAGCGCTGCGTTCGGGACGCAGAGGTCGCAAGTTCAAATCTTGTAATTCCGATTTATATATAATAAGGACTATCATTGAACGGTAAATCGTTGAAATGACAGTCCTTTTTTGTTTTGTAAAATGGATTGAATTGTACCTAGTAGGCAATAATTCTGTAATAGAGTTTTGAGAATTCTTAATCAAAAGCGATTAAATTAGCCATTGTGTCAACGGTTCTAGTTTTTTCTTCTTCGGATATTCCAGTGTAAACATTTAAGGTTATATCTGCGGAAGTGTGACCTAATTCTGCTAATTGTTAAAAAGGGCATTGCCTTGTAGATAGAGCTAGTAATAAAAACGGCGATGACAAAAAATCACCGCTGAAATTAGTTATATTATTTAACAATTTAATACTGATTACTGTATCGCTTTTCAAACTTCATATTCCATAACCATTGGAGATTGATTGATGGCTCTGGTACATTATGTTTGATTTCACTTTGGATATGATCTAGCTCACTAAGAATTAGTTTTTCAGCATAATTAGGCATGCCTTTACCACGTTCTATTTTATCGATTTTACCATCTGATTCAAAATCGATAGTAAATTTATCATCTTCAATGTTCTCATTATCAAAATTAGCGTCACTTGCGTTCGGATAGTACTCCGCATCGGTTTGTAAGATATTTAGAAGGTCATTATCTTGAGCAATGCTTTTTCTTTGGATTTGTGGATTAAAACCTTCTCTGACATCTCCAAAATACTTGATTTTATATCCCGGTACGTATTTTCGAGCAATAGGTACATCGGAACGCACGTTTATTACGGCGATAAAGGGATATTGGTTTCTTTTATGTGGCATGTGAGTTGCATAATAGTAGGCATTATAGTGAAGATTGAGGGGAATCAAAATGAAATGGGTAATAACAAATAAAAAGAAAAATGCTGATGATATTAGAAAAATTTTGAGTTCTTTCATACTTAATCTCCCTAAGCATTTATAAAAATAGGTTGCCTAAAATTATAGCTTATAATATCAAAAAGTCTCAATCCCATAATTCCTATTTGTTATTAAACATTAAAAAATGCCGACCAGCGCTCCACTATTGAGGCACTGGCTGGCATTTTGTCGTTTGATTATGCGTTGAAACTGTCTTTTATAAACTTTGCAATTTGATCTACTGGAATTTTTTCCATATTATCATATAGATCAATATGCTCGCAGTCTTCTACGATTAATCTTTGCTTTGGCTGGTTAGCAAGGTAATAAGCTCTCTCGGAATAAGAGCGGGAATGAGCATTGTCTCCATAAACAAATAGGATTGGTCGTGGTGAAATTTCTTTAATATAGTCTAATGCAGAAAACTCAAGCATTGCTAAATTAGAAGTGGTTGTTGCAGTTCCACGTGCATTGGGATGGAAGCCACGTTTAAGAGCGTAAAAACGAAGCCACTCATTTGTTAATTCATCATGATTTGGCAAATCGTCGATACTATCATATGGTTCTTCTGGGAAGGAAGGATGATAGTCAGGCTGCCCATTTTTAAAATCGTCCCACCGTTGCTTTGATAATTGATCTTTAAGCTGGAATAATTGTTCAGGAGCAAGATTAGCCATCTCACGAATATCTGTCATATCATACATTGAAATTGTTACAACAGATTTAATTCGCGTATCAACAGCCGCAGCACTAAGAGCAAACCCAGCTCCCCCACTGATACCGATAACACTAATTTGTTCACGATTGACATGTTTTGCTTTAGTGCCTAGATAATCAACTGCGGCACTAAAAGATTCTGCATATAAGTCTGGAGAAGCAACATGACGCGGTTCGCCAGCTGATTCACCCATGTATACTTGATCGAATGCAAGGGTAACAAAACCTAATTGAGCAAACATATTTGCATAAATTGCCGCTGCCTGTTCCTTTGTGCTTCCATAAGGTGCCCCGATTATGATGGCTGGTAACAATTTGTCTTCTTCTAGATTCTTAGGGGTGTAGATATCGGCAGCAATTGCTGTTCCATAACGATTATTGTAACGAACATGTTGCCGTTCTACATTTTCACTTAGCTTGGTGATATATCCATAAGACATTATTATACTCACTCCTTTGTCTAATTGATTAAATTATAACATCCATTATTAATAGAGAGCGTCTAAAATTATAACAGTAAAGTTTTAGTGATGATTAGTAAGTGATTTACTTTACAATATGAATAGAATTGATTTACTAGACTTTATTGTTGTTATATCAGTACTTTAATAAAAAAACAAAATTATTTATTTTCGGTAAATGTGCAAATTTTCACTTTAAATTTGTCTAGGAGTTATGGTACTATAAGCATTGTAAAAAGTAATTTGTTTATTAATAAAGGAGATCTTACCTTATGAAAGCTGCTGTTATTAATGATCCAGTAGACGGTTTTGTTACTGTTAAAGATGTTCAACTTCGGGATTTGAAGCCCGGTGAAGCTTTAGTTGACATGGAATATTGTGGTCTTTGTCACACTGATTTACACGTTGCTGCTGGGGACTTTGGTAAGAAGCCCGGTCGTATTATCGGTCACGAAGGGGTTGGTCGTGTATCTAAGGTTGCCCCTGGCGTTACTTCCTTGAAAGTTGGCGACCGTGTATCAATTGCATGGTTCTTCAAGGGCTGTGGACACTGTGAATATTGTTTAACTGGTCGTGAGACTCTTTGTCGTAACGTTCTTAATGCAGGTTACACTGCTGATGGTGCGATGGCTGAACAATGTATTGTACCAGCTGATTACGCTGTTAAGGTTCCAGAAGGTCTTGACCCTATCGAAGCTACTTCATTAACTTGTGCCGGTGTTACTATGTACAAGGCATTGAAGGTTGCTGACATCAAGCCAGGTCAATGGGTATCAATCGTTGGTGCTGGTGGTTTAGGTAACTTGGGTATCCAATTTGCTCACAACGTATTTGGTGCTCATGTTATCGCCGTTGATGGTAACCCTGATAAGCTTGAAGCTGCTAAGAAGAATGGTGCTGAAATTGTAATTAACCGTCATGACGGTGATGTTGATAAGCAAATTCAAGAAAAGGTTGGCGGTGTTCACGCTGCTGTAGTAACAGCTGTTTCTGCATCTGCATTTGATCAAGCTGTTGATTCACTTCGTCCAGATGGTAAGCTTGTTGCCGTTGCTCTTCCACAAGGTGACATGAAGCTTAACATTGCTAAGACTGTTCTTGATGGTATCATCGTTGCCGGTTCATTAGTTGGTACCCGTCAAGACTTAGCTGAATGTTTCCAATTTGGTGCAGAAGGTAAGGTTCACCCAATCGTTAAGACTCGTAAGTTAAGCGAAATTAATGATATGATCCAAGAGCTTAAGGATAACAAGGTTGTTGGTCGTAATGTTGTTGATTTTGTTCACAACGATAACGATTAATTAAAAAAGTTAGTTCATATTTAATTCTCTAAAAGGCTAGTGTTGCACTTGAATGCTTCACTAGTCTTTATTATTTCCTTAAATGTATGGGTATAGAAGTAGGCTATCACTCTAAAAATGTGTTAAAATAATGGTCAAGATTAGTCAAAAGAGCCGAGGTGATATAATGGAGAATAAAAGTATTTCAGATATTATCGAAGCATACTTAAAAGAAATACTTGGTGACTCAGCTCAGGTCGAAATTCGTCGTTCTGAGATTGCTAACCAGTTTGATGTAGTACCGTCACAGATTAATTATGTTATTAAGACGAGATTTACTATTCAAAATGGTTATTTAGTAAAAAGTAAGCGTGGAGGCGGCGGGTACATTCGAATCGAGCGAGTTAATTTACTTGATGATGTAAATGTGCTAAACTCACTTATTCAAGCAATTGGCGACTCGGTTCGTGAACGTGATGCTTTTGATATCGTTCGAACGTTATATGAAGAAGACGTGATTACGAGACGTGAAGGAGACCTTATGCTTGTTGCATTATCTAAACAAGCGCTAGCAGTTAATGATAGTAAGGTTGAAGATCAACTTCGCGCCCGGATATTAGTATCATTCTTGAATCGACTTCGCTATGAAAGTTAAAAGGGGGATTGTACATGGATAATATGTTCACGCCAAGTGCAAAGCATGTTCTAGCAATTGCACAAGAACAAGCAAAATACTTTAAACACCAAGCAGTAGGGACTGAACACCTTTTGCTTGCCCTCTCAATGGATAAAGATGGGATTGCTAATAAAATATTTGAACAATTTTCTATTACAAACGATGATATTCGTGAAGAAATTGAACGCTTAATTGGCTATGGAACGATGGAAAATCTGGGAGCTTCAGATTATCTCCCATACTCACCAAAAGCAAAGCAAGTGTTATCGTTAGCAGGTAAAGAAGCCCAACAAATGCATGCATTGAAGATTGGCACTGAACACTTATTATTAGCCTTAATCGCTGATGAAAGTGTTCTATCTTCACGGATTTTATATAGTCTAGATGTTGTGCCACGACAGATGAGAAAAGTAATTTTACGGCGGTTAGGGATTGCTGATAGTCAGCAACGCAATTCTAGTCGTCAATCGTCTCGTCGGCGGGTCCAACAAACTGGTACACCAACATTAGATAAACTAGCTCGTGATATGACAGAACTTGCTCGGAATGGCCAACTTGATCCTGTAATTGGTCGAAATAAGGAAGTTAAACGTGTGGAGCAGATTCTTAGTCGTCGTACCAAGAACAATCCTGTGCTGATCGGCGAACCTGGTGTAGGAAAGACAGCGATTGCTGAAGGACTTGCTCAGCGGATTGTTGAGGGAAAAGTCCCAGCTGAATTAGCTAATAAACGTTTGATGATGCTAGATATGGGATCATTAGTTGCGGGAACCAAGTATCGAGGAGAATTTGAAGATCGCCTTAAGAAAGTGATTGATGAAATTCAAAACGATGGGCATGTGATTCTTTTTATTGATGAACTCCATACATTAATTGGTGCTGGTGGCGCTGAAGGGGCAATTGATGCATCTAATATTTTGAAACCAGCCTTAGCACGAGGCGAGCTGCAAACAATTGGTGCTACTACCCTTGATGAATATCAGAAATATATAGAATCTGATGCGGCACTTGAACGACGCTTTGCTACTGTTCAAGTTGATGAGCCGACTACTGACCAAACCCTGCAAATCCTGCGAGGACTACGACCGAAGTATGAGGAGCACCACCATGCTAAGATTACTGATGAAGCGCTGGAAGAAGCAGTTAAATTGTCGGATCGTTATATTTCAGATCGTTTCTTGCCGGATAAAGCAATTGATCTTATTGATGAATCGGCAGCTATGGTTCGGATTGATGCTGAAGATAAGAAAAATCATCAGCCTTCATTAGAAAGTCAGTTAGAAGATTTACGAACCCAAAAAGAAGAAGCAATTGATAATCAAGACTTTGATCGTGCAGCTACTCTTCGTCAACAAGAATTAGCACTAAAAGATAAGATTGATCGCAAAAAGCAACGCACTCAACAAAAGGATTCCCATAACTATAAATTGAAAGTAACTGGTGAAAACATTGCACAAGTTGTTGCTGAATGGACAGGAGTTCCTTTAACTCAATTGAAGAAGAGCGAGAGTGAACGATTGGTTAACTTGGAAAAGGTTCTGCACCAACGAGTAATTGGTCAAGATGAAGCAGTTACCGTAGTCGCTAAAGCAATTCGGCGTGCACGAAGCGGTCTTAAGGATCCTAGTCGGCCGATTGGTTCCTTTATGTTTTTAGGACCAACTGGGGTAGGAAAAACAGAGCTTGCCAAGGCATTAGCTGCTGCAATGTTTGGCTCGGAAGATAATATGATCCGGATTGATATGTCAGAATATATGGAAAAATATAGTACTAGTCGCTTGATTGGTGCTGCTCCAGGATATGTCGGCTATGATGAGGGTGGCCAATTAACTGAAAAAGTACGGCAACATCCATATTCAGTTGTCTTATTAGATGAAGCTGAAAAGGCACATCCGGATGTATTTAATTTATTACTTCAAGTTTTAGATGATGGTTACTTAACTGATGCAAAAGGTCGGCGCGTTGATTTTAGAAATACCATTATTATTATGACTTCTAACCTTGGAGCAACTCAGCTTCAGGATGAGAAAGAGGTTGGTTTTGGGGCAAAAGATATGTCACAAGACTATAATGCGATGGCGGCGGCGATTAAGCAACAAATGAGGTTATACTTCCGCCCAGAATTTCTTAATCGGATTGATGAAACGATTATCTTCCATTCATTACAAAAGAAAGAACTTCATCAAATTGTTAAACTCATGGTTAATGATTTAAATAAGCGGGTAAGCGAGCAAGGTATTAACTTGAAAGTCACGCCTGCTGCAATTGATGTAATCGCAAAGCTTGGTTACAATCCCGCTTATGGAGCTCGTCCGCTTCGTCGTGCTTTACAAGATCATGTTGAGGATGGTTTGAGTACTGGAATGCTTAGTGGTGAAATCAATGTGGGGGATGACGTAACAGTAGGTGCGCATCAAGGTAAAATTACTTTTAAAGTAAAAAAGCCGGATGAAGATAAAGCAGTTGAATTAAAATTAAATAAATAAAAGAAACGGTAAGTTATTCTGAAAATGCAGAGTAATTTACCGTTTTGCATTCTAGCTTCGTTAAATTTGAAGTACACAAATAAATATTTCGCATTTTATATCGCTTAAAATCAACTATAATCGCCAACGTTGTTCTCTGATGATAATAGAAAAAGGAGCTGCCAAATTGCATTCATTTATCACATTTGATGATTATTTTTCTAAAACGGTTGTCAAAAGATAAGTTATAGTCTTATAATGTGTTTATCAGATAATTAATGATTAAAAATAGGGGATGAACAATAAATGAAGCGAGCGGAACAATTAGAAAAGACAAGACAAGCAATCTTAAAAACCGCTACAAAATTATTTTTACAAAAGGGATTTGGTGAAACTTCAACACGGGATATTGCCAAACAGATTGGAATTACTCAACCGGCTTTATATCACCACTTCAGCGATAAAGAAGTTTTATATCTGGATGTAATGACAAATTTATGTGGAAAAGTTCGCCAAGATATTAATAAAGTAATGCGTAAACATGATTTGTCACCGAATGAACAATTATGGCAAATCACCAAGGCATTAAAAAAACATCATCCATTAAGTATTTATGACCAATACAATCAAGCGATGCGCCTATTATCGAAAAGTGCACAGCAAAAGCTTAATATGATTTTTACAATGGATTATCTAGAACCGATTGCAGCATTCTTCCGTCAACCAGATGTAGGGTTGCGTCCTGATATTCTTCCTAAAGAAGCTGCTGAATTATTTATTGCTGGACTAACTCCAATTTTTGGTACTTCTCAATTAATTGGTGGCCATTCAATTACACCAGAACAACGTGACCAATTAATCCTAGACTGCATTATTAACGGTTTATCAAATTGGGGCGGAAAAAATTAAAAAATATAAAAATAATTGTTGACAAAATTTAATAGAACTTGTATACTTTAATAGTATGTAATTGTGAGTTCATTTGAACCTGGTGATCTATTGTCCATCAGATTCTGCATAAAAGCCAAAGACAGTCGTCGAACTGTTTTTGGATTTTTTTTGCCCAAAAGTCGCATTTTAGGCAAATTGTAATCAAATTGTAACATTTAAATGGGCTCGCGGAATAAATTAGAGAGGTGAACAGTTTGGCTGGACATTTAGTTAAATACGGTAAACACCGTACCCGTCGTAGCTACTCGCGAATTAAAGAAGTTCTCGAATTGCCAAACCTTATTGAAATCCAAACCGATTCTTACAATTGGTTTATGGAAAAAGGTTTACGGGAAATGTTTGATGATATTATGCCAATTGATGATTTTCAAGGAAAGCTTTCTTTGGAATTCGTTGACTATCAACTTTTAGAACCTAAGTATACTGTTGACGAAGCTCGTGAACACGATGCTAATTACTCAGCACCACTTCATGTTACGTTACGGTTAACTAACCATGAAACTGGTGAGATTAAGTCTCAAGATGTATTCTTTGGTGACTTCCCACTAATGACTGACCAAGGTACATTCATTATTAATGGTGCCGAACGGGTTATTGTTTCACAATTAGTTCGTTCACCAGGTGTCTACTATAGTGAAGAAAATGATAAAAATGGTCGGCCAAACTACGGTGCTACCTTTATTCCAAACCGTGGTGCATGGTTAGAATACGAAACTGATGCTAAGAATGTTTCATATGTTCGAATCGATCGGACTCGTAAGTTGCCAATGACTGAATTAATTCGTGCATTGGGCTTTGGTTCTGATGATGAAATTATCGACATGTTCGGTGGCGATAGTGAGACATTATCATTAACCTTGGATAAAGATGTTCACAAGAACGCTGAAGATTCTCGGGTTGAAGAAGCCTTAAAGGACATTTATGAACGGCTTCGTCCTGGTGAACCAAAGACTGCTGATTCAGCACGGAGCTTATTAACAGCTCGTTTCTTTGATCCAAAGCGTTATGATATGGCACCAGTTGGTCGTTACAAGACAAACAAGAAGTTGATGCTTAAGTACCGTTTACTTGGACAAACTTTAGCTGAAACTTTAGCAGATCCTGATACTGGTGAAGTATTAGCACAAAAGGGTGATACGGTAACCAAGGAATTGCTTAATAAGCTTGAACCTTACTTAGACCGTGATGACTTTAAGACTATTACTTACACCCCATCAGATGAAGCGGTTGTAACTGAACCAGTTAAGTTACAAAAGATTTTAGTATATTCTAAGACTGATCCTGATCGAGTTGTACCTATTATTGGTAACGGTCATATCCCATTAGAATACAAGCACATTGAACCAGCTGATATTCTTGCTTCCTTAAACTACTTCTTTAACTTACAAGAAGGTATTGGTAGCACAGACGATATCGACCACTTAGGTAACCGTCGTATTCGTTCAGTTGGTGAATTACTTCAAAACCAATTCCGGATTGGGCTTGCACGGATGGAACGGGTTGTTCGTGAACGGATGTCAATTCAAGATCCTGACACTGTTACCCCACAGCAATTAATTAATATTCGTCCAGTGGTTGCTTCTATTAAAGAATTCTTTGGTTCATCCCAACTTTCCCAGTTCATGGACCAAACCAACCCATTAGGTGAATTAACTCATAAGCGTCGTCTTTCAGCACTTGGTCCTGGTGGTTTGACTCGTGACCGGGCTGGATATGAAGTGCGGGACGTTCACTATACTCACTATGGCCGGATGTGCCCTATTGAAACACCAGAAGGTCCTAACATTGGTCTTATTAACAGTCTTTCATCTTACGCACGGGTAAATAAATATGGATTCATCGAAACTCCATACCGTCGTGTTTCCTGGAAGGATCACAAGGTAACTGACAAGATTGATTACTTAACTGCTGACGAAGAAGATAACTTCATCATTGCTCAGGCTAACACGCCATTAAATGATGATGGTTCATTTGTTGACGATCAAGTAATGGCTCGTGATAAGGATGACTACATCGAAACCAGTGTTGAAAACATTGATTACATGGATGTTTCTCCTAAACAAGTTGTTTCTGTTGCCTCTGCATGTATCCCATTCCTTGAAAACGATGACTCTAACCGTGCTTTGATGGGTGCTAACATGCAACGGCAAGCTGTTCCTTTGATCAATCCTCATGCACCATTAGTAAGTACTGGTATTGATTACAAGGCTGCCCATGACTCTGGGGTTGCAATGATTGCTAAGAAGCCAGGAACGGTTGAATATGTAGATGCTCGTGAAGTACGGGTTCGTGAAGAAGATGGAACACTTGATACTTACAAGTTAATGAAGTTCCGTCGTTCAAACGGTGGTAAGAACTACAACCAACGCCCAATTGTTAAGGTTGGCGAACATGTTGATGCTGATGACGTATTAGCTGATGGTCCATCAATGGAACAAGGTGAATTAGCTCTTGGACAAAACCCATTAATCGCCTTCATGACTTGGCAAGGATACAACTTCGAAGATGCCATCGCTATTAATGAACGATTAGTTAAAGACGATGTTTATACTTCTATCCACATCGAATCATACGAATCTGAAGCACGTGAAACCAAGCTTGGCCCTGAAGAAATGACGCGGGAAATTCCAAACGTTGGTGACGATGCTTTGAAAGATCTTGATGAAAACGGGATTGTTCGTGTCGGTGCCGAAGTTCATGATGGAGATATTTTAGTAGGTAAGGTTACTCCAAAGGGAATGACTGAATTATCTGCCGAAGAACGCCTTCTTCACGCTATCTTTGGTGAAAAGTCACGTGAAGTTCGTGATACTTCATTACGTGTTCCTCATGGTGGTGGCGGAATCATCCAAGATGTTAAAGTCTTCACTCGTGAAAATGGGGATGAATTATCACCAGGTGTAAATACAATGGTTCGTGTTTACATTGCACAAAAGCGGAAGATCCAAGTTGGGGATAAGATGTCTGGACGTCATGGTAACAAGGGTACTGTTTCTATCGTTGTGCCAGAAGAAGATATGCCATACATGCCAGATGGAACTCCTATTGATATTATGCTTAGTCCGATGGGTGTGCCAAGTCGTATGAACATTGGTCAGCTTCTTGAATTGCACCTAGGAATGGCTGCTCGTCGTCTTGGGATTCATATGGCTACTCCAGTATTCGATGGTGCATCTGATAAAGATGTTTGGGATGCTGTTCGTGAATCTGGATTCCCAGAAGACGGTAAGACAATTCTTTATGACGGTCGTACCGGTGAACCATTTGAAAACCGGATTGCTGTTGGTTCAATGCACTATCTTAAGTTAGCTCACATGGTTGATGATAAGATTCACGCTCGTTCAACTGGTCCTTACTCACTTGTTACTCAACAGCCATTAGGTGGTAAGGCACAATTTGGTGGACAGCGTTTCGGTGAAATGGAAGTTTGGGCTCTTGAAGCTTATGGTGCTGCCTACACTCTCCAAGAAATCCTTACTTACAAGTCAGATGATACTGTTGGTCGTGTTCGGACTTATGATGCAATCATCAATGGTCAACCAATTCCTAAGCCAGGTGTTCCAGAATCATTCCGTGTTCTTGTTAAGGAATTACAAGCATTAGGTCTTGATATGAAGGTTCTTGATGGTAACAACAAGGAAATTCAGTTAAAGAACATGGACGAAGATGATGATGAAGTTGTAAATGTTGATGCATTAGCTAAATATGCAGAAGAACATAAAACAGACGATAAGAAGAACGAAGAAGAAAACAAGTCTGAAGCAACTTCAACAACTACCGATGACAAAACTAATCAAAATTAATATTTAGGTTGCTACGGTTTACTGAAAGAAGGAGGAACATCCTTTGATTGATGTCAATAAATTTGAAAGTATGCAGATCGGTCTGGCATCTCCAGATAAGATCCGTAGTTGGTCATATGGGGAAGTTAAAAAGCCCGAGACTATTAACTACCGGACATTAAAGCCAGAAAAGCAAGGTCTGTTTGACGAACGAATCTTTGGCCCAACCAAGGATTACGAATGTGCGTGTGGAAAGTACAAGCGTATCCGTTACAAAGGTCGTGTTTGTGACCGTTGTGGTGTTGAGGTTACTAGTGCAAAAGTTCGTCGTGAACGGATGGGGCATATTGAATTAGCTGCTCCTGTATCTCACATTTGGTACTTTAAAGGAATTCCAAGTCGAATGGGACTTGTATTAGATATGAGTCCACGTTCGCTTGAAGAAGTTATCTACTTTGCTTCATATGTTGTTCTTGATCCAGGTGATACTCCACTTGAAAAGAAACAACTTTTAACTGAAGCTGAATATCGTGATAAAAAAGCAGAATATGGTGACCGTTTCAAAGCTGAAATGGGAGCTGCTGCTATTCAAAAACTTTTAGCTGATGTTGACTTAGAAAAGGAAGCTGCTGAATTAAAGGAAGAATTGAAAGAAGCTACTGGTCAAAAACGGACTCGTGCTATTCGTCGTCTTGATATTCTTGAAGCTTTCATTAAGTCAGGAAACAAGCCTGAATGGATGGTTATGGATGTAATTCCAGTTATGCCACCTGACTTGCGGCCAATGGTTCAACTTGAAGGGGGACGTTTTGCTACCTCCGATTTGAACGATTTATATCGGCGGGTTATTAACCGTAATAACCGATTAAAGCGACTTCTTAAATTACAAGCACCTGGAATTATTGTTCAAAATGAAAAACGGATGCTTCAAGAAGCTGTTGATGCATTAATCGATAATGGTCGCCGCGGACGTCCAGTAGCTGGACCAGGTAACCGTCCATTGAAGTCACTTTCTCACTTACTTAAGGGTAAGCAAGGACGTTTCCGTCAAAACTTACTTGGTAAGCGTGTTGACTACTCTGGTCGTTCTGTTATTGATGTTGGTCCATCATTGAAGTTGAACCAAATGGGATTACCAGTTCCAATGGCACTTGAATTATTCAAGCCATTTATTATGCATGAATTGGTAAAGCGTGGTCTTTCTGCTAACGTTAAAGCTGCTAAGCGTAAGATTGATCGTAGTGATGATGATGTCTTTGATGTATTGGAAGACGTTATTAAGGAACACCCAGTTCTATTGAACCGGGCACCTACTCTTCACCGGTTAGGTATCCAAGCGTTCGAACCAATCTTGGTTTCCGGTAAGTCAATGCGTCTTCACCCATTAGTATGTTCAGCATATAACGCTGACTTTGATGGGGACCAGATGGCTATTCACGTTCCATTATCTGATGAAGCTCAAGCGGAAGCACGTTTGTTAATGCTTGCTGCTCACCATATTCTTAGTCCTCGTGACGGAGAACCTATTGTTTCACCATCACAGGATATGGTTATTGGTAATTACTACATGACTACTGAAGATAAGGGTCGTGAAGGTGAAGGAATGATCTTCAAGGATACTGATGAAGCTGAACTTGCTTACCGCAATGACTATGTTTCATTACAAACCCGTGTTGGAGTTCAAGTATCTGCATTCCCTGAAAAGCCATTTACTGATGAACAACGAGGCAAGATCATGGTGACAACTGTTGGTAAGCTTCTTTTCAACCGAATTATGCCAAAAGATTTTGCTTACATTAACGAACCAACAGATGCAAATATTCAAAATGGTGTTGATGATCGTTTCTTCCTTGAACCTGGTCAAGATATCCATGAATACCTTGAGAATGCACCATTAGTTCCACCATTTAAGAAGGGCTTCCTATCTGACTTGATCGCTGAAGTATATAAGCGTTACAAAGTTACAAAGACGTCCCAATTCTTAGACCGTATTAAGGACTTAGGTTACTACGAATCAACTATTTCTGGTTTAACTACTGCTATGTCTGATATTCATGATTTACCAGAAAAACCAGAAATTCTTGATAAGGCACAAAAGCAAGTTGCTTTAATTACTAAGCAATTCCGTCGTGGTTTAATTACAGACGACGAACGTTATGAACGAGTAATCGGTGCATGGAACGATGCTAAGGATGAAGTTCAAAACAAGTTAATTGAACACATGGATATCCATAACCCAATTAACATGATGTCCGACTCTGGTGCGCGGGGTAACATTTCAAACTTTACTCAGTTAGCCGGAATGCGTGGATTGATGGCATCACCAAACGGTAAGATTATGGAATTACCTGTTAAGTCAAACTTCTATGAAGGACTTTCAGTGTTGGAAATGTTTATTTCATCACACGGTGCTCGTAAAGGTATGACTGATACAGCCTTGAAGACTGCCAACTCAGGTTACTTAACTCGTCGTCTTGTTGATGTTGCGCAAGATGTGGTTGTTCGTGAAAAAGACTGTGGTACTGATCGCGGACTTGAAGTTACTGCTATTACAAACGGTAACGAAATGATTGAACCGCTTTATGATCGAATCATGGGTCGTTACACTATGAAGTCTGTCTTTGATCCTAAGACTGGTGAAAAGATTGTTGGTAAGAATGTCCTTATTGACGAAGAAATGGCTCAAAAGATTGTCGATGCAGGCGTAAAGAAAGTAACTATTCGTTCAGCATTTACTTGTAACACTGAACATGGTGTATGTGAACGTTGTTATGGACGAAACGCAGCTACCGGTGACCGTGTAGAAGCTGGTGAAGCTGTCGGAACTGTTGCCGCTCAATCAATTGGTGAACCAGGTACTCAGTTAACTCTTCGTAACTTCCACACTGGTGGGGTTGCTGGTAACGATGATATTACTCAAGGTCTTCCACGTATCCAAGAAATTGTTGAAGCACGTAATCCTAAAGGTCGTGCAACAATTACAGAGGTTACTGGTGAAGTTGTGTCTATCGAAGAAAATCCTGCTGAACGGACGAAGGATATTACGATTAAGGGTGAGACTGATACCCGAACTTACACCCTTCCAATTACAGCACGGATGAAAGTTGCTGAAGGTGATTTCATTCACCGTGGGGCACCACTAAATGAAGGTTCGATTGATCCTAAGGAATTAATCCAGGTTCGTGATGTTCTTTCTACTGAAACTTACCTCTTATCGCAAGTTCAAGGTGTTTACCGGATGCAGGGTATTGACTTGTTAGATAAGCACGTTGAAATTATGATTCGTCAAATGATGCGGAAAGTTCGTGTCATGGATCCAGGTGATACCGATCTTTTACCGGGTCAATTAATGGATATCAGTCAATTCCGTGACGCTAACAAGGATACCTTAGTTGCTGGAAATATTCCTGCAACAGCTCGTCCTGTTATTCTTGGTATTACTAAGGCTGCCTTAGAGACAAACAGTTTCTTATCAGCTGCTTCATTCCAAGAAACTACACGTGTATTAACTGATGCTGCTATTCGTGGTAAGAACGATCCATTAGTTGGATTGAAAGAAAATGTTATTATTGGTAAGATTATTCCTGCAGGTACTGGTATGAGTGCTTACCGGAACATCAAGCCAAAAGAAGTTAGTGTAGCTGCTTACTCAATTAAAGATATTGAGGCTAAGTTAAAAGAAGAAGATAAGCAAAACTAATTTATAAAAAAGGCAATGGTTAACCTGTGAAAGGGCCATTGCTTTTTTAGTTTAAAATGAGGTGATTACTTGGCAAAAAAATATCAGATAGAAATTCCTGACTCAGCATTTAAAAAGACAGATTTTTCTACGAATGAAGAACTTTCTCTTAGTGTTAATCATAAGCAAATTAACATTCGTCCAATAAATGTGAGTGATCAACTACCTAAAATTAATATTTTCTGGTATGTGATTCCTTCAATTATTTTAGCTGCAATATTTTTAGCTTTTTTTAGTGCTAGAAAAATTAATACAGTCCCGATAACAGGTGATGATTATTCCATTGCCAATGGTGCTTTAATCTTAGGAGTATGTAGTGGAATTCTATCGTTTTTGATAGCTTTTATTATTACTAAGATTCTCGGAAAAGGGCCTAGTAAGGATTTTCATTGGCGGAGTTTGCCAACAATTACGATTGCATGCGGTCTAATCATTGCATTTTCGCTATCGGCAATTTTTTGGCTGTTCGGTCAGATGTTCAAAGATGCGCGGTTTGATATTTATACAGCAACTGCTTTTATATTTGTAATTATTGCGGCAATAAACTATATTATGATTAATTTGGCGTTAACATTATCATCAGGAGTTATCACCAATTTATTAACAATAATGATTATTGGTGGAATGCTTTTTTCGATGTTGACGAATTCTAAACGAGACTGGTGGCGTTATAATTTCAGTTTTTTAGGAACAGCGAAAAATTCCACAAGTCTGCAATTTAATATAACTTTAATTTTTACCGGATTGTTAATGATTGCTTTAGTTGATTACTTATTTGTAAATATTCAACGTCGGTATCACGGTTATAAAATTCAAGTATTGCGGTGGCTGTTAATTATGTTAGCTATCTGTATCGCTTCTATTGGTCTTTTTCCCAATAATCCAGAATTTCACGTTTTACATGACCGAATTTCAATGTGGCTTGTTTATATTATGCTAATTCTGATTGTAGTTATTAGGTGGGTTCTACCTGAAGTTACTAAACAATTTTTGGTGATTTCTTATACGATTGGAGCCGTAATGAGTATCGAATATATTGTTTTTAAGTTAACGAACTATCTTTCCTTAACAGCATTCGAATTGTTTGAATTTGGCTTGGCCTTTTCTTGGTTGCTTTTATTACTACAAAATATTGAAAATCTCGCTCAATTTGGGCAAAACTTATTTGTAGTAAAACTCAAACCGATAAAAGATGATACTAATTAAACATTGTAAAAGGCTAGGGTAATCCTGGTCTTTTATTTTTAACAGCCTTGTATAAAAAGACACAGAATAGTAACAAGGGACAGAGCGGGGATAAATGGTAGTTTCTTTTTTCTTGTAAATACAAAGATAAATAGCATGATTAAAGAGCTCCATTGGATAATTAAAAGGGTTTGATACCATCCCCATATCAGACATGTTACAAACAAAAATTCAATATCACCAATTCCTAGCGTCTTAGTAAAAGTAGCGAACAATAGTAAACTGACTACTAGAATGCAGGCAAAAATCAAATTGTAAAAATAATTTTGTGGAATAGATAGTAAGGCAATAGGAAACAGTCCCAATAGAGAATAGGAATAGATTGCATGACTAAAAAAATCAGTAGAAGTTAAAAAGATTAAGCTAGTGAGAAAGAGAAGAATGATTAAATCATGAATAGGTTCATAAATGAGGAAAGTAGTGAAAGCAATACCAGATAAAAATTCAATTACTGGCAAATATAAACTAATTTTTTGTTTACAATAAAAACATTGACCGCGAAGGATGATAAAACTAAAAATAGGGATAAGATGCCACCATCGCAAAATACAATGGCAATTATCACAATATGATCGCTGAGGAATGGTTAAAGAGTGGTTATTACCAAGACGATAGCAACAAGAAGTAATAAATGAAGCGACAGAAGCACCAAATAAAAATGATAAAAATAACATAAAAAACCTCCTAATAAATAAATACGTGATTTTTAATGAAATTTACTTTTAAATTAACGATTTAAAAGAAATCGCTGAGGATACGTTGACATTCATTTGTGAGCATGATAGTCTATTTAAGGTGCTTTTTTAGCAACGGAGTGTCTGTCGTTGGGCAGATGCGTCAACGAAGGCACAACAATTGTATAGATACATTTAGGACTTTTTTTATTCACAAAAAAGAACCGCCTGGATGTGTGGACTTAAATTAAGGAAGGGGAAAAAATAATGCCAACCATTAACCAATTGGTACGTAAAGGCCGTAAGAGCCACAAGGGCAAGTCAAAGTCACCAGCTCTTGGTTATGTTTACAACACTTTCAAGAAAGAAGAAATTAAGACTCCATCACCACAAAAGCGTGGAGTTGCTACTCGTGTGGGTACTATGACTCCTAAGAAGCCTAACTCAGCTTTACGGAAGTATGCCCGTGTACGTCTTTCAAACTTAATCGAAGTTACTGCTTACATTCCTGGTATTGGACACAACCTCCAAGAACACTCAGTTGTTTTAATTCGTGGTGGTCGTGTTAAGGATTTACCTGGGGTTCGTTACCACATCATCCGTGGTACTTTAGATACTGCTGGTGTTGAAGGCCGTATGCAATCACGTTCTAAGTACGGTGCTAAGAAGCCTAAGGATAAGAAGTAATTTTAAGGAGGAGTTAAGTAATGCCACGTAAAGGACATGTACAAAAGCGTGAAATTTTACCAGATCCAATGTACAACTCAAAGTTGGTTACTAGCTTAATTGATCACTTAATGATTGATGGTAAGCGTGGAACTGCTACTAAGATTTTATACGCTGCTTTTGATGAAATTAAGAACGAAACTGGTAATGATCCAGTTGAAGTATTCCAACAAGCAATGGAAAATGTTATGCCTGTCTTGGAAGTTAAGGCTCGTCGTGTTGGTGGTTCTAACTACCAAGTTCCGATTGAAGTTCGTCCAGACCGTCGTACTACATTAGGTCTTCGTTGGATTGTTCAATACGCACGTTTGCGCGGTGAACATACAATGGTTGAACGTCTTGCACGTGAAATCATCGATGCTTCAAACAATACTGGAGCTTCAGTTAAAAAGCGTGAAGATACGCACCGTATGGCAGAAGCCAACCGTGCATTCGCACACTACCGCTGGTAATAATCACTGTCATTTGATTCTGGTTATTTAACTAGTTTCAGTGAAGGGGTGACGTTCAAACATCGATTACGTCACCCCTTTTTGAAAATAATGGTAAAATAAGTATAACCATATTTCGGAAGGAGATACTCTTTTAAGATGGCTAATAAACGTGAATACCCACTTGCTAAAACTCGTAACATCGGTATCATGGCACACATCGATGCTGGTAAGACGACTGCAACTGAGCGGATTCTTTACTATACTGGTAAGATCCACAAGATTGGTGAAACCCATGATGGTGCTTCACAAATGGACTGGATGGATGAAGAAAAGGAACGTGGTATCACTATTACTTCTGCAGCTACAACTGCTGTTTGGAATGACCACCGTATCAACATTATTGATACCCCAGGACACGTGGACTTCACTGTCGAAGTTGAACGTTCACTCCGGGTTCTTGATGGTGCCGTAACTGTTCTTGATGCGCAAGCTGGTGTTGAACCACAAACTGAAACCGTTTGGCGTCAAGCTGACGACTTTGATGTTCCTCGGATTGTTTTTGCTAACAAGATGGACAAGGTTGGGGCTAACTTTGATTATTCTGTTCAAACTATTAAAGACCGTTTGAATGTTACTCCTCTTCCTATTCAAATGCCAATTGGTGCTGAAGATGACTTTATCGGTTTAGTTGACCTTGTTAAGATGGTTGCCTATGTTTATGACGAAGATAAGCTTGGTACTAACTGGGATACTGTTGAGATTCCTGATGATATGAAGGAAGAAGCTCAAAAGCGTCATGACGAAATGGTTGAAACATTAGCTGATATTGACGATAACTTAATGGAAAAGTACCTTGAAGGTGAAGAAATTTCTGTTGATGAAATCAAAGCAGCTATTCGTAAAGGTACTTTGGAAGAAAAGATCTTCCCTGTATTAGCTGGTTCAGCTTACAAGGATAAAGGTATCCAAATGATGCTTGATGCTGTTATCGATTACTTACCATCACCACTTGATGTTAAGCCTTTCGTTGCACATGATGCTGAAGGAAATGAAGTTGAATTAACTGCAGGAGACAACAAGCCTTTCGCTGCTTTAGCATTTAAGATTGCTACTGACCCATTTGTTGGTCGTTTAACATTCTTACGTGTCTACACTGGTTCACTTCAATCAGGTTCATACGTTCTTAATGCCACTAAGGACAAGCGTGAACGTGTTGGCCGTTTACTTCAAATGCACTCTAACCAACAACAAGAAATTCCAGAAGTGTTCTCTGGTGATATCGCTGCTGCCATCGGTTTGAAGAATACTACTACTGGTGATTCTTTAACTGATCCTGACAATCCACTTCAACTTGAATCAATGGACTTCCCAGAACCAGTTATTCAAGTTTCTGTTGAACCTAAGTCTAAGGCTGACCAAGACAAGATGGACAAAGGACTTCAAAAGCTTGCTGAAGAAGATCCAACCTTCAAAGCTGAAACTAACCCTGAAACTGGTGAAACATTAATCGCGGGTATGGGTGAATTACACTTAGACATCATTGTTGAACGTCTTCGTCGGGAATTCCATGCTGAAGTTACTGTTGGTAAGCCACAAGTTTCTTACCGTGAAGCATTTACTAAGCAAGCAAGTGCTCAAGGTAAGTTCGTTCGTCAATCTGGTGGTAAAGGTCAATATGGTGACGTATGGATCGAATTTACACCACTTAAAGAAGGGGAAGGATTCGAATTTGAAGATGCCATTGTTGGTGGTGTTGTTCCTCGTGAATTTATCCCTGCTGTTGAGCAAGGATTAAAGGAAGCTATGCAAAATGGTGTTCTTGCAGGTTACCCACTTGTTGACATGCATGCTAAGCTTTATGATGGTAGTTACCACGAAGTTGACTCTAGTGAAGCTGCCTTTAAGGTTGCTGCATCATTAGCACTTAAGAATGCTGCTAAGAAAGCAGATCCTGTTATCCTTGAACCAATTATGAAGGTTGACATTGTTGTACCACAAGACAACATGGGTGATGTTATGGGGCAAGTAACAGCTCGTCGTGGTACCATTGATGGTATGGAAGAACGTGGTAATGCTCAATTAATCCACTCATTTGTTCCACTTTCTGAAATGTTTGGATACGCTACTGCATTGCGTTCAGCAACACAAGGTCGTGGTACCTTCACTATGACTTTCGATCACTACTCAGCTGTTCCTAAGTCTGTTCAAGAAGATATTATTAAGAAAAACGGTGGCAATAACTAATTATTGACATTGTGATCTCAAATCCATCAAAGAGCTACAGTTTGATTACTGTAGTTCTTTTTTTGTTTGGTAATAAAAATTCAAAAAGCATTTTAATGAGTTTCGTCAAAACGAATAAATTACTTTTTAATACATCAGAAAAAATTAATGGTATTTTAGTATCGCTAATTTTTAACTAATTTAGGAAGAAAATTTTACAAAAATATTTCAATTGAAAATATTCTAAAATTTCCCTTGATCTAATTACGTTTCTTTAGTATTATGGATAGGTGCTTGAGCTTTGGAGGTAGATTTGCCTTACCCCCTATTAAGTGAAAGCTGCGAAGCGTTGATGCGGAAGGTTGCGACACACCCGGCCGCTTTGCCACAGGATGTGGCGGTAATTTCCGCGGAGCTAGTCAAATTTCAAATCTGACGAAGGAGGGAACATAATGGCAAAACAAAAGATTCGTATTCGGTTAAAGGCTTATGAACACCGTATTTTAGATCAATCTGCTGATAAGATTGTTGAAACCGCTAAGCGGACAGGTGCTCAAATTTCAGGTCCTATTCCGTTACCAACTGAACGGACTATCTACACTGTTATCCGTTCACCACACAAATTTAAGAAGTCACGAGAGCAATTCGAAATGCGCACACACAAGCGTTTAATCGATATTGTTGACCCAACACCCAAGACCGTTGACTCATTAATGAAGCTCGATCTTCCTAGTGGTGTTGATATTGAAATTAAGCTTTAATTGTTAGAATAAGAATAATACATAAAACATAAAATTGGAGGTGTACTCATGACCAAAGGAATCTTAGGTAAAAAGGTTGGAATGACTCAAGTATTCACTGACAATGGTGAATTAGTTCCAGTTACTGTTATCGATGTTACACCAAACGTTGTAATGCAAATTAAGACCGTTGAAAACGATGGTTACAGTGCTGTACAACTTGGTTTTGATGACAAGCGGGAAGTTTTGAGCAACAAACCTGAACAAGGTCATGCAGCAAAAGCAAACACGACCCCTAAGCGCTTCATCGGTGAAATCCGCGACGCTGAATTAGGGGACATTAAAGTCGGAGACGAAGTTAAGGCTGACGTTTTCGCAGAAGGTGAAACTGTCGACGTTACGGGTACTACCAAGGGTCATGGTTACCAAGGTAACATCCATAAGGATAACCAATCTCGTGGACCTATGGCACACGGTTCTCGTTATCACCGTCGTCCTGGTTCATTGGGTGCCATTATCAACCGGGTTTTCAAGGGTATGAAGCTCCCTGGTCGTATGGGTGGCAAGACTGTTACCATGCAACACTTACAAGTTGTTAAGGTTGATCTTGACAACAACGTATTACTCATCAAGGGTAATGTTCCTGGTGCAAACAAGTCTTACGTAACTATTAAGAACTCAGTTAAGGCTAATACTAAGAAGAGTCTTAGCAAACAACACAATAAATAATAAGAAAGGAGGAAGTAAATAATGACTAGCGTTAATTTGTATAAACAAGATGGTAGCCAAAACGGTACTGTTGAATTAAACGATGCAGTATTTGGTGTTGAACCAAATGAAAATGTTGTATTTGATGCAATTTTGCGTCAACGTGCTTCATTACGTCAAGGTACACATGCTGTAAAGAATCGTTCTGCAGTTAGCGGTGGTGGTAAGAAGCCATGGCGTCAAAAGGGTACTGGTCGTGCTCGTCAAGGTTCTATCCGTTCTCCACAATTCCGTGGTGGTGGTATTGTTTTTGGACCTACTCCACGTTCATATAAGTACAGCCTTCCTCGTAAGGTTCGTCAACTTGCAATCAAGTCTGCCCTTTCTCAAAAGGTTCTTGATAACAGCTTTGTAGTAGTTGATGCATTAAACTTTGATGCACCAAAGACAAAGGAATTCGCTGATGTTATGGGTAACTTAAACGTTGCTGAAAAGACATTAGTTGTTGTTACTGATGACGACAAGAATGCTGCTTTATCAGCACGTAACTTAGCTAATGCTACAGTTGTTACTCCAGCAGGTGTTAACATCTTGAACGTTGTTGATAACCAAAAGATTGTTATCACTAAGTCAGCTCTTTCTCAAGTAGAGGAGGTGCTCGCATAATGGAAGCACGCGACATTATTTTACGTCCAGTAGTTACTGAAGCTTCAATGGCTGGCATGGACAACAAGCGTTACACTTTTGATGTTGATTTACGAGCAACTAAGACACAAGTTAAAAATGCTGTTGAAGAAATTTTTGGCGTTAAAGTTGTAAAAGTTAACATTATGAATGTAAAAGGTAAGTTAAAGCGCCAAGGTCGTTACGAAGGATACACTAAGCGTCGTCGTAAGGCTATTGTTACTTTATCTGCCGACTCAAATGAAATTAAGTTGTTTAACGACAACAACGAAAACTAATCATTAAAAAAAGGAGGAAAAAACAGTGGGAATTCGTAAATATAAAGCAACCACTAACGGTCGCCGTAATATGAACGGTTACGACTTCGCTGAAATCACGAAGACAACGCCTGAAAAGTCATTATTGGCTCCGTTAAAGCACACTGCTGGTCGTAACAGCTATGGTCACATTACTGTTCGTCACCGTGGTGGTGGTACAAAGCGTCAATACCGTATTATTGACTTTAAGCGAATTAAAGATGATGTTCCAGCAACTGTTAAGGCAATTGAATACGATCCAAATCGTACTGCAAATATTGCTTTACTTGTTTACGCTGATGGTACTAAATCATACATCATCGCACCTAAGGGCTTGAAGGTTGGCATGACCGTTCAATCTGGTCCTGATGCTGATATCAAGGTTGGTAATGCTCTTCCTTTAAAGAACATTCCAGTTGGTACTGTTATTCACAATATTGAATTAAAACCAGGTAAAGGTGGTCAACTTGCTCGTTCAGCTGGTGCCTCAGCTCAATTACTTGGTAAGGAAGAAAAATACGTATTAGTACGTCTTTCTTCTGGTGAAGTTCGTATGGTCCTTGCTACTTGCCGTGCTACTATCGGTACTGTTGGTAATGATGAACACGCCTTGATTATTAAAGGTAAGGCTGGTCGTACTCGTTATGCTGGTCAACGTCCACACGTTCGTGGTTCTGTTATGAACCCTAACGATCACCCACATGGTGGTGGTGAAGGTAAGCAACCAGTTGGTTTACCATCTCCTCTTTCTCCATGGGGTAAGAAGACTGTTGGTAAGAAGACCCGTTCACACAAAGCTCGTTCAAACAAGTTCATTGTTCGTGGTCGGAAGCGCGGTCCACATACTCGTTAAAATTTATATACGTTCTAATACCCGAGAGGAGGTACACTAAATGGGTCGTAGTTTGAAAAAAGGACCTTTCGCTGATGCTTCATTACTGAAGAAGGTTAAGGAGCAAGAGGGTTCTGAAAAGAAGACTGTCATCAAGACATGGTCACGTCGTTCTACCATTTTCCCAAGTTTTATTGGTTACACATTTGCAGTATATGATGGTCGGAAGCACGTGCCAGTTTACGTACAAGAAGACATGGTTGGTCACAAGTTAGGTGAATTTGTTCCTACTCGGACTTTCCATGGTCATGCTTCTGATGACAAGAAGACAGGTAAGTAAGGAGGGTGAAATAACATATGGCTGAAAACATTACGTCAGCTAAGGCTACTGCCAAGATGGTACGGGTGTCTGCTCGTAAGGTTCGTCTTGTATTAGATGCCATTCGTGGCAAGAGTGTTGCCGAAGCATTTGCTATTTTGAAGTTCACCCCTCGTGGTGCCGCTTCAGATGTTGAAAAAGTATTAAAATCTGCTGTTGCAAACGCTGAAAACAATTTCGACTTAGATCGTGCTTCATTGGTTGTAAGTGAAGCCTTTGCTAACGAAGGACCAACTCTTAAACGGTTCCGTCCTCGTGCTAAGGGTTCTGCTTCTCCAATTAACAAGCGGACTAGTCATATTACAGTGGTTGTTACAGAACGATAGGAGGAATGAATAGTGGGTCAAAAGATCAATCCTAATGGTTTTCGTGTTGGGGTCATTCGTGATTGGACTGCAAAGTGGTACGCTGACAAGGACTTTGCTGATTACCTTAACGAAGACCTTCGAATCCGTAAGTATATTGAAAAGCGACTTGCTGATGCCTCTGTATCAACCGTTGAAATTGAACGTGCAGCTAACCGCGTAAACGTATCAATTCATACAGCCAAGCCAGGAATGGTTATTGGTAAAGGTGGTTCAGAAGTTGAAGCACTTCGTAAAGAACTTAATAAATTAACTGGTAAACGTGTTCACATTAACATTGTGGAAATTAAGAAGCCAGATTTAGATGCTCACCTTGTTGGTGAGAGTATTGCACGGCAATTGGAAGCTCGTATTGCTTTCCGTCGTGCTATGCGTGGAGCTATGCAACGTGCTATGCGTGCTGGAGCTAAGGGTATTAAGACTCAAGTTGCTGGTCGTTTGAACGGTGCAGATATGTCACGGATCGAATCATACTCAGATGGTACTGTTCCATTGCATACACTCCGTGCTGATATCGATTATTCTTGGGACGAAGCTAACACTACATACGGTGTTCTTGGTGTAAAGACTTGGATTTACCGTGGTGAAGTACTTCCTACTAAGAAGAACTCAAACAATGATGAACAAGGAGGGAAGTAACACATGTTAGTACCAAAACGTGTAAAGCACCGTAAGGTTCAACGTGGTCATATGCGCGGTGAAGCTAAGGGTGGTAAAACTGTTACTTTTGGTGAATTTGGTTTACAAGCTCTTGATTCACATTGGATTAGCAACCGTCAAATTGAAGCTGCTCGTATCGCTATGACGCGTTACATGAAGCGTGGTGGGAAAGTTTGGATTAAAATCTTCCCACAACTCTCATACACTAGTAAAGGTGTTGGGGTCCGGATGGGTAACGGTAAAGGTGCTCCTGAAGGATGGGTTGCTCCAGTAAAACGTGGCAAGGTAATGTTTGAAGTAGGGGGCGTTTCTGAAGAAGTCGCTCGTGAAGCTTTACGTCTTGCCGGTCACAAGTTGCCAGTTCGCACTAAGATCGTACAACGTGAGGAAGTAGGTGGACAATCTAATGAAAAGTAAAGATTATGTACAAGAACTGAATGGATTAACCACTGATAAGCTACTTGACCGTGAAAAGGAACTGAAGGAACAATTGTTTAACTTACGTTTCCAATTAGCAACCGGCCAGTTGGAAAATACTGCAAGTCTTAAGCAAGTACGCAAAGATATTGCACGGGTTAAGACAGTTCTTCGTCAACAAGAATTAAACAAATAAGAATACGAAAAGGAGGATTAGCGCATGAGTGAAGAACGTAATGCACGTAAGGTTTACCAAGGCCACGTTGTTTCTGATAAAATGGATAAGACTATCACTGTTGTAATTGATACTTACAAGAGTGCACCTATCTATGGTAAGCGTGTTAAGTACTCAAAGAAGTACTATGCTCACGATGAAAACAACGAAGCTAAGACCGGCGACACTGTACAAATTATGGAAACTCGGCCATTATCAGCTAAGAAGCGTTTCCGTCTTGTAAAGATTGTCGAAAAAGCTGCTACCCTTTAATTTAGCAGATAACTCTAAAAATTATTCGTATTCTAATTCTTATTTGTAAATGGAAGGAGGACATTAACCGTGATTCAACAAGAAAGTCGGTTGAAGGTCGCTGATAACTCCGGTGCTCGTGAAATCTTAGTTATTAAGATTTTAGGTGGTTCCCGAGTTAAAACAGGTAATATTGGTGACATCATTGTTGCTACTGTAAAGCAGGCAACACCAGGTGGCGTTGTCAAAAAGGGTGACGTTGTTAAGGCCGTTGTTGTACGGACTAAACATGGCATTCACCGTAAGGATGGTTCATACATTAAGTTTGATGAAAATGCCGCTGTTTTAATTAACAACGACAAGAGCCCTAAGGGTACCCGTATTTTTGGCCCAATCGCTCGTGAGCTTCGTGGAGACGACTTCATGAAGATCGTTTCATTAGCTCCAGAAGTTCTCTAAAGATTTTACCGAAAATAAGGAGGTGCACAATCAACATGTTCATTAAAACAGGTGATAAGGTTCGCGTAATCGCTGGTAAGGATAAGGGCAAAGAAGGTACTATTAAAAAGGTACTTGCTTCTCAAAACCGCGTTATCGTTGAAGGTGTAAATATCGTTAAGAAACACCAAAAACCAAGCAACTCAAATCCTAATGGTGGCGTTATTGATACAGAAGCTGCAATTAATGCTTCAAACGTAATGCTGATTGATCCTTCAACAAATGAACCAACTCGTGTAGGTTACAAGTTCGTTGATGGTAAGAAGGTTCGTGTTGCGAAGAAGTCAGGTAAGACACTTGACTAATTTTTAAGGAAGGGAGGAATAACTTCTAATGGAAAACCGTTTGAAAGCTAAATACGAAAATGAAATTCGTCCAGCATTGATTGAAAAGTTTAACTACTCTTCAGTTATGCAAGCACCAAAGATTGACAAGATCGTTTTAAACATGGGTGTTGGTGATGCAACTACTAACTCCAAGAATCTTGACGAAGCTGTTGAAGAACTCGGCTTGATTTCTGGTCAAAAACCTTTAATTACTAAGGCAAAGAAATCAATCGCTGGTTTCCGTCTTCGTGAAGGTATGTCAATCGGTGCTAAGGTAACCTTACGTGGTGAACGTATGTATGATTTCTTAGATAAATTAGTTAATGTGGCATTGCCACGGGTTCGTGATTTCCATGGTGTAAGTAACAAGGCATTTGATGGTCGTGGTAATTACACTCTTGGTATCCATGAACAATTAATTTTCCCAGAAATTGATTATGATAAAGTTAACCGAGTTCGTGGTTTAGATGTTGTTATTGTAACAACTGCACAAACTGACAAAGAATCCCGTGAATTACTTGCTCAACTCGGTATGCCGTTTGCTAAATAAAGGAGGTTCCACAAATTGGCTAAAAAATCAATGATTGCTAAGTGCAACCGTCCAGCTAAGTTCTCAAGTCGTGAATACACGCGTTGTGCACGTTGTGGACGTCCGCACTCTGTTTACCGTAAATTCCACCTATGCCGGATTTGCTTACGAGAACTTGCCCACAAAGGACAAATTCCTGGTTTGAAGAAGGCTAGCTGGTAAACAAAAAAACCGACAAAAGGAGGAAAACATCGATGTCTATGAGTGATCCAATTGCAGATTTCTTAACTCGTATTCGTAATGCTAACATGGCTCAACACGAATCAGTAGAAGCACCTGCATCAAAGATGAAGAAGGACATCGCTGAAATCTTAAAAAACGAAGGTTTCATTCGCGATGTTGAATACGTTGATGATAACAAGCAAGGCATCATCCGTGTGTTCTTAAAGTACGGTAATGACGGTCAACGTGTTATTTCTGGCTTAAAGCGTATTTCTAAGCCTGGTTTACGTACATACGTTAAGTCAGATGCTGTGCCTAAGGTTCTTAACGGATTAGGTATTGCTATCATTTCAACATCTGAAGGTGTTGTTACTGATAAAGTTGCTCGTGCCAAGAAAATTGGTGGCGAAGTTATCGCTTACGTTTGGTAAAAAACGAATATTAGATAGGAGGTGCAAAGATGAGTCGTATTGGTTACAAAGAAATTGATTTGCCAAGTGGTGTTGAAATTTCTCAAGATGGTAATGTAGTTACTGTTAAAGGTCCTAAGGGTACTTTATCTCGTGAAATTTCACCATTAATCAAAATGACTATTGATGGTAACGTTGTAAAGTTTGATCGTGATGCTGATACTAATAAGTTAAAGATGTTACACGGAACTACTCGTGCTAATGTTAACAACATGGTTGAAGGTGTTGTTGATGGTTACAAGAAGGTTCTTAAGCTTGTTGGTGTTGGTTACCGTGCTCAACTCAAAGGTAACAAGTTGATTTTAACTGTTGGTTACTCAAACCCAGTTGAAATGGATAAGCCAGAAGATGTTGAAATTAACGTACCTGACAATACTACTATCGAATTAAGCTCAATTAACAAGGAACACCTTGGGAATTTTGCTGCTGAAGTTCGTGCTGTACGTTCACCTGAACCATACAAAGGTAAGGGTATTCGTTACGAAAACGAACACATTATCCGTAAGGAAGGTAAGACTGGTAAGTAATCTGAAAAGATTATTTAACATTCTTTTATTTAATGGAATTAATATAATAAGAGGTGACTGTTGTGATTTCTAAACCAGACAAGAACAAGATCCGTCAACGTCGTCATTTACGCGTTCGCGGTAAGATTTCTGGTACTGCGGAGCGCCCACGCTTAAGTGTTTACCGTTCAAACAAAAACATTTACGCTCAATTAATTGATGACGTAAAGGGTGTGACGCTCGCAAGTGCCTCCACAAATGATAGTGAAGTAAGTGGAAAGACTAAGACTGAACAAGCTAGTGGTGTAGGAGCATTAATTGCTAAACGCGCTAACGAAAAGAACATTACTGAAGTTGTGTTTGATCGTGGTGGATACCTTTACCATGGACGTGTTCAAGCTTTGGCTGAAGCTGCTCGCGAAAACGGACTTAAATTCTAAAAAAAGGAGGAATAACCTGCAATGGCATCATCAGAATTCATTGATCCAGCAAAGTTGGATTTAGACGATCAAGTTGTAGCCATCAACCGGATTACTAAGGTTGTAAAAGGTGGACGTCGTATGCGTTTCGCTGCTTTAGTAATTGTTGGTGACCGTAAAGGTCATGTTGGTTTTGGTACTGGTAAGGCTCAAGAAGTTCCAGAAGCTATTCGTAAAGCTCAAGCAGCTGCTGAAAAGAACTTGATTACTGTTCCTATCGTTGGAACTACTATTCCACACGAAGTTATTGGTGTATACGGCGGTGGAAAGATCATGTTAAAGCCAGCTGTTGAAGGTTCTGGAGTTGCTGCCGGTGGTGCGGTTCGTAACGTTATGGACCTTGCCGGTGTTGCGGACGTTACTTCTAAACGTCTTGGCTCTAACACACCTGTTAACGTTGTTCGTGCAACGTTTGAAGGTTTGAAGCAATTAAAGAACGCTGAAGAAGTTGCAAAGTTACGTGGTGTTTCAGTAGACCACTTGGCAGAATAAGGAGGGCACTAAATTATGGCTCAAGTAAAAGTTACCTTAATTCACAGTGTTGCCCACCGACAACCTACTCAACGTCGTACTGTTAAGGCATTGGGATTAGGTAAGATCAATAGCTCAGTTATCTTACCAGATAATGCGGCAACACGCGGTCAAATTTTTAAGATCGCTCACTTGGTTTCTGTTGAAGAAGTTAAGTAATTAAAATTAAATAATAAGGAGGTGCCTACTAATGAAGTTAAACGAATTGAAGCCAGCAGCTGGTTCTCGTTCTAAGCGTCTTCGTAAAGGTCGTGGACTTTCATCAGGACACGGTTTTACATCTGGACGTGGTACTAAGGGGCAAAAGGCTCATGGAAAGACCCGTTTAGGATTTGAAGGGGGTCAAATGCCACTTTACCGGCAAATTCCAAAGCGTGGATTTACCAACATTAACCGGAAAGAATACGCAATTGTTAACTTGGCATCATTAAACAAATTTGATGATGGTACAGAAGTTACTCCACAATTATTGATGGAAAGTGGCTTAGTTAAGAACTTGAAGAGCGGCATCAAGATTCTTGGTAGCGGTAAGCTTGAAAAGAAATTAACTGTTAAGGCTAATAAGTTTTCTGCTTCTGCAGTTTCTGCAATTGAAGCTGCCGGTGGTAAAACTGAGGTGATGTAGTTTGTTCACAGCCGTCAAAAATGCATTCAAGGTAAAAGATATCCGTAAAAAGATTTTCTTTACATTGTTTGTATTGATTGTCTATCGGATTGGGGCAGCGATTACCGTTCCTGGAGTTAACGCTGCTGCTCTGCAGGAAATCTCCTCAACCGGTTTAGCATCAATCCTCAATACCTTTAGTGGTGGTGGATTGGAGAATTACTCTTTATTTGCAATGGGAGTGTCTCCATATATTACTGCGCAAATTGTTGTTCAACTATTACAAATGGATATTGTTCCGCGTTTTGTTGAATGGAGTAAACAAGGAGAAGTAGGACGGCGAAAACTTAATCAAGCAACCCGATGGTTAACGATTGTACTTGGATTTATTCAATCAATCGGTATTACCGCCGGGTTTAATGCATTGAGTACTATTCGTTTGGTTAATCACCCTGGTGTTCAAACGTATTTAACAATCGGTTTAATTTTAACTGCAGGTACAATGTTTGCTACTTGGATGGGAGACATGATTACTGAACGTGGCTTGGGTAATGGTGTTTCCATGTTAATTTTTGCTGGTATTGTTGCGCAAATGCCAGGTGGAATTCGTCAGTTATGGGATGACCAAATTGCTGGTGAATCTGGTTCTGCTTTGTGGATGGGAATTGGATTTGTTACTCTTGTTATTGTTGCAATTTTAATTATTGTAGCGTTTGTTACATGGGTCCAACAGGCGGAAAGACGTCTACCAATTCAATACACAAGACGGACCACTACTTCACCATCCAGTAGTTATCTTCCCTTGAAGATTAACGTATCAGGTGTTATTCCTGTTATTTTTGCTGGTTCTTTTATCTCAACCCCGCAAACTATTCTTATGGCTTTCCAGCAAAACCATGGTGGGGATAGTTGGTATCAAATCATGACGACCATTTTTAACATGCAATCTGGTCCTGGGATCGCACTGTATGTATTTTTGATTGTTGTATTTACCTTTTTCTATGCCTTTGTTCAGGTTAACCCAGAAAAACTTGCTGAGAATTTACAAAAGCAAGGAAGTTATATTTCTGGAGTACGTCCTGGAAAGGGTACACAAGACTATATTTCTTCATTGTTAATGCGATTGAGTACAGTAGGTTCATTATTCTTAGGATTAATCTCCTTAATTCCGTTAATTGCAAGTAACGTATGGAACCTAAGTCAGTCAATTGGTTTAGGTGGTACAAGCTTACTGATTATCGTACAGATTGCTTTAGATGTTGTTCGACAGTTAAACGGACTAACAATGAAGCGCGAATATATTGGATTTATTCGAGAACCTAAAGGAGGAAATGACTAATGAGTATGAATCTTGTATTAATGGGTCTTCCAGGTGCCGGTAAAGGTACTCAAGCTCAAAAGATCGTTGAAGATTTTCCAATTCCTCATATCTCAACTGGAGATATTTTTCGGGCAGCCATGAAGAATGAAACTCCCATGGGAATTGAAGCTAAGAAATATATTGATAAAGGTGAACTTGTTCCGGACGAAGTTACTAACGGTATCGTTAAGGAACGGTTAGCTCAAGATGATACTAAAGATGGCTTTATGCTGGATGGATTTCCTCGTAATCTTAACCAAGCAGCAGCTTTGGATGAGATGTTAGCAGAGAGTAATCGGCATCTTGATGCTGTGATCAATATTCACGTTGAACCGGATGTATTGGTAGAACGTTTAAGTGGACGTTTTATTTGTCGTAACTGTGGAGCAACATATCATAAACTTTATAATGCTCCTAAAGTTGAAGGCACATGTGACGTTTGTGGTCATCATGAATTTTATCAGCGTGATGATGATAAGCCTGAAACGGTTAAGAATCGTCTAGATGTTAATATTAAGTTGAACACACCACTGGTAGACTATTACCAAAAGAAAGGTGTTTTGCACGAAATTAATGGTGAACAAGATATCGATAAAGTTTACGAAGATATCAAGAAAGTATTAACAAACCTAAACTAGATAATAGTTATCTCTTGCGAAGTTTGTAAACATATGCTAAACTATGCAAGGTTTATCTATCTGAGTAGTGGGAAGTTTTATACTTTCCACCATTTTTACGTAATATCTAGAATAGGTAAGGAGGTACTATTTCGTGGCAAAAGCCGATGTAATTGAAGTAGAAGGTAAAGTAACTGAAACTTTGCCTAATGCAATGTTTAAAGTTGAATTGGAAAATGGAGCAGAAATTTTAGCACATGTTTCTGGCAAAATTCGGATGCACTACATTAAAATTTTACCAGGAGACCGTGTTAAAGTAGAAATGTCTCCATATGACCTTACAAAGGGTCGGATTACTTTCCGGTTCAAGTAGTTATTGATCATTTACTCTCAATAGGAGGATTTTAGAATGAAAGTAAGACCATCTGTTAAAAAGATGTGTGAGCACTGCAAGATCGTTAAGCGTAATGGTCGTGTTATGGTTATTTGCTCTGCTAACCCAAAGCATAAGCAACGTCAAGGTAAGTAATTTATTTTATAGAGAAATGGAGGTGTAGCTCATGGCTCGTATTGCAGGTGTCGATTTACCTCGTGACAAGCGAATCGTAATCGGCTTAACATATATTTTTGGTATTGGTGATTCTACTGCTAAGAAGATTCTTGAAAATGCTGGTGTATCAGAAGATATCCGTGTTCGTGATTTGACTCCAGATCAAGAAGAAAAGATTCGTGCACAAGTAGATCAAATTCAAGTTGAAGGTGATTTACGGCGTGAAGTTTCAATGAACATTAAGCGTCTTCAAGAAATTGGATCATACCGTGGTATGCGTCACCGTCGTGGCCTACCTGTTCGTGGTCAACATACTAAGAACAATGCTCGTACTCGTAAGGGTAAGGCTGTAGCTATCGCTAATAAGAAGAAGTAATTTAACTTTATAAAAAAGGAGGTTAGTACTAGATATGGCAACCAAAAAAGGTACGCGTAAGCGTCGTGCAAAAAAGAATGTTGAAACTGGTGTTGCACACATTCACTCAACATTTAATAACACTTTGATCATGATTACTGACGTTCAAGGTAACGCTGTAGCATGGTCCTCAGCTGGTGTTTTAGGCTTTAAGGGAAGTCGGAAGTCCACTCCATTTGCTGCTCAAATGGCTTCAGAAGCTGCTGCTAAGCAAGCTATGGAACATGGTATGAAGACTGTTGAAGTTGAAGTTAAGGGTCCAGGTTCAGGTCGTGAAGCTGCTATCCGTGCACTTCAAGCAACTGGATTGGAAGTTACTGCTATTCGTGATGTAACACCTGTTCCTCACAATGGTTCTCGTCCTCCAAAGCGTCGTCGTGTTTAATTGACATTGCTGGAGACAATTATTTCCATCAATTGCCTTTTTGTCTCAAATACGAACCACGTTTTGAAAGGGGTACAAGGATAGAATGATCGAATTTGAAAAGCCAAATATTCACAAAGTTGAAGAAACAGATAACTACGGTAAATTTGTCGTAGAACCACTTGAGCGCGGTTATGGAACCACTCTCGGTAACTCGTTAAGACGTGTATTAATTGCATCTTTGCCAGGTGCAGCGATTACGAGTATGCAAATTGATGGTGTTTTACATGAATTTAGCACTGTTGAAGGTGTAACTGAGGATGTTACGCAGATTATCCTAAATCTAAAGAAAGTTTCTTTGAAACTTGATTCAGAGGATCAAAAGAATCTTGAATTAGATGTTAAAGGACCTGCTGAAGTAACTGCAAGTGATATCCAGGGTGATAATGAAGTTACAATCTTAAATCCTGATCTGCATATTGCAACTGTTGCTGATGGCGCAGAATTACACATCAAGTTAACTGCTGATAAGGGTCGCGGTTACCTTTCTGCTAACGATAATAAGGCCCGGATGGATGATTTAGCAATTGGTGTTTTACCGATTGATTCCATCTATACCCCAATTGAACGTGTAAATTACACTGTTGAAAATGCACGGGTTGGTCAGCGTAACGATTATGATAAGTTGACGCTGGATGTTTGGACTGATGGTTCATTAACACCAACTGAAGCAGTTAGTCTAGGTGCGAAGATTTTGACTGAACACTTAGCTATGTTTGTTGATTTAACAGAAACAGCTCAAAATGCTCAAGTGATGGTTGAAAAAGAAGAAACACACAAAGAGAAGATGCTTGAAATGACTATTGAAGAGCTTGATCTCTCTGTACGTTCTTACAATTGTTTGAAGCGAGCTGGTATCAATACTGTTAAGGAATTAACTGATAGAACAGTGTCTGATATGATGAAGGTTCGAAACTTAGGACAAAAGTCGTTAGAAGAAATTAAACTTAAATTGAATGATCTTGGTGTTTCATTTCGCCAAGACGACTAATTAGTATACCAATTGCAAAGGAGGGAACCACTTTATGAGTTACCGTAAATTAGGACGTACAAGTTCACAACGTAAGGCTTTATTACGTGATTTAACTACAGATTTAATCGTTAATGGTCGTATTACCACTACTGAAGCACGTGCTAAGGAAGTTCGTAAGACTGCTGATAAGATGATTACGCTTGCTAAGCATGGTGATTTAGCTTCTCGTCGTAAGGCTGCCGCTTTTGTGCGTAATGTTGTTGCTGATGTTAAGGAAGATGGCGATGATATTCGTGTACAATCTGCTCTTCAAAACCTTTTTGAAGAACTTGCTACAAAGTATGCAGATCGTAACGGTGGTTACACACGCATCTTGAAGACTATGCCTCGTCGTGGTGACGGTGCACCAATGGTTATTCTTGAATTAGTGGACTAATTAATTCGTTCACATAAACTAAATACGTAATAAAGAATCACTATCATTGATAGTATAGAGCGTTACGATGGTGGGGAAACCCTAGTCTAGCTTGAATGCGGGAAACCCTCGCGCACTTCAATGGTAAGTGATTTTTTATTTTAAATTTAATTTTGATAGATAATTCTGTGGACTTTGCTAAAATATACTTATTAACTAAAATTGAAAAGAGGAAATACTGTGACTGGAATAAAAATTCGAAAGCTTGTATTTACATATCCAGACAGTAAATACCCCGTTTTAAAAAATATCAATCTAGATTTTGAACCATTTTCTTGGACAGCGATTATTGGTCATAATGGTAGTGGAAAGAGTACATTAGCCCGATTAATTGATGGATTACTCAGTCCTACTGCGGGATCGATTGAAGTTGACGGGATTCAAGTTAACGAAAGTTCTTTAGGTCAGATTCACCAGCAAATCGGATTCGTTTTTCAAAACCCTGAAAATCAATTTGTTGGAGCAACTGTTGCTGACGATGTTGCATTCGGACTTGAAAACCGACAAGTAGCTCGAAATGAAATGGAGGAAAAGATTGATAAAGCTTTAAGGATGGTAGGAATGAGTGATTATAAAAACACAGCTCCTATTAATCTCTCAGGAGGACAAAAGCAGCGGGTAGCACTTGCAGGAATCCTTGCATTAATGCCTAAGATAATAATCCTTGATGAGGCCACTAGTATGCTTGATCCTTTAGCACGACAAGAAATTTTGTCTTTATTGCAAAGATTAAAAAATGAATATAATCTTTCAATTATTTCGATTACGCATGATCTTAAAGAAATTGAGCTAGCGGATAAAATAGTTGTATTAAATGATTCGCAAGTTGTAAAGCAAGGTACTCCATCCGAAATTCTTAAAGATAAAGAATTATTACTTGAAATTGGAGTAGGAGTTCCTGCAAGTCAACAACTGCAGAAATTATTGGTTGAACGAGGAATTGATATTCCAAATAGATATTTAAACTTAGAGGAGCTAAAAAATTGGCTAAAGCAGCAATTACAGTAAAAAAACTCCACTATACATATCCCAATTCTACTAATGAAGCCTTACATAATGTTTCATTAACAATTCATGAGCAGGAATTTGTTGCCATTATTGGACAAACCGGAAGTGGAAAATCAACATTGGTTTCATTAATTGATGGATTAATAAAACCTAGCAGTGGGGAACTTAATGTAGCAGGTTTAGAAATTAATGCAACGACAAAAGCTGAATATTTAAGTAAAATCCACCATCAAGTCGGTTTTGTATTCCAATTTCCTGAACAGCAACTATTTGCAGAAACAGTTGCGGAGGATATTGCTTTTGGGCCTCATAATTTAGGGTGGTCTGCAAAAAGAATTGAAAAAGCAGTTGACGAAGCATTAAAAATGGTGGATTTGCCGTTAGAATTAAAGTCACACTCCCCTTTTGCGCTTTCTGGAGGCCAGATGAGGCGAGTAGCGATTGCTGGCGTTTTAGCAATGGATCCCAAAATTTTAATTCTTGATGAACCAACAGCGGGACTGGACACTCAAGCAACTAATGATTTGCTTAAACTTATTAAAGTACTTAATAAGAAGGGAACAACGATTATAATGGTTACTCACCAAATGGAACAGGTAGCCTACTATGCTAATCACGTAATTGCAATGAGTAATGGGCAGATTGTTGCGGATACGACTCCTCAGCAATTATTTGGTGATGCTCAACGATTAAAAAAACTATCATTAACGCTGCCTGTTTCCGTCGAAGTTGCGCAATTCCTTAGTAAAGATGGGATAACTTTAAAAAATACAGAACCGCTTACGCTTGATGCATTAGCAGATGAAATAGCAGAAGCGATGAGGAGAAAAGAAAATGAATAGTAAAATCGTATTTGGTAGTTATGTACCAGTAAAATCGATCCTTCATCGTCTTGATCCACGAATAAAACTAATTATGTGTATTATTTACGTTATTTTAATTTTCTTCGTGAATAATTTTTTAGCTGCTATATGGCTTTTATTAGCGCTTCTTGCGGCAATTAAGTTAAGTAATGTTGGGTTAAGACAGTATTGGCAAGGAATTAAGCCGTTATTTTTAATTATTTTGATAACAGTAGCGTTTCAAATTTTATTTAGTAGTGGCGGAAAGATGTATTGGCATTGGGGAATTATGGCAATAACCCGTGACGGTCTTATTAATTCATTGATTATTTTCTATCGGTTTATTGTGATTATCACTGCCTCAACAGTTTTAACTGCCACCACTCAAACTTTTCAGATTGCAGACGCCTTGGCATGGTTAATGAAACCATTACAAATAATTAAGGTCCCTGTCAATCAGATTACGTTAATGCTTTCCATTGCGTTGCGCTTTGTTCCAACTATTATGGATGAAACTAATAAAATTATGAAAGCTCAGCGGGCCCGCGGGATTAATTTTAACGCTGGAAATCTTTTGACACGGATTAAACATTTAGTTCCGATTCTTATCCCATTGTTTGTCAACTCGTTTAAGCGGGCAGAAGAATTAGCAACGGCAATGGAAGCACGAGGGTATGATCCTAATGCACCACGGACTCATTATCGTCAATTAGTTTGGCATAAAAATGATGCTTGGGCTGGTTTGGCGCTATTGATTGTGACAGTTGGTCTAGTTTGCATCCGAATATTTTTATAAATTAATAAGGAAGTAAAAAATGTATCGTTATAAAATAACCTTTGCTTATGATGGAACCAATTTTTCCGGTTTCCAAATTCAACCAAATAAGCGGACAGTTGAACAAACATTAAAGAATGCAGTAAATAAAATTGCTAAGCACCCAACTCCTGCTATTCCCGTTATCGGCTCAGGAAGAACAGATGCAGGAGTTCATGCTCTGAATCAGGTTGCGCACTTTGATATTCCCTATCATTTAAGTAATGAATCGATGAGAAAGGCCCTCAACAGCATTTTGCCACTGGATATTTTAATTAAGAAGGCCGAATTAGTGGATAATGATTTCCATGCGCGATACAGTGCTCATCGTAAGACTTATCGTTACCGGGTTGATCAGGGGGAATTTGTGAACCCATTTAAACGCAACTATACTTCTCATTTTAAATATCCTCTTAACTTAGAAAAGATGAGAAAAGCAGCTAGTGATTTAGTTGGAACTCATGACTTTACAAGTTTTGTTGCGTCGGGGAGTCAAGCAAAAAGCAATGTTCGGACGATTGAGAATATTACAATTAGACGAGACGAATTAAGAAATGAAGTCGTCTTTGATTTTACTGGTAATGGTTTTCTTTATAACCAAGTTCGAATAATGGTTGCTTTTCTCTTAGAAATCGGAAGCAATCAGCGGCCAGTAGATGACGTGCCTCGAGTCCTTGAAGCAAAGGATCGGACGTTGGCACGGATGACGGCTCCAGCAAGTGGTTTATATTTAGTTAATGTAGATTATGGAACAAATGATGAAAAGGATTGACGAAAGTACTAGAAGAAGGTATACTAGCCATTGGTATTTCTTTTCCATCTAATAACTCGGTACACTATTATATGTAAAAGAAAAACAAAATTGGAGGACTTAATCGTGAGAACGACATACATCGCAAAACCTGGTGAAGTTGAACGCAAATGGTACGTTGTCGATGCTAAGAATGTCCCAATGGGTCGTTTAGCATCTGCAGTAGCATCAATTTTGCGCGGTAAGAACAAACCAACATTTACTCCACACGTTGATACTGGTGATTACGTTATCGTTATCAACGCTGCGCAAGTTAAGTTAACTGGTAAGAAAGCATCTCAAAAGATGTACTACCGTCACTCAAACTACCCTGGTGGTTTGAAGCAACGGACTGCTGGTGACTTCCTTGCAAAGGAACCAGAGAAGTTATTGGAAACTGCTATCAAGGGTATGCTTCCACACAACTCTCTTGGTCACAAGCAAGGTTTGAAGTTACATGTTTATGCTGGTGAAGACCACAAACATGCTGCACAAAACCCAGAAGTTTTAGACATTACTAACTTAATCTAAGGAGGGAATGGAATTGGCTCAACAAGTACAATACAGTGGTACTGGTCGGCGTAAGGATGCAACCGCACGTGTTCGCTTAGTACCAGGTTCAGGTAAGATTACGATGAACGGCAAGGCAATTGAAGACTACATTCCATTTGCCAACTTACGTGCTATCGTTAACCAACCATTTGCTGTTACTAAAACAGAAGGTCAATACGACGTTTTAGCTAACGTTAATGGTGGTGGATTCTCTGGTCAAGCAGGTGCAGTACGTCACGGTATCGCCCGTGCACTTCTCGCTGTTGATCCAGACTTCCGTGACGCTTTAAAGAAGGCTGGTCTCTTAACTCGTGACCCTCGTATGAAGGAACGTCGTAAGCCAGGTCTTAAGAAAGCTCGTAAGGCTGCTCAATTCAGTAAGCGTTAATATTTCGATTATCGCTTCCAGAGACATCAGTATTTTGCTGGTGTCTTTTTTATATTTAAACGGAATTTAATATACGGTATAATAAGTGATAACTAATATAAAGTCATGTGGTAATAAGTCAAGATAAAATTATCACTGACAAACTTGTTTTGACCAGATTTTTGACGCACTTAAATAAGCCTTGATCCCAAGGTGTTTTAAAAGCTAAGCGTCGAGAATCAGTTTATCTTCCTATACCAATTACCTCTTTTCCTGATAGATTTGATGATTTTTGAGTAGGAAGAAAATCACCCTAATAAGTTTACGTGCGGTAAGGACGAGAGCGCGTTTTGATGGGGTATGCTTTACTTCTTGATATTTACGCCGATAATATTCACCAAAAACTGGATCTTGGATTCTAACTCTGTTGGCAGCTTCAACCAAATAGTATCTAAGATAAGCATTACCAGTTCTCTTGAGCGGAGTATTATCACTAGCGTAAGCTCCGGACTGCTTTTCTCGCCAGGAAAGCCCAGCATATTTAGCCAATTTAGCTTCATTATCAAATCGTTCGATTTGACCAATTTCAGCTAAAATACCAGCAGCGTATACTGGTCCAATTCCGGGAATGGAGCGCAAAATCTGTTCTTCATCAGTTACTTGAACTACTTTCTCAATTGCTTTGTCGAGGTCTTTAATCATCTTCTGAAAAGCTTTAATTTCCTCGGCATAAACGGAGAGAACTGTATCAACTGAATTAGCAATTACTTTGTCTAAACGATAAGAAGCACGAACTGCCTTTTGAATTATTTTCGCCAAGGCTTCAGGGTTCGCGAAGCGACCCCGGCCGTGTTCATTCAGATAATCGGCTAAATCAGTAATCGAAAGATTAAGTAAGTCATCAGTAGTCATATCTTCAGTTAGCAGACTCATCATCGTTGAACCAAAGATAGAAGTATTCAGTTCATCAGAAATTACTAATTTATTGAGCTTGTAGTATAGGTTCTCAATAAAGTGTTGCTTAGCCCGAGCTAAGCTTTGAACAAGCTCATATCGGGAACGCGTTAAGCGTTGCAGGGCAATGTAGTTCTCTTGACGAACAATCCCTACTGAATAGCGTCCAACACGTAGGAAGTCAGCAATGTAAAAAGCGTCGATTTGATCATTTTTATCTTCAGCGAAGACATCATGATAGCGCTTAGTTTTCTTAGGATCGATAACCACGGATTGTGTATTGAACTTTTTAAGGTCCGAGTCTTCTTGGAAAAACATTGCTGGGTGAAAGCTGTAAATGGAAGTGGCTTCCATGCCAATCACAACTTGGTCGAGATGATTTGAATTCGCCGTATCGATAATCATGTTTTTTAATTCTGTTGCGCCTTTCAAATCATTAACAAAGTTACCATGGAAAACAACTTCAGTTGTTTCTTCAGAAATCATTGAAGTTACTAAATCTTTTGAGCTAACGTCAATACCGACAAAAAGTTTCATTGGAATGGCCTCCTTTCATTAAAATTTACTGGTCTTAATCTGATCACTGCATGATAGCCCCTAATTACAATCACTAAAAACATCCTCGCAAGTATCAGTATTCATTGGTTAGAGAGTTAAAGCTGCACCTAATCCTACTCTGAATTAGTAAACTATCTAATCGATACAGCATGTGAGTTCGAAAATCAGTAGATTGGCTGGGCGGCAGACTTCATAAGTAGTTAAAAACTACAGGAGGTATTAACCTATACCAGTTGACCAAAGCCAATGATAATTAGAGGTTATCATGCGGTGACCAGAAAACAAGTTGTAATGTAGCAAAATCCGTAAGGATATATTTATAGAATACGAG
>NZ_JAJGVH010000073.1:0-111985 GCF_020785355.1 Limosilactobacillus reuteri | reverse complement strand
TGAACCAGTACCAACAATTCCTGGTTACACTCCAAGTGTTCCAACGGTTACGCCAACGGACCCAGGTAAGGATACGCCGGTACCATACAACCCAGTAGTACCAGTAGTTAACGACCAAAATGCCGTTGTTAATTATGTTGATCAAGATAACAATAATGCGCAAATCGCAACATCTGGTAACTTAACTGGTAAGGCTGGTAGCGCAATCGATTACAGTACTGCTGCAACGATTAAGCAACTTGAAGATCAAGGATATGTCTTAGTAAGCGATGGATTCCCAACTGGTGCGGTATTTGATAATGATGATAATACTACACAAACTTACACGGTAGTCTTGAAGCACGGAACTACGACTTTCAAGCCTGACAAGCCAGGTACTCCAGGTGAACCAATTAATCCTAACTATCCAGATGGACCTAAGGTAACCAATGAAGATGTTGATTATCTTAAGGATGTTAAGTTTACCGTTCACTATGTTGGAGCAGGAGCTAAGAATCCAGCTGACAATGTTCAAAATGCACAATGGACTCGTTCCATTACAGTTGACAATGTAACTGGTAAGATCATCAGCTCAACAGAATGGGTAAGTAACAAGGCTAGTTATAACGATGTGCGGACACCAGTTGTAGAAGGTTATCATGCAGATCGGGCACAAGTTGATGGGACAACAGTAACGATGGAAGATCAAGAAGTAACGGTTACTTATGCACCAAATGGTAAGATTATTCCAGTTGATCCTAACGGTAATCCAATTCCAAATGTGCCAACTCCACAATACCCAACAGATCCAACGGATCCAACAAAGGTAGTGCCAAATGAACCTGTTCCAACTGTGCCTGGATATACCCCAGATGTACCTACAGTTACTCCAACTAATCCTGGAGAAGATACACCTGTGACCTATACTCCAGAAACGCCAGTAGTTCCAACTACACCAGGTGATAATGGCGGAGACAACGGTAACCATACTCCATCAACTCCAACTGATGAGAATAATGTGACACCAAAAGTTCCGGGAACATCAACGACTCCAGAATCTAAAGTTGATGTGCCTTCTCAGAATGGTAACAAGACTTCAAATCAGAATACTAATACTCAACCTTCAAAACAATCAGCGAAGGCATTGCCACAAACAGGTAATGAACAACTTAAATATGAAGGACTTCTAGGAGTATTAGCGTTAGGATTTGCGGGACTATTAACTCTCGGTAAAAAGCGTCGCAAGGAAAAATAAAATGTAACTAAATAGCTTGACTACAACAAAAAGGCCTCGTTAACTCGAGACCTTTTTTTATTCATGTTTTAACAAAAAAATTATATAATCGTTTTAAATGTTAATACACCAGTAGTAGCGGGTTATCACGCAGACAAGGCCATTGCTGGTGGTGCAACGATCACTCCTGATGACTTAAATAAGGTGGTTACGGTAACGTACACGCCAAACGGTCACATTATTCCAGTAGGTCCAGATGGGAAGCCATTGCCAAATATTCCACAACCGCAATACCCAACGAACCCGAATAATCCAACTGAAGTGACGCCAAATGAACCAGTACCGGAAATTCCAGGATATACACCAAATGTTTCAACGGTAACTCCTGAGAATTCGGGTGAAAATACTCCAGTAGTTTACACGCCAAACGAAAAAACAATTGGGCCAACCACCCCTAATGAAAATGGCACTCCAAATGGTAATACTGGCAATCCAACTACACCACAGTCAGAGACACCAGCAAGACCAATGACGCCAACTACAACACCAGCTGGAAATGGTAATATTCCTACTAATGGACAAAATGCTTTTCCAGCAACAAGCAATGTAAACAACGCTAATGCCACCACACCGGTAGCACAAAAACAAGCTGCTCAATTACCGCAAACTGGCAATGAACAATTAAAGCACGAAGGAATCTTAGGTTTACTTGCCTTAGGAGTTGCAGGCTTATTGGCATTTGGTAAAAAGCGTCGTAAAGAATAATTAATTTATTGTTTGTCACATCGAATAAGTGAAAAAGCCGAGGCTAAGAAATTTCTTAACCTCGGCTTTTTGCGATTAAATTAAAATGATAATGAGTCAACGAATGTCTGGTAAGCTTGATTTTCATTGCTTTCGACAACGTTTTTACGAAGGTCAGCTAGATCGACTGCGTGTAAAGATGATTCATCTACGGTAAGAGTGTGAGTAAACGTAGCATTACCGATTAATTCGATCCAGTAGTTGTAGTCATCACGGTGAAGAATTGTTTTGACCATGCCACCAGGATTGTAAACACTAATTGGTTCATTAAATGATGCTGCGTCTGGATGAGTGAGGGTTAAAGCGAGGCTAGTGGCAGACATACCTGTCCCACAAGCATTTGTAAAGCCGACTCCTCGTTCAAACGTTTTTACAAAGAGTTTGTTATGACCGAGAATATGGCCAAAGTTAACATTTACTCCATCGCTGAAGTAAGGATTATCACTATTTAACCGTGTACCTAATTCTTTAAGCGCTGGACCATTTAGTTCTTCCATACTAACAAAACTAATTAAGTGGGGATTAGGAACAGCAAGGGCTGAAAAACGGAGACTAGGATATAATTCAGGGACAAGGGTGTCTAACAGGCGCTCATGACCAAGATTATCAAATGGCAAAGCAGTGCGGTCAAACTTTACTGGTGAAATTTCAACGGCAAAAGCGGGAACTCCGGGTGCAAGGTCTTCATGCTGCCGAACACGAAGACTAGCATTCATTGTATCGACTTTAAAATCGGTTAAATTATCACGTTCTGCTACATAGCGAGCAACCGTTCTTAAACCATTACCGCACATTGAGGCCTCGCTGCCATCTGCGTTGATTACCCGCATTTGTGCTGCTGATCCTGGTCTAGTTGGATGGTTAACAACTAACACACCATCAGCACCACCGAGAACGCCATTTTGTGCATCGGTTATTTGCTGGGTAAATGAAACTAATTCTTCATCGGTAAGGGGATTGGTCAGTTGCGTTTGGTCAAGGATAAAAAAGGCATTTTGTGATCCGTGTACTTTTAATAATTGCACCATAAATAGTTCCTCCTAATTTGCAAAAAAGCGATGATAGATAGCTCGAACAGCTTCATCTGCATCTTCGTTATATGTCCCAATCATAATTGCAATTCGTGAAGCTCCTTGATTAATCATGGGAACCGCAATGTGTTTTTCGGCTAGGGGCATTAAAATATCATCGATTACCCCCGTGCGATTACGCATACCTTCACCAACAACCATGGTAATTGCATAATTATCAATCCATTCTAAACGGTCGGGATTAATCACTTCTTGAATTTCATTGCAGATGGTATCGATTAACTGGTCATTAATTGCGTTTCGATCAAGGATAATTGTTATATCATCGATTCCGGAAGGCATATGTTCGTATGAGACGTTATGCTTTGCGAGAATTTCAAGAATACGAAGAGTGAAACCTGCCTGCTTGTTAAGAAGATATTTGTGAAGGTAGAGGGCTGCAAAGTGTTTTCCGCTCACGACCCCCGTTACAATGTCGCTTGGTTGAAAATCTTTATCAGGGACAATCATTGTTCCTGGCTTTTCAGGATCATTAGTATTACGAACATTGATTGGAATATTTCCTTGAATGGCAGGAATCAATGCTTCATCGTGAAAGACGGAGAAACCAGCATAAGATAGTTCCCGCATTTCCCGGTAAGTCATGGTAGTAATTGGTTGCGGATGATCAACAATTTGTGGATTGGCTGAGTAAATAGCATCAACATCGGTGAAATTTTCATAAGTGGAGGCGTGAAGACCGCGCGCGAGAATTGCACCGGTGATATCAGAACCGCCACGGGAAAAAGTAGCAATGTGTCCGGCAAGGGTAAGCCCATAGAAACCAGGGAATACTAATAATTCGTGCTCATTAAACGTAAAATGACTCAAGTTTGCATATGTTTCTGGGATAACATTAGCATTATTGGGCGTTCCAGTAACGATAATACCAGCTTCACTTGGTGTCACAAAACGTGCTTCATAACCTAAATGCTGCAAAAGGATGGCCATTAGTTGGGCATTTAAACGTTCACCATGAGCTTTGAAAGCGGCCAAGAGATAGTTATCATTTGGATACGTATGGTTAGGAAGGCCTTCCAATCGTTCAGCTAGCGGAACTAATTTGTCTGCTGGTAAGCCAAAATAAGCAGCAATCTCTTGATATCGATTTAAAATTTGTTCAACGATTGCTTGGGGATTTTGGCCTGCAATTACTGCTTGGGCATATTTAATCAATAAGTCAGTAACCTTAATATCATCGGCAAAACGTTTACCCGGCGCAGAAGTGACAATTACCCGTCGTTGTGGGTCAGAGGTAATAATATTAATTGCATTTTGAAAGGCTTCTCCATTAGCCAGAGAACTTCCACCAAACTTTACGACTTTCATACTTAAAATACTCCTTTGAGATAATTAGGGTTGCTAATTTATCTCTAAAATAATTTAATCGAATTCTAACACATTAGGGGTGACATGCAAGCTTTTAAGTTACGAAAGTTTAGTAAAATAAACTTTCTTACATCTAATGGATTAAAAAAACTTTTTTAAATTTAATTATTTGTATTGACATTCTCATAAAAGACTTATAAGCTATGTATAAATCGAAGAGGCGCAACCGACACTAGTAAACTAATTTAGTTCGCCAAGACATTGAGGTTAGTTGAACAGGGAAGTTGCCGAAGCGCTTAGTTTGGCATATTAAGCAGCTGGGTCGTAGTTGAACAAGCTACGGACTGTCGCAGGACAATACGAGCCTGCGTTGCGCTATCGACAAATCAGAATGGATAAGTGAATTCCGCTGTTTGTTTGCGCAGACAGTGGATTTTTTTATAGCCTCTTTACTACAAATCTCATGGAGGAATTACAAATGAACGAACAGATTACTGATCAACAATTAAATGCCGCTGGTCACCTAACAATTGGGGGATGTGATGCGATTGATTTAGCTCACCGGTTTGGTACCCCGTTAATTGTTTATGATGTTCAACAAATTCGTCACCAGATCCGAGCATTTAAGCAGGTTTTTGAAGAAAACAGTGTTGATTATGCAGTTAGCTATGCTAGTAAAGCTTTTTCAGCAATCGCAATGTATCAAGTGGTTGCTGCAGAAGGTGCGCATGTTGATGTTGTTTCTGGTGGTGAATTGTATACGGCAATCAAAGCTGGCTTTCCAATGGCTGATGTTAGTTTTCACGGAAACAATAAATCACGGGAAGAATTAGAAATGGCAATTGACCATCACGTGGGAACAATTATGATTGATAACTTCCATGAGATTGAATTGCTGGCAGACGTTTTGGAAGAGCATGATGCGCATGTTGATGTGATGTTGCGAATTACTCCTGGAATTTCTGCTCATACAAATAAGTACATTCAAACTGGTCAAGTTGACAGTAAATTTGGATTTGATCTTCAATCAGGACAGGCAGATGAGGCGTTAGCAAAAGTTCTTGAAAATCCCCGGATGCAAATGAAAGGATTGCATGCCCATATTGGTTCACAGATTTTTGAACTTGCGGGATTTGAAGGAGTAGCTAAGAAGTTAGTTGAAGTTGCCGCCCACTGGCAAGAAAAATTCAACTACCAAGCTGCTGTGATTAACGTTGGAGGTGGCTTTGGAATTCGTTATGTAAAAGATGATACACCACTTGCTCCAGAAGAATTTGTGGCAGCAATTATTAAGGCCATCAAAACTGAAATTAAAGAAACAAACCTTGCCATGCCGGCAATCTGGATAGAACCAGGACGTTCAATCGCGGGACCTGCTGGCTATAATCTTTATACTGTTGGATCACGTAAAGATGTACCAGGATTGAAGCCATATGTAACAGTTGATGGAGGGATGGGCGATAACATTCGTCCAGCACTTTATGAAGCACAATATGAAACGGTCTTAGCAAATAATCCTCGAGCAGAAGTGGTTGAACATGTTCGGGTGGCAGGAAAGTATTGCGAGTCTGGTGATATCCTTAGTCAGAATCAGGCATTACCGGCTACGAAACCAGGGGATGTTTTGGCAATGCTTGATACTGGTGCTTATGGCTATTCAATGGCTTCAAATTATAATCGGAATCCTCGTCCAGCAGTTGTCTTTGCAGAAAAAGGCATAGCCCAGGTTGTAATTAAACGAGAAACCTATGATGATTTAATTCATTTGGATGAACCATACCAACAATAATTTGACATATATAAAGGAATAAAGAGGTAAATAATTATGGCTGAATTAGATGCACAAACAATCATTAACTACATTAGTAACGCACCCAAGAAGACACCGGTAAAGGTCTACCTTAAAGGAAATTTGGATGATTTAGAATTTCCCGCAGAAGTAGAAACCTTTCTTGAACAGCATACGGGGGTTATTTTCGGTGATTGGACAGTTATCGAACCGTTATTAAAGAAATACAGCTCAGCAATTGAATCTTACCATGTGGAAAACGATGCGCGTAATTCAGCAGTGCCTTTGCTTGATTTGAAGAATATTAATGCCCGCATTGAGCCAGGTGCAATTATTCGCGATAAAGTTCTTATCGGTGACAATGCTGTCATTATGATGGGCGCAACAATTAATATTGGTGCTGAAATTGGTGCTGATTCGATGATTGATATGGGGGCAGTTCTTGGTGGCCGTGCAATTGTTGGTCGCCACTGTCATATTGGTGCTGGTACTGTACTAGCTGGAGTGGTTGAACCGGCTTCAGCTGAACCAGTCCGCATTGATGACAATGTAATGATTGGCGCCAATGCGGTGGTAATTGAAGGGGTTCATGTAGGAGAAGGAGCCGTCATTGCTGCTGGGGCAATTGTTACTCATGACGTTGCTCCTCATACGATGGTTGCGGGAGTTCCTGCTAAGTTTATTAAGAATGTTGATGACCAAACCGCTGGCAAGACTGAATTAGAGGATGATTTACGGAAGCTTTAGGAGGATGAAGATGTTAACAGAAGAAGAATTAATTCAAATTCGTCGTCATCTCCACCAAATTCCGGAACTGGCTCTCCAGGAATTTGACACTCACCAATACTTAGTTGAGACGGTTGCTAGTTTTTACCAAGCCTTTTTAGAAGTTCGGACCTTTAAGGAATTACCAACTGCTCTCATGGTGTTAGTTCATGGTCAGAATCCACAACGAACAATTGGGTATCGAACAGACATCGATGCTTTACCAGTTGAGGAACAAACAGGTTTACCATACTCATCAACCCATCCGGGAGTAATGCACGCCTGTGGTCATGATATTCATATGACGGTTGCATTAGGCGTATTGAATTATTTTAGTGAACACCAGCCGCAAGATAATATCCTGTTTTTCTTCCAACCGGCCGAAGAAAGCGAAAATGGTGGAAAACGGGCATATGAACTGGGTTTGTTTAGTGGAAAGTGGAAACCAGATGAGTTTTACGGTTTGCATGATAATCCTGATTTGCCAGCAGGAGCAATTGGCTGTCGGATGGGGACCTTGTTTGCGGGAACCACGGAAGTTAATATTGACCTCAATGGTAAGGGCGGTCATGCGGCATATCCCCAAGATGCTAATGATACGGTCGTTGCGGCAGCCTCATTGATTCTTCAAGTGCAGACTGTGATTTCACGGAGTATCGATCCTATTCAAAGTGGTGTAATTACCTTAGGAAAGATTGACGGCGGGACGATTCGAAATGTTATTGCTGGACATACGCGGATTGAAGGAACGATTCGGGGATTAACGCAAACGATGATTGAAACTATTGATGACCGCTTGAAGGACGTATGTGAAGGAATCGGACGTAGTTTTAACATGGATGTTTCCCTTGAATTAAATCAGGGTGGCTATTGGCCAGTAGAGAATAATCCAGAATTAACAAAACGGTTTATCCATTATATGGAAGAAACACCAACTGTAAACTTTATCGAAACAGAACCAGCAATGACTGGGGAAGACTTTGGCTACTTACTGGCTAAATTTCCGGGAACCATGTTTTGGCTTGGGGTTGAAGATGATTCACAATTACATTCGGCCACCCTTACCCCCAATGAAAAAGCAATTAAACGTGGAGTAGATGCGATTACTGGTTTTCTTGAATATCGGATGCAAAATTAATAGGGAACAAATAATGGAGGAAATAATATGACATTATTACAAAATGCAGACTTAATGACGGCAATTGTAACCCCTTTTGATGATGAGGGAAATATTGACTATGGTCGTTTAGAATATTTGACAAATTACTTAATTGAACATGGGAGTAATGGTTTTGTTATCGGGGGGACTACTGGGGAAACTCCAGAACTCACTCATGATGAAAAAATTGAGCTATACAAACATTTCGGTGAAATTGTAAACGGACGGGTTCCGGTTATTGCTGGAACTGGAAGCAATAATACTAAGGAAACGATTGCCTTTACTAATGAGGTTGCGCAAATTAACGGTATCGATTATGCTCTTGTTGTTGTTCCTCCTTATAACAAACCTAACCAACGGGGAATGGTTGCTCATTTCACAGCAGTTGCGGATAATGTTGACCTCCCAATCATCATTTACAACATTCCTGGTCGTACAGGGGTAAAGATGGCTCAGGAAACCGTAGTAGAATTGTCTCACCATCAAAATATCGCCGCTGTAAAACAATGCACATCTTTGGAAGAACTTGAATACATTGTTGAACACCGCGACCCTGATTTTGCAGTTTTCACGGGTGAAGATGCACAAGCTCTAACTGCCCGGGTTTTAGGAGCAAATGGGGTTATCTCGGTTGCTTCCCATACCTATGTCGATCAAATGCGCCAAATGTATGACTCACTATACCGAGGCGATTATCAAACTGCTGGTAAGTTGCAACGGTGGTTAACTCCCCGGATGGCTGCTTTGTTTATGTTCCCATCACCATCACCAGTTAAAGCAGTTTTGAATGCGCAAGGTTTTAACGTTGGTAGTTGTCGCTTACCAATTCTTCCATTAAATGAAGAAGAAAAACGCGAATTAGAGGCTGCCTTATCATTACCTACTAATTCACTGACTACTAAGAACTTACCTTTAAATTTGGGGGAATAAAGCATGAAAAAAGTTTTAATTGCTGGTGCGACTGGAGCAATGGGACAAAAGGCAGTTGATCTAGTGAACTCACTCGCTGGGTTTGAAATTACCGCTGCGCTTGCACCAACCTTAACAAAAGAGAATATGGCTGATTTTCACCTTGCATCATCTGTTCATCCTTATCAAACTTTGGATGAAATTGAAGATGGCGTTGCTGATATTTGGATTGATTTCACCTTGCCAAGTGCTGTTTATCAGAATGTTAAGTTTGCGCTTGAACACGGAATGAGGCCGATTGTTGGAACGACCGGCTTAACCGATGAACAACAAGCAGATTTGGTGCGCCTCAGTGAAGAAAAACAAGTGGGGGGATTGATTGCTGCTAATTTTGGGATGTCGGCAGTTCTTCTTATGAAATTTGCTCAGGAAGCGGCTAAGTATTTCCCGGACGTTGAAATTATTGAAATGCATCACGGTGATAAAAAGGATGCCCCATCGGGAACGGCTTTGAGTACCGCAAAGTTGATCGATCAAGTCCGTCCTGAATATGAGACAAATCCTGATGAAACAGAGAGTTTAACCGGTGCGCGGGGTGGCGACTACCATGGAATTAAGATTCATGCTGTTCGGCTTCCGGGGTACATTGCTCACGAACAAGTTCTCTTTGGTGGGGATGGTGAGGCTCTGACAATTCGCCAAGACTCGTTTGACCGTCAATCCTTTATGAATGGGGTTAAGGTTGCTCTGGAAAAAGTTGATGGATTATCAAAATTGGTAATTGGTTTAGAAAATATTTTATAAGAGGGTGAAAAAATGCCAAGACTCCATGCTGAATTAGCAACCACCGTAAATAGTCATTTGGCAGCTGTTCCGCCAGCACAGATTCGCGCATTTGATGAAGAAATTTCTGCCGTTCCTGGATTAGTAAAATTAACACTTGGTGAACCAGACTTTGCTGTGCCAGATCACGTCAAAAAAGCGGCAATTGAAAGTATTCAAAATGATGATTCTCACTATTCACCAAGCAAGGGTAAGATTGAATTACGCAAAGCGATTAGTAAATATCTTGAGCAGAGTCGTCATGTTTACTATGACCCTGAAACCGAAATTGTAGTAACGATTGGGGCAACAGAAGCGGTAACCGCGACAACTTTTGCAATGTTAAATCCGGGAGATAAAGTAATTATTCCCACTCCAGCATTTTCGCTATATTTCCCGAGTGTTTCCCTAACTGGTGCTGAACCGATCAAAGTTAATACTGCTGATGATGGCTTTTTGCTATCCGCTGAAAGACTAGAAGAGGTATTAGCAAAAGAGGGTCCTGCGGTAAAGGCCGTTCTCTTAAATTATCCTAACAATCCAACTGGCCGTTCATATACCGAAGAAGAGCTAAAAGCACTGGCTAAAGTAATTGAAGATCATCACATTTATGCGATTGTTGATGAGATTTATAGTTCATTGATGTACGATCAACCATTCCATTCACTTGCGACGCTTTTGCCTGAGCAGACAATTCTGATTAGTGGCTTATCAAAATCACATGCAATGACGGGTTATCGTTTAGGATATGTGGCTGGCCCAGGAGAATTTATTTCAACGATGTCAAAGATGCATTCATTTATGGTAACGTGCCCAAATGATACTGCGCAAGCGGCCGCGATTGAAGCATTAGAAAACGGGGATGATGATCCGCAAAAATTTAAGCGGGCCTATCGTCAACGGAGAGATAAACTTGCGAGTGCAATGCGAAAGATGGGCTTTGAAATTGCATTGCCAGATGGCGCATTTTATATTTTTGCTAAAATCCCTGCGCAATTTGGGAAAGATGATCTCGCCTTTGCTCGTAAACTGGCCCACGAAGCTAAAGTTGGCGTAATTCCCGGGAATGCATTTGGTCCTGGTGGAGAAGGATACATTCGCTTATCATATGCAGCGGCAGATTCTGTTATTGATACGGCGATTGAACGGCTACAAAATTTTATGAATAATTTAGGATAGGTTGAAAGAAGGAACTAAGATGAGTAAAGAATATAATGTCGCAATTTTGGGTGCTACTGGTGCAGTTGGTACACGGATGATTCAGCAATTGGAACAGTCAACAATTCCAGTAAAGAGTGTGAAATTACTGGCATCCGCTAAGTCAGCTGGTAAGCAATTATCATTTAAGGGCCAACCGATCACTGTTGAAGAGACTACATCTGATTCTTTTGATGGGGTTGATATTGTGCTTTCATCTGCTGGTGGATCAGTGTCAAAAAAGTTCCTTCCAGAAGCGGTAAAGCGGGGAGCAGTTTGTGTTGATAATACGAGTGCTTTTCGGATGGAACCCGATGTACCGCTAGTAGTTCCAGAAGTAAATGAAGAGGCATTAAAAAATCATCACGGAATTATTGCTAATCCTAACTGTTCGACAATTCAAATGGTGGTAGCATTGGAACCAATCCGCCAAGCATTTGGATTGAATCAAATTATTGTTTCGACTTACCAAGCAGCTTCAGGAGCAGGTCAATCAGCTTTAAATGAATTGCGACAAGAAACTCAAGACTACCTTGATGGTAAAGACATGCAAGCAGATGCCAAGATTTTGCCAACAAAGGGTGACAAGAAGCATTATCCATTAGCCTTTAATTTATTGCCGCAGATCGATGTCTTTGAAGATGATGGTTACTCTCATGAAGAATGGAAGATGATCCATGAAACAAAGAAGATCATGTTAAACGATATGGACGCTAAGGATATTAAGGTTACTGCCACTTGTGTTCGTGTACCTGTCCCAATTGCTCATGGAGAATCAATTTACTTTACTGTTGACGATCCAACAGTAACTGTTGACCAATTGCAGGCAGTATTAAAGGACGCTCCTGGGGTAGTTCTGCAGGATGATCCTGCGCACCAGGTTTATCCTCAACCAATTAATGCTGTCGGTAAGCGTGACACTTTTGTTGGTCGCCTCCGTGCAGATGAAGAAAATCCTGGTTCTTTTAATATGTGGGTTGTTGCTGATAATCTCCTTAAAGGGGCTGCTTGGAATACCGTTGAAAATGCAGAACGGTTAGTCGCAAATGGGTTAGTTTAAAATTTAATAATCATAATAAAAAATACTCTCTGAATATAGGGAGTATTTTTTGTATGATTATAAATGAAAGGATGATCAGTGATGAAATTTGTAATTGCTCCAGATTCATTTAAAGGCGGATTAACAGCAAAAGAAGCAGCAAATGTGATGGCAGAAGGAATCAAAAGAGTGTTTCCGAATGCCGAGTATGCTTTAGTTCCAATGGCTGATGGAGGAGAGGGAACTGTTCAATCCTTAGTTGATGCGACTAACGGTCAAAAAATGATTGCTAAAGTCCACAATCCATTAAATAAATTAGTTAATGCTGAGTATGGAATATTAGGTGATGGGGAAACAGCAGTGATTGAGATGGCGGCGGCAAGTGGCCTTCAATTTGTTAATACGGAGACTGCAAACCCACTTATTACAACTACATATGGTACCGGCGAGCTAATTAAGGATGCTCTTGACCATAACATTAAAAAAATAATTATTGGAATTGGTGGAAGTGCAACCGTTGATGGCGGAGCGGGGATGGCCCAAGCGCTTGGAGCACGTTTATTGGATGCTCATAATCATGAAATTGGTTTAGGCGGTGGTGCGTTAGCAAGTTTAGAGCAAATAGATTTTGGAGACTTAGATCCTCGATTAAAAAATGTAGATATTCAGATTGCATCAGACGTTACCAACCCATTAACAGGAAAAAATGGGGCAGCCCCAGTATTTGGCCCGCAAAAAGGAGCTGATGACGAAATGGTGAATATCTTAGACAAAAATCTTCATCATTATGCACGAAAAATAGTTGCAGCTGGTGGGCCTGACGTTGAACAAACGGCAGGTGCAGGGGCAGCCGGTGGTTTAGGAGCCGGATTAATAGCATTTACCGGTGCGACAATGAAGCGAGGAGTAGAATTAGTGATTGAAGCAACTCAACTACAAAAAAAGGCAGTTGGCGCTGATTATGTTTTTACTGGTGAAGGGGGAATTGATTTCCAGACTAAATTTGGTAAAACGCCATATGGAGTCGCTAAGGCAACTAAAGAGGTGGCGTCTAATGCTCCAGTAATTGTGTTGGCTGGAAATATTGGTAAAGGTGTAAATGATCTATATTCATCCACGGCCATTGATGCAATTTTTGCAACTCCTGAAGGGGCTAAACCATTAAAAGCAGCATTAGCGGATGCACCTATTGATATTGCTCAAACAGCGGAAAACGTTGCACGTTTAATTAAAGTGAGTCATGTTAATAATTAAGAATTAAAAGAGGGTGGAAAAACTTTGCTTTTTTCTCACCCTCTGCTATTTTCACGAACAATTGCAAGATAACGTAGAACTCTAGCTTCGCGTCGTCACAAGGCTCACGTCTGAACGATAATCAGCCCGTGACTCCTCCTTAGTTTAGCCAACCGCCTTGTCGAGAAGACTGTTTTCTATGCACTTTTTATAGCAAATTACTGGCTTGGCTTAGTCTTATAAAGACCGTATAATGAATTGGAAGATAATCAAGGAGAATTTAAAAATGGAAGATAATAAATATCAATATGATGAAAACGGCTTTCGGGAAGATCTAAAAGATGATCCGGATGTTCTTCACCAGCCAGATGCTGACCGTACACAGCGCGATTTAATAACTCTGGACTATGATGAGACGTTGGCATTTCTTAATGGTGAAAAGGAAGTTAAGACCGTTTATGACTTTTCAGATGATGTTTTGGAAAAAATAAAAGAAAAATATCCAACCCTAAATGATACACCGATCAATAAAGTAATCATGGAAAAGTATCAGCAGATTTTATCCGCGCGATACAATGAATCACAAGCAAATAATAAGACGGTGCATGCCGATGATAGCGAGGATAATGATGAATAGCTTAATAACGTTTATTATTTCAATTGCCTTTTTAGGATTAGTGATTTGGGAAAATCGTTTGCATAGTCAACTTGGATTTTTGGCAAGTCAACGACCAGATAAAGTTACGAAGGATTTTATCCGAGTAATTCGTCAAGAGAAACGGTTGAATTGGATCTTGTGTATCTTAGCAATTATTGTTTTCATGACGACTAGTCGTTACTCAGTTCTATTAATGAGTATTATTACAATTATTGAATTGTTGTTAGTAACTCGTATGGATCGTGTAAAAAACGAAATGATAGATTAAATATTATTATAATAGTTAATATTTTAAGAAAGAGTAACTTTTTTTAAGAACTATCTAATAATTGCTATACGCATTTAAAAATTAATGGTAAAGTTAGAATTGTGTATTTCACTAATTTATTATTATTTGTTTAGTTTTTAGGAACTTATTGGGAGGGTGTTTTATTTATATGAGTAAAAAAAGAACACATCATTCAAATAACCATCGATCTCGTGGCGTTTTTGCAGGAGCAGTTAGTGCCTTAAGTTTATTAGCAGTAACAACACAAGCAGTTAATGCTGAACAGCTTACTGTTAAGTCTGGTGACACTATTTGGGGGCTTGCAAAACAACATGGACTTTCTGTTAGTGCATTAGAACAAGCAAATCCTTCAGTTAAGAAGATAAACGATAGCATCGACTTAATTACGGTTGGTCAACAATTAACGTTGCCTACTGCTCAACATGATGCTAGCGCTGATTTGAATGCTGATGGTAGTTATACTGTTAAGCCTGGCGACACGCTTAGCTCTATTGCTGATCGTTATAATGTAACGGTTAGTCAATTAATGGCATGGAATAACCTAAGCACTAATGACTCATTATACATTGGACAACAACTCAGTGTAACAGGTCCTGCGATCTTAACTGCTGTAAACGCACCTGTTGTAAGTGCTCCTGTTGCTGATGCGAGTGTATCACCTCAGCAACCAGTTGCTCAATCGACAGATGCAACTTCATCGGTTCAGGTTCAAACTTCAGCAGTTGCCTCTGCTTCTGTGCCTCAACAAGCTGTGGCTAGTAGCCAACCAGCAGGAACTGTTCCTAGTCAAAGTGCTGCCAATAGCAACGCAACTCTTACAAATAACACAGCTACGGTTGCGACTGGCTCCTCAGCTGCTAATAGCGTAGCAACTGCAACAGATGCTGCTCAAACTACTACAGCTAATACTGCTTCTGCCTCAGCTGAAAATAGTGTTGCACCACAAACGCAAAACGTTGCAGTTAGTCAGGCTGCTTCAACAGCTGTAAATACGACTGCTTTATATGGACAATCATTTGTTCAAGCAGCACCAGTAGCAAGTCAAGCACCACAATCACAGACTGCCCCAGCATCACAAGCAACGGTTAACGTTCAGAACAGTAATGCTGCTGCTTCACAACAAACAACTGCTGTAACATCACAAACTCAACCGCAACAATCACAAGCGGCTGCTAGTCAACCTGCACAGCAAGCAGCAACTACTAATCAAGATTTACAACATGGTTCTGTAGTTAGCCTTGCCACTAAGATTGCTAACTCTAATAGTGTTCCATACGTATGGGGTGGTGAAAGTCTTAGTGGAATGGATTGTTCTGGATTAGTTAAGTATGTTTATGCTAATGCGGAAGGTAAGCAATTACCACACTATACAGGAGCACTTGAAAACTGTGTGGACCAACATCCAGTTAGTGAAGCTAAGCCAGGTGATCTTTTATTCTGGGGTAACCATGGTTCAACTTACCATACAGCTATTTATACAGGAAATAATCAATATGTAGCAGCTGCTCACCCTGGAACTAATGTATCGACTTATACAATTAGTCCATACTTTAATCCAAGTTTTGCCGGAACAGTTAAATAGTTCTGATAGATTATTAGAGCTTTTTCATTAGATAGTAACAAAGATGTAACCTAAAAAGGGTTAACATTCTTCTATGCTCGTGTTATCTTATCTTATATTGCAATTCCAGTATTGCTCTAAAAATATTTCACATTTATTGGGGAGTGTTAAATATGAGTAACAAACATGAAATTGAAGAAGATTTATATCGTGCACAGTCCCGTTTGGATGATTTATGTAAACAAGAGGGACAGGAAAATACGGGTACTCAGACTGTTACTATTCAACCAAAGTACGGTGAAGAGATGCAATCTTTACGGGAAGAATGCAGTCAGTTACGGATTATTTTAGAAGCCATGGAAGCTTCTGAAGATTAATAAAATAAAAATATTAACAAAAAAGCAGTAAGTGCTAGAAGAAAAAATTTTTCTTCTGTGCTTACTGCTTTTAACTTATTTTTCTATTGTTTGCCAAATTGGATATTGACTAATGTCTAAGGTGAGGTCGATAAAACGATTACCAATCTCTTCTCCATCAGTTTGACTAAATTCTAGTGAAGTAGTTGTGATGTGGAGATTATCGCTTTGGAAGTGGTGGGCAAATTTTGATTGGTCTAACTTACCCCGGGCTAACTGTAGCAATTGCCAGATTGTCATAGGCCAACCTTTTCGTTCAGCAACGACTAATTCCAATGATGGTTTCTTTAATGAAGCATTTGGTGCGACCTTAAATCCGCCACCGATAAATGGATGATTGCTGGTAATTGCGATATAAGCTTTAGGAAAAATAAAGCGTTCACGCCCAGATTGAATCATCAAGGTAAAGGGCTCTTGATCATAGATTACTCCAATTGCCTTTTGGAGGTAGGTGAAACGTCCGATATGATTTTTCTTGTGATGAGCCTTGAATGTATTAGCACGACTAACAATTGCCGCGTCAAAACCAATTCCTAAATTATTAAGAAAATAGCCTTCTTCACCCCGAATCGCCTCATGATAATGACCAATGTTAATTTTTTGTGGTGCGTCTGCAGTTAAAATTTGATTTAATGCCCTTTGTGGATGCATAGAAATTCCGTAACCGCGGGCAAAATCATTTCCTGTCCCAGCAGGAATATATCCAACCGCAAGTGGTTCTTTATTCAATCGCTTGGCTGTCTTCATAAGTCCATTAACAACTTGATGTAGCGTACCATCACCACCAATCGCAATGACAATTGTTGATCCCGCATTATGGGATTGGGCGATTTGGCTAGCAAGGTATTCTCCATGATTAGGATACTTAGTTGTTTCCATGTGATAATCAATTTGTTGTTGATCTAAGACTGGTTTGATTGACGACCATGCCTTTTCTGCATTGCCATTACCAGCATGACGGTTGAGGATGATTGAATAATTCATCAATATTCCTCCTTTGAATGGTGCCAAAAAGCAAAAATAATATAATTAATTTAGTATTTTTCTAATGTTCATAAGAAAGTTGGAGGCTGAGAAAAACAAGCGTTTTTCTCAGCCTCTGTTAATGATTAAAAGCTTAGAACGTCGTCAACTTAAAGTTAGGGTTTTGCTTTTCGTAAGCAAGGGCCTTTTCATCAAGTTGTTCTACAAATTCAATATTGTAGTCAGTGTTGTGTTCAACCATTAAAAGTGCTTCAGCTTCTGAATCAGCTTCAATATACAATGATTGAGTATTTTCACGAACTGGGCGTTTTGTCTTATCAGCTTGGTAGTATACTTTAAAAGTCATACTGTTAAAAACTCCTTAATTAAAGATATTATGCAGTAATTTACTTTATTATTCTATCACAGATGACCAAAAGTGTCTTAAATTTTCCTAACATGGTATTATTAAATAAAGGTAAAGGCCAACGAGGTGATAGTCATGGTTATATTCTTAATCTGTATTTTAGCAGCAATAATTGTTATTGCCCTTTATTTAACGATCCATCGCGTATTTCTTAAGCGAGCAACGATGATGGTACAGAAAAATGCTCAAGACGTTACTGATGCAGCGTTAAATACTAGTTTGAAAGAAATGTTACATTGGAATAAAAATCTGAATTCTCAAATTGTTGCCGATGTTTGGGGAAAAGGTGTGCTTGCTTTTGAATACCATTTTGATTATAAAAAAGAAAATATTAATCTTGATGATTTCACACGTCAAAAACTAGCAGCAAAACTTGATGAATACGCAAAACAACATCAGTTAAAGATGGCTCCCAACGCTTCTCAACCGTTTATTATAACCGATTGGTGGAAATATGAGGGGATTTTGCATATCGATATTGCCTATTTGATAAATGAAGCAACTGTTGAGTACATTGAAGATTTAGAAAAATTAAATCAAAATAGTAATTAGTTAAAATGGCCGGGAGAAAGTGTGGTTTTCTCTCGACCATTTTTTATAAAAATTAACTAATCATCACTGTATCTGCAGGCGCCTCAAATGGTTGATCTTTATTAATATGATCGTAAAATAGCACCCCATGCAAATGGTCAATTTCATGCTGACAAACAATTGCTGGGTAATGCTTTAATCGTACCTTATGCGTTTCACCATTAACGTCTTGATAACGTAATGTGATGCGGTCATGTCGTGGCACGTAGCCAGGTACATCTTTGTCAACTGAAAGACAACCTTCACCTTCAGTAAGAGCACCATATTGAACCGATTCACTGACGATTACTGGATTAATAATAACGTCCTTAAATAAGGGCTTTTCATCTTCATCAGGTGCAGGAACAAGGACAGCAGCCATTTGCTTTGAAACACCAACTTGAGGAGCAGCAAGGCCAACGCCAGCTCGTAACTTGTATTTTTCACATAATTCAGGATCTTGACTTACTTCTAAGTATTTCATCATATCTTTAGCTAATTTTTGGTCTTCATCAGATAGGGGGAATGAGACCTTAGCAGCTCGTTTACGTAAAACGGGATTGCCATCACGGGTAATATCTTTCATTAAATACATTACTCACTATGCCTCCATATAAAAATTCAGTCATATTATAGTCTATCATATCTAGCAGAAATTGCTAATTAAGATATATTTTAGTTAAAAAATAGTATTTTTAAGCGAAAACGTTTAATTTTAATGGAAAAGAATAACGTTTTTGTCTATTAAGTTAATGAAAGCGCTTGTATTATTCAGGTAATAAGTTATACTATAAATGTAGGTAAGCAATCGCTTACATGATGTTAATTGAATTTGGAAAGGAATGTTGAATATGGCCAATACCAAAGCTGTCAATTTTGCTGAGATTAAAGCCAATGAAGGGGTACCTTATGCAAAACCCGTACAAATTCTTGATAACGACGGAAATGTTGTTAACGAAGAATTAATGGCTAATTTCAGTGATGAATTATTAGTTGACTTAATGAAAAAAATGGTTTGGGAACGTGCCTTGCATGAACAAACAATGAGTTTCTCAAAGCAAGGTCGATTAGGCTTCTATGCTCCAACTTGGGGTGAAGAAGCTTCTGAAATGGGAACAGCTGCTGCATTTAAGAAGCAAGACTTCCTTTTCCCAGCTTATCGTGATTTGCCACAATTAATTCAACATGGAGCAACTGTTGCTCAAATGTACTTATGGTCAAAGGGACACATCAAAGGTAACCTTTTTGATGCACGTGCTCTCCGGCCACAAATCATTATCGGAGCACAGATGGTCGAAATGGCTGGTGGTGCTCTTGGAATTAAGAAGAATGGTGAGAAAGACACTGTTGCCTATGCTTACACTGGTGAAGGTGGAAGTTCACAAGGGGATACTTATGAAGGAATGAACTTTGCTGGTGTATTCCAAGTACCTGGTGTATTTATTATTCAAAATAATGGATGGGCTATTTCGTTCCCACGAAAGTTGCAAACTGAAGCACAAACAATTGCTCAAAAGGCTGTTGCTGCTGGGATTCCAGGTGTTCAAGTTGATGGAATGGACGTCCTTGCATGTTATGAAGTTGCAAAGGAAGCTCGTGAATTTGCTGCTGCTGGTAATGGACCAGTGCTAATTGAGACATTAACATACCGGTTCGGTGCTCACAGTTCAGCAGGTGATGATCCTACTCGTTACCGGACTGAGGATGAAACAAAGCCATGGTTTGATAAAGATCCATTGATTCGTCTTCGCAAGTACCTAACGAAAAAGGGACTTTGGTCTGAAGAAGAAGAACAAAAGTATGCTGATGAATGCAAACAAAGCTTTAAAGAAGCAATGAAAGAAGCTGACTCAGTAGAACCTGAAAAAGTTAGCGATATGTTGAAGCGGACGTTTGAAGTACCAACTCCAGACATTAAAGAACAAATTAAGAAGTACGAAGAAAAGGAGTCGAAGTAATCATGGCTAAAAAGACTTATATCAAAGCTATTACTGAAGGTATTGACATCGCTTTAGCCGAAGATCCTAAGACTTTAGTATTCGGTGAAGATGTTGGTAAAAACGGTGGTGTTTTCCGTGCTACTAATGGTCTTCAAGAAAAATACGGTGTTGATCGAGTATTTAGTACCCCTCTTGCCGAATCAGGTATTTTAGGAATGTCAATTGGTTTAGCAGCAACTGGCTGGCGTCCAGTACCAGAAATTCAATTCATGGGCTTTACTTTTGAAGCAATGGATTCTATCGCTGCTCAAATGTCACGGATCCGTTTCCAATATAATGGAACTAAGCATGCACCAATTACTATTCGGACTCCTTATGGTGGTGGTACTCATACTGCTGAATTGCACGGGGATGATCTTGAAAACTTCTTCGTTGGTATTCCAGGATTACGGGTTGTTGCACCAAGTTCTGCCTATGATGCTAAGGGCTTGATTATTTCTGCAATTGAAAATAACGATCCAGTTCTTTTCCTTGAAAACCTTCGTCTCTATCGTTCAGTCAAAGGTGAAGTTCCTGATGACAAGTATACTGTTCCGTTGGACAAAGCAAATGTTGTTCAAGAAGGTACTGATGTTACAATTATCGCTTATGGCGGTGAAGTATCAGAAGCACAAAAAGCTGCTAAGAAATTAGCTAAGGACAATATTTCTGCTGAGATTATCGACTTGCGTTCTCTTTACCCACTTGATACTGACACGATCTTTGAATCAATTAAGAAGACGCACCGAGTAGTTATTGTTCAAGAAGCACAAAAGATGGCTGGTGTTGGTGCCCAAGTTGCATCAGCTATTTCAGAAGGTGCAATTATGTACCTTGATGCTCCTGTTACTCGGGTTGCTGCTCCTAACTCAGTATATCCATTCCCACAAGCTGAAAATGTTTGGCTTCCAGGTGCACGTGATATTGAGGATGCCGTACGGGAAGTAATTAATTACTAAAAGTACGGAATAGAAAGGGTGTTAATACAATATGGCATACATTTTTAGACTACCAGAAATGGGAGAAGGATTAACTGAAGGTGATGTTGCTTCTTGGCTCGTTAAAGAAGGAGAAGCAATTAAAGCTGATGATCCTTTAATTGAAATTCAAACTGATAAATCAACTACTCAATTGGTATCTCCAGTTGATGGAACTGTCAAAAAATTATTTGTAAAAGAAGACGACCATGTTGAAAAAGGCGACAAGCTCGCTGAAATTGATGATGGTAAGCCTGGCATTAGTACAAACGTCGAAAGTGAAGACGATGATGATGAAACTGATACAGGCAGTGAAGAAGCTACTGAAAGTGAAGAATCCACGGCTCCAGCTGCAGATTCTCCTTCAGAAGATAATTCTTCAAAGGGTGGAGTAGCCCCACTTGCAGAACCAAATAAGCTTGTAATGGCAATGCCTTCTGTTCGTCAATATGCCCGTGATAAGGGTGTTGACATCTCACTTGTTCAACCAAGCGGTAACCACGGTCAAGTCCTTAAAGAGGATATTGATAACTTTAATGGGGCAGCTGCTCCAGCTAAGGAAGAAAAGAGTACGGCTGCGTCAGCTAAGACTGCTCCAGTTGCAGCTAAGACCGCTGGTAATACAATCAAGCCATGGAATGCCGACCTTGAAGAACGTGAACCAATGTCTAATATGCGGAAGATTATCGCTAAGACTACTCGTGAATCAAAGGATATCTCACCACATGTTACATCATTTGATGAAGTTGAAGTATCTGCTCTAATGGCTAGTCGCAAGAAGTACAAGGCAGTTGCTGCAGAACAAGATATTCACTTGACTTTCTTGCCATACATTGTTAAGGCCTTAGTTGCCACATGTAAGAAGTTCCCAGAATTAAATGCTTCAATTGATGATTCTACTCAAGAAATTGTTTACAAGCACTACTACAACGTTGGAATCCTTACTAACACTGACCATGGTCTCTATAATCCAAATATTAAGAATGCAGATTCTAAGAGCATGTTTGAGATTGCAAAAGAAATTACTGAAAATACTCAGGCAGCCTTTGACAACAAGCTAAGTCCAGAATCAATGGCTGGTCGGACTATCAGTATCAGTAATATTGGTTCAATTGGCGGTGGCTGGTTCACCCCTGTTATCAACCAACCAGATGTTGCTATTCTTGGTGTTGGTCGAATTGACAAGGAACCATACGTTAACGAAGATGGTGAAATTGTTGTTGGTCGAATGATGAAGTTATCATTGACTTACGATCACCGTTTAATTGATGGTGGACTTGCACAACATGCATTGAACTACATGAACAAGTTATTACATGATCCAGAATTATTGATGATGGAGGGCTAGATAATGGCTGATGTTGAACAAAAGGATACAGTAATTGTTGGTGGAGGTCCTGGTGGTTATGTAGCCGCTATTCGAGCTTCAGAATTAGGTCAAAAGGTTACCTTAATTGATAAGGGAGAACCAGGTTTAGGTGGTGTTTGTTTAAACGTTGGATGTGTACCATCTAAAGCATTAATTGCTGCTGGCCACCGTTACCAAGAAACTTTAGATTCATCTATTTACGGTATTTCTAAGACCGATGCAAAGCTAGACTTTACTAAGACTCAAGAATGGAAAGACCATAAAGTTGTCGACCGTATGATTCGTGGAGTTAAGATGCTTTTGAAGAAGCATAAGGTTGAAATCATTGATGGAGAGGCAATTCTTGATAATGACCACCAACTTCGTGTAATTAAGCCTGGTCCAAAGCAATTCATGGATAATGATAATGGTCGGACTATCACATGGAAGAATTTGATTCTTGCAACAGGAAGCCGTCCAGTAGAAATTCCTCATTTTAAGTTTGAAGGCCGCGTTATTGATTCAACCGGGGGCTTAAACCTCAAGGAAGTACCAGAAGAATTAGTTGTAATTGGTGGTGGCTACATTGGTACAGAATTAGCTGGTGCCTATGCTGATCTTGGTGCTCATGTAACGATTATTGAAGGTACCGATTCAATTCTTGGTGGATTTGACCACGATATGGTTGATATTGTTGTCAAGAATCTTGAAAAGAAGGGTGTAGACATTGTAACTAAGGCAATGGCTAAAGATTCTCAGCAAGATGAAAATAGTGTTACTGTCACTTATGAAGTTGATGGTAGCGAAAAGAGCATTAAAGCTGACTACTGCATGGTATCTGTTGGTCGTAAACCAAATACTGATGATTTTGGCCTTGATATGACAAATGTTAAGTTAAATGACCGCCATCAGGTAATTGTTGATGAACAAGGCCGGACGAATGTACCTGGTATTTGGGCTATTGGAGATATTGTTCCTGGTCCTGCACTTGCTCACAAGGCATTCTTTGAAGCTAAGACTGCTGCTGGTGCAATTGCTGGTAAGAATACTGCTAACGATTGGGTTGGGGTACCAATGGTTTGTTTTGCTGATCCAGAATTAGCTCAAGTTGGTATGACGGTTGAAGAAGCTAAAGATAAAGGAATTGATGTATCTACTGCACAGTTCCCATTTGCCGGTAATGCCCGTGCTGTTTCTCTTGATGCTGCCGAAGGATTTATCCGCTTAATCTATACTAAAGATAAGAAGAATGTTATTGGTGCTCAAGGTGTCGGTCCTGGTGTTAGTGACCTTGCTGGTGAACTTTCATTGATTGTCAACTGTGGTATGAATGTTGAAGATGTTGCTTTAACAATTCACCCACACCCAACATTGAATGAACCTGTTCAAGAAGCTGCAGATATTGCGCTTGGCTTCCCAACACACATCTAAATTTTAATAAATTAAATTAGAAAAGTTCTTAGTGATGAATAACTCGATTTTGAGATCACTAAGAACTTTTTCTGTTTGGATTCTTTTAGGTCATTTATTCCTAAATTTCCGTTTGGATTGTATAATACAAGTAGGAAATGAATGGAGGGACAAAAAATGAATTCACAAAACTATAATTATCCGCTTGATCCATCATGGACAACTAAAGAGATGGAAACGGTAATTGCCATGTTTAGGGCGGTTGAAGATGCTTATGAAGTTGGGATTGACAGAGATAAAATTTTAGATTGTTATCGTGCTTTTAAGCAAGTCGTTCCCTCAAAGGCTGAAGAGAAACAATTGGGTCGCGAATTTGAAAAGAATTCGGGTTATGTTCTCTACCGTGTTGTCAAAGCAGCACAAGAGTCAACAGATAAGCGAATTAAGATGGTTGGGCAAAAAAATGATTAGTATTGAAGAGTTAGATCAAAAAGCACAACAAATAATCCGTCAAGCAGGTCAAAATGCATACCAGAAAATGGAAAACGATTACCAGATTGATACGAAGACGAATTATACGGACCTTGTAACGACAATTGACCGAGAAAATGAACAATTAATAAATGATCAACTGCGAAAAATTGATCCTGATAGTCAAATTTTAAGTGAAGAAGGATTTGGCGACCAGCAAATAAGCAATATGCAAGAACATGTTTGGATTGTTGATCCAATTGATGGAACGATGAATTTTGTTAAGCAGCATAATAATTTTGCTGTTATGTTGGCATTATATGTTGATGGACAACCAACGCTTGGCTATATTTTAGACGTAATTAATAATCGTCTATACCACGGTCGCAAGGGTGCTGGTGTTTATATTAACAACCAAAAAATTAGCCAGCCAGCTGACTTAGGCTTACGCGAAAGTTTGTTAGCGATGAATCGGACATTAACTTTAAGTGGCGATTCAGCATTAAAGAAAATCGCTCAAGACGCAATTGGCTTACGGATGTATGGAAGTGCCGGTATTGAGATGATTGGTGTGATCACTGGTCAATTAGGTGGATATATCTCGAATTTGAAGCCATGGGACCTTGCTGCAGGGCGAATGTTAGCAGAAGAATTAGGCTTAGTTGTGAAATCGATTGACGGTAGTTCTATTAATGTGTTATCATCTAATCTTGTATTAGTAGCAACGAGGCAGGTTAGTCGAGATATTCGACAGATCATCAATTAGTTGTCGAGGCTGTGACCGCGATGTCACAGTTTTTTTATGAAATTGGCGATTGATAGGCCGCTGCTGTTCGACTTAAAAATGATATGACGAAAGGGAGAATCAAGTTTTGAAAACTCGTGACGACATTCGTAACATTGCGATTATTGCCCACGTTGACCACGGTAAGACTACCTTAGTTAACGAAATGTTGAAGCAATCAGATACTTTACCAGAACACTTCTCAATTGAAGATCGTGCGATGGATACTAACGCTATTGAGCGTGAACGTGGTATTACTATTCTTTCAAAAAATACTGCTGTTAAATATGACAATCACCAAATTAACATCTTGGATACACCAGGACACGCGGACTTCGGTGGTGAAGTTGAACGTGTTATGAAGATGGTTGATGGTGTATTACTTGTTGTGGATGCTTTTGAAGGGACAATGCCTCAGACACGGTTCGTTCTTAAGAAGGCCCTTGAACAACACTTAACACCAATTGTTGTGATTAATAAGGTTGACCGTAAAGGTGCTCGTCCTGAAGAAGTTGTGGATGAAGTTCTTGACCTCTTTATCGAATTAGGTGCAGATGAAGATCAACTCGACTTCCCAGTTGTTTACACTTCTGCAATGAACGGTACTTCAAGTTATGATTCAGATGTTTCTACTCAAGAACATACCATGAAGCCATTGTTTGATACTATTATCAAGACAATTCCTGCTCCAGTAGACAATTCTGATGAACCACTTCAATTCCAAGTTGCTATCTTAGATTACAATGACTTCGTTGGTCGAATCGGTATCGGTCGTGTCTTCCGTGGTAAGATTAAGGTCGGCGATAATGTTACCTTAATGAAGCTTGATGGCTCAAAGAAGAATTTCCGGGTTACTAAGCTCTTTGGTTTCTTCGGTTTGAAGCGTTTGGAAATTAATGAAGCTGAAGCCGGTGATTTGATTGCGGTTTCTGGGATGGAAGACATCAACGTTGGTGAAACTGTGGCTGATGCAGAACACCCTGAAGCAATCACTCCATTACGGATTGATCCACCTACATTACAAATGACTTTCCGGACCAACGATTCTCCATTTGCTGGTCGTGAAGGTAAATTTGTTACTGCCCGTCAGCTTGAAGATCGTTTGAAGCGTGAAATGCAAACTGATGTGTCCTTAAAGGTTGAAGATACTGATGATCCAGGTGCCTGGACTGTTTCAGGTCGTGGGGAATTGCACCTTTCTATCTTGATCGAAACATTACGTCGTGAAGGATATGAATTATCTGTATCACGTCCACAAGTTATTTACCGTGAAATTGATGGTGTAATGAGTGAACCATTTGAAGAAGTTCAAATTGATACTCCAGATGAATATACTGGTTCAGTTATTGATAGCCTTTCTAAACGTAAGGGTGAAATGAAGAACATGGAACCAGGCGAAAATGGTCAAACTCGTCTTATCTTCTTAGCACCATCACGTGGTTTGATTGGATACTCAACTGAATTTATGACTATGACCCGTGGTTACGGAATCATGAGCCATACCTTTGAAAAATACGCACCAGTTATCAAGAACTGGAACCCTGGTCGTCAAAAGGGTACTCTTGTGTCCATGAATGCTGGTAAGGCTACTACTTACGCAATGATGGGTATCGAAAGTCGTGGTCAATTATTGATTGATCCAGGTACGGAAGTTTACGAAGGTATGATCGTTGGTGAAAACAGTCGTGAAAATGATATTACTGTTAACATCACCAAGGGTAAGAACTTAACGAACGTTCGTGCTGCTGGTTCTGATGAAATGGCTCACATTAAGACCCCTACTCACTTCTCCCTTGAAGAATCACTCGAATTCTTAAATGAAGATGAATACTGTGAAGTAACTCCAGAAAATATCCGTTTACGGAAGAAGACCCTTAACACAAATGCCCGTGAAAAGGAAGCTAAGCGTCGTCGTGCTGCTTCACGGAAGTAAATATTTAAAAAAGCTTGGGAGGCTAACTAGCTTTCCGAGCTTTTTTTTGTTGTATAATAATGATTGTATTTTGTTTTTAGGTAGGTGCACTTTGTGAAGAAAAAGAAATTAAGATTCCGTAAGATTCGTTCTGTATGGAATAACGTCCGCTACCTTGATTATTATATTTTAGTTCCTTATCTTGCTTTATGTTTAGTAGGAATTGTAATGGTCTATTCAGCTAGTGCTTCCATTGAAATGCAAAATGGTGGAACCCCATTAGGATATTTAGTAAAACAAACAATCTATGTTGTAATGGGCGTCGTAGTAATGGCATTTATGGCAAATTATCCTTTGCGGCATTATCGAACGCCAAGATTTTTACGAGATTCAACATTGGTAGTTGGTGCTTTACTTGTCATTGTTTTGGTCTTTAGTCGGGCTGTTAACGGAGCTAAAGGTTGGATATCCTTGGGCTTCTTTAATATTCAACCGGTGGAAATTTGTAAGCTATATTTTATCTTATATTTAGCTGATCGAATGGCTAAAATTAGGCAACGTGGACAACATTTTACCACTGATGCTAAAGGTCCCTGGCTCATAATTGCAATTTTTCTCGGGTTGATTATGATTCAACCAGATATTGGAGGAATGGCGATTAACGGAGCGATTATTGCAATCATGCTTTTAGCGGCAGATTATAAATGGGGCGTTGGCTTGGGGATAATTCTTGTCTTACCAGCGCTTGGCTATCTTGGATTGGAACGACTAGTTGAAAGTGGCTTGCTCCAAGGCGGTGGATACCAAGTTGCGCGTTTTGTTGCCTTTCTAAATCCTTTTGGAAATGCTAGTGGTTCAGGAAGCCAATTAGTTAATTCCTATTACGCAATCAGCAATGGTGGTGTATTTGGGGTAGGACTTGGAAACAGTATCCAGAAAATGGGATATTTACCAGAACCCAATACCGACTTTATTATGTCAATTACTAGTGAAGAGTTGGGCCTAGTTGGGGTAACGGCAATTTTAGTTACGTTACTCTTTTTGATCTGTCGTATTATTCAAGTTGGGGTGCGGGCAGATAGTTTGTATCAAACGCTCATCTGTTATGGTTCAGCAACATTCTTTACGATTGAAACACTCTTTAATATTGGTGGAGTTCTAGGACTCTTGCCGATTACGGGGGTTACCTTCCCATTTATTAGTTATGGGGGATCAAGTATGTTGATTCTTTCTGCAACGGTAGGCATTATAATGAATATTAGCATGCAGCAAAATCGGGATCGCTTAGTTATAGGAAAACCGTTTATTCCTGAAACAGGAGGCGTAAAGAATGTTTAAATTAATTCCACGGCGTTCCCTGATAATTTACATTAACAATAATCGTGTGATTCGAGCTCTTCGTCATTATGGTCAGATTGATTATATTTCCCGACGAATGCATTATGTGGTAATGTATGTAGACCAAAGTGATATCGAAAAAATAAAAGAGAAGATAAGTCGATTACGCGCAGTGAAAAAGGTTGAATTATCAGTTCGGCCAGATTTAGACCCGACGTTAGCTGATCTTGAATTAACGGGGGTCTATCAATTACATGATGAGGATGATAAAAAATGAGAATTGTTGCAGGAGACTTTGGGGGACGAAAACTAAGCGCTGTTCCGGGAATGGCAACTCGTCCAACAACTGATAAAGTTAAAGAAGCGTTGTTTAACATAATCGGTCCTTACTTTAATGGCGGAACTAGTCTAGATTTGTTTGCCGGAAGCGGTGGATTAAGTATTGAAGCTGTATCACGCGGAATAAGCCAGGCAGTCTTAGTTGATCGTCAATATCAAGCAATCAAAACAATTAAGAAGAATATTGACGTTACAAAACATGTTGAACAATTTAAAGTTTATAAAATGGACGCTCATAAAGCATTAAATTTGTTTGCAAAAGACAAGCTGAAATTTAACTTGGTCTTTTTAGATCCGCCCTATGCTAAACAGCAAATTGTTAATGATATTGAGCAGATGGTTAAAAATAATTTACTAGCTAAAGATGCAATAATTGTGGCAGAAACAGATCAGAATGCGAAATTGCCAACAGATTTAGCTGATTTTAACTTTATTCGCCGTCAAGAATATGGAATTACGGTTTTAACAATTTATCAATATGAAGGAGAATCAAAATAATGAAAGTTGCAGTTTTTCCTGGATCATTTGACCCATTAACACTTGGACATTTAGATTTAATTAAACGAGGAAGTGCATTATTTGATCAATTGGCAGTAGCGGTAATGACTAATGAAAGTAAAAATCCGCTATTTACTGTTGAAGAACGAGTAGCGCAAATTAAAGAGGCGGTGAGCGGGCTAGATAATGTTTCAGTTATTACAACAGAGGGCTTAACTGTTGATCTAATGAACCGCATTGGGGCAGATTACTTAATGCGTGGTTTGCGTAATACTACTGATTTTCAATATGAACGTGATATTGCGGCGATGAATAACTTTTTAGATGATCAGTGTGAGACTGTCTTTTTCCTTGCTAAGCCTGAATATCAGCACTTATCTAGTAGTTTGCTGAAAGAAGTAACATCGGCTGGGGGAGATATCTCAGCTTATCTTCCCGCTAATATTAATGAAGCACTAAAAAAGCGTTTAATGGAACGAGAAATGTTACGGGTTAAGAAAGACAATGAAAAAGCAAGATAATGTAATATTACGACGAATAGGAATTATTTTAGGGCTTGTCCTTTTACTAGGCTGCTTTTTGTTCTGGCCCCTAAATTCCTATATCGAAAGTCCGGGAACGGCTGCTGATTTACAGTCTTTTGTTAAAATAAAGGGACACCCTGATCGATATAAGGGGAGTTTTATGTTGACGTCGGTGGCGATTCAACGCGCCCATCCTGCAACATATTTATATGCCAAAATGATGCCCTATATGTCAATTGAGAGTGCAGAGGATGTAACTGGTGGTCAAAATAGTGCAACGTATGACCGTGTCCAAAAATTTTATATGGATAGCTCGATTAACGAGGCAATTGCAGTTGCTTATAATGCTGCTCACCAAAAAGTGACGCGACGCTATCTAGGAATTTATGTATTGCAAGTTCAGCCTAATTCTAAATTTAAACATGATATTCATGTTGGGGATACAATTACAAAAGTAGATGGTCATCACTTTAATACCGCTCAAGGCTTTCAAAAATATATTGGTGCTAAAAAAGTTGGCACTCCGTTAGCGGTTACTTATACTCGAGATGGGAAAACTAAAACAGTAACTCATCCGCTTGTTAAAATTGCTAATACTAATAAGCCAGGAATTGGGATCATCCTTACTAACAATATGCAAGTTAAGACTAAGATCCCAGTAAAGGTTGATGCTGGTCAATACGGTGGGCCATCTGGTGGCTTAATGTTCAGTTTACAAATATATCAACAAATTAGTGGAAAAGATTTGCAGAAGGGACGTAAAATTGCCGGAACTGGAACGATAAATTCAGACGGGACCGTTGGAGAAATTGGTGGAATTGACAAGAAAGTAATCGCCGCGCACCGTGCAGGAGCTACTATTTTCTTTGCCCCTTATATAAAACCAACGAAAGAGATTCTTAAGTATGAAGAAGGTCACCTGACTAATTATCAAATGGCTAAAAAAGCAGCTAAAAAATATGCACCGGGAATGAAGGTTGTCCCAGTCACTTCCTTTGACGAAGCGGTGAAATATTTACAAACGCATAAGTAAATTAAAAGGCAAGAGGCAAAAAATGAAGGTCTCTTGCTTTTTTTAATGCAAAATTGATTTTTTTACGTATTTATATTTATAGGGAGGTGAGAAACATGCAGCAATTATCAGAATTATGGATAAAATATCGAATACAAGTGCTGATGATAGTGATTGCTGCAGTGGTTGGGGGATATTGGATACTTAATAAAAACAATAACGATGCTTTAATTTCAAATACTAATGCTGTTTTAACAAGTAGCGAAACAGGAAGCAGTTTAACTTCTACCACTGCGATGAAGGGGACCGTTGCCATTGACATAAAGGGTGCCGTAAAAATGCCCGGCGTTTATGAATTGAAAGCAGATGATCGTGTGAACGAAGCCTTGAAAGCGGCAGGTGGACCACTACCCAATGCAGACTTATGCCAAGTAAATCTTGCTAAACAATTAACAGACCAGCAAATGATCTATATTCCGCTTCAAGGAGAAACGCCGGTAGCTTCCAGCAGTACAGAACCATCAGCAGCTAATAATGAAAATGGCAGCGATAATTCTGCAAAGATAAATCTAAATACGGCAACCAAAGAACAACTATGTCAAATTACGGGAATTGGCGATAAAAAAGCAGAGTTGATATTACAATACCGACAAGAACACGGTCAGTTTAAGAGTATTGACGAACTTAAAGAAATAAATGGCTTTGGCGAAAAAACTGTTGCTAAACTAAAAGATCACCTATCTATCTAGTTTTTATTTTTTTGATGAAGATATTTGCTATACTATATTTCAAATATAGAGGAGTGAAATAATATGAAACCGAGAATTGATTGGGACCAGTATTTTATGATTCAAGCAGCTTTATTGGCGTCGCGCAGTACCTGCAACCGCCTTTCAGTAGGTGCAGTTTTAGTTCGTGATAAGCGGATAATTGCTGGTGGGTACAATGGCTCAGTCGCTGGCGATGCACATTGCATTGATGAAGGCTGCTATTTACGTGATGGACATTGTGTGCGAACTATTCATGCAGAAATGAATGCTCTGTTGCAGTGTGCTAAGTTTGGTATTTCTGCTGATGGAGCAAGCATTTATGTAACGGATTTCCCTTGCTTACAATGTACCAAAAGTTTACTGCAGACTGGGATTAAGGAGATAAATTATATTCGTAATTATCACAATGATGATTACGCAATGAAATTACTTAAACTCAAAAACGTTACGCTTCATCAGATTAAATTAGATAGTGATATTTTAGAAGAGGTCGATCTGGATCAGTATATCAACCCAGATCAAAAATAGATTATCCAACACTTTTGGTTTTTTCCCGCGCTAATTGCAAGTTTAGTAGCAGTTAGTTTCTTTAGTTCATATTGGTTAATTTTTCTTTTAATTGCTATATTTTACCGAATTGCCGTATTAAAAAGGTCAATAGTACTTGGAATTGGAGTGCTGACATGTTTATTGATGGCGATTTTGTGTTACAGTCTACAAAAAAATTGGGCAACTATTACGGCAGATAAGCAAATGGAAGTTACTCAAAGAATATTAGTTTACCCTGATGAATTAAAATTCAATGGAAATTTTATGACAGGAACTGCGATCGACATTCAAACTGGACAACGTGAAGCAATAATGATGTCGTTTAAGTCACCCCAGATGTTAAAAAATATTGATAAGCTTACAACACCCTCGATATGGCTTATTAATGGGCAGTTAAAACCGATTATTCCCCGTACAAATGAAAATCAATTTGATAACTTAACTTATAACCACCATCGCCGTATCTGTAATCAAGTTCAAATTAACCGGGTAGAGCAAATGGTTAGGCAAAAAAGAGGAATAGTTGGCTGGTGTCATATATTAAGAAAGCGACTCAGCCTCTACTTTGAAACTTTACCGCCTCCTCTTAGTGCGTATTGTCAACAATTAATAATTGGCAACAGTAATGAGGGTTCGGCTGAATTAATGGTAAGTATCAAAAGGCTTGGCCTGCTCCATCTTTTTTGCATTTCCGGAATGCATATCGTACTTTTCACGGATTTATTACGGCGACTATTGGTTCATTTATGGTGGCGTAAAGAATCGATTGATTTATTTTTAATTATTATTTTGCCGTTTTATCTTCTCATTGGTGGTGGAGCAACAAGCTTGATAAGAGCAACCATTATGGCTGAACTTGGGCTTCTTCATCGATATTTAAATTTGGACCGTCTTGATGGGTGGGCGCTGAGCTTATTAATTGGATTGGTTATTGATCCGTTGCTATTGCTTACATTAGGCGGTCAATTAAGCTATTTGCTTTCTTTTATTCTTCAAGTTCTTCCAGAATCAGTACGTGGTTTTAAGCAGTCTTTATTATTGAATTTAATTAGTTTGCCTTCGTTATTGAGTTATGTATATGAGGTTCATCTTCTAAGTTTTGGGGTTAGTTATTTAATAATTCCGCTATTTTCGACAGTTGTTTTTCCAGCGGTCTTGGTGGGGGCACTTAGTTTTAAGCTTTTTGAACCACTCACGTACCTAATTAATGCTGGTTTAAAATGCTTTCAATATATTTTAAATTGGTTATCTGATTTTCCAGGAATGATTCATTTTGGGAAGCCACCGTTAATTTTGGCCCTTCTATTATTTGTGGCATCTTTATTTGTTATTTCTCAAGAGACATCTTTAAAATCATGGAAAATATTAGCTTTATTGTATGTAATTACTGGGGGGATAATTCATTTTCCATTTAATGGTGAGGTTACTTTTGTTGATATTGGACAGGGGGACTCAATAATTATTAGAGAACCTTTTAATCGACGGGTAACAATGATTGATACAGGAGGCAAATTAAATTTTAAAAAGCCGAATTGGGCGACTTCAAAGCACTCCCAAGATGATGCCCAACGAATAACCATTAATTATTTGAAAAGTAAAGGTATCAGGCAGATTGATAATATTTGTTTAACTCATCATGATGCAGATCATATCGGCTATCTAACAACGATTTTGGATAATATAGCAGTGAAAAGGCTGATTGTACCAGCGGGGATGGAAAAACAACCAGCACTTCTTAGTAAAGTAAGGACTGCTGAAAAGACATCGCCAGTGATAGTTCCGGTGACTGATAATGTTAAGTTGCCATCATTTCCATTGCAAATTTTACATCCTTTTGTTCCGGGAGAAGGGAGAAATGAAGATTCTTTAGTGCTAGCTGGGACATTTGGCGGGAAAAGATTTCTTTTTACGGGGGATTTGGATCAGGAAAATGAAGAAAAAGTTATTCAAAAGTATCCGCAACTAAAGTCAGATATCTTAAAAGCTGGTCATCATGGCAGTAAAACTGCTAGTAGTTATTCATTTTTGCAGACAGTTGCTCCTAAGTATGCGATAATTTCAGCTGGACGATTTAATAGATATCATCATCCTGATGGAATAACAATAAAAAATTTTCAAAGATTAAATATTAATTACTTATCAACGCAGCAATTTGGAATGATACAATATGTATACCATGGTCGAAATGGAAAAATAAAAACAACATTGAGGGGAGATGAGACAAGTTGGACATTGCCCAATTATCTACACAATTAAAAACTAAAACCCCAGCAATGGTATATTTAATTTTAGGGAAACAACAGGTCCTTCAACAGCAGGCAATTGATGCCTTTATAAGCCTTATTCCAGAGAATGAACAGGTTATGAATGTTGGTCGATATGATATGGAAGCCACACCATTGGCAGTTGCTTTGGATGATGCGATGGCGACTCCATTTTTTGGTGAACGACGATTAGTTATTATCAATAAACCGTTCTTCTTAACTGGTGAGAAAAGGCATTCGAAAGTTGAACATGATTTGGATAGCTTAAAAAAGTATTTTGAACACCCTGAACCGTCTACAATTTTAGTTTTTACGGCCCCTTATGAAAAGCTTGATGGGCGAAAGGGGATTGTAAAGCAATTAAAGAAGACAGCGGTTTTAGTTGATGCTAGTCCACTTGATGAACGAGCAGCTCGTCAAAGAGTGAGAACTCAATTATCAACTGCTGGCTTTGAAATATCAGAAGCTGCTTTGGATGAGTTGGTTCAACGGACTAATGCGGATTATGGGATGATGGATGCAAGCTTAACTAAATTAAAGATTTTGGCTTATCATGAAAAAAAGATTGATCAAAACATGGTAGCCGCTCTAGTTCCGCAATCATTAGATGAAAATGTATTTGATTTAGTCACTGCGGTTCTTAAGCATAATCAAATAAAGGCCTTAGATCTCTATCAACAGCTATTAGCGGGCCAGCAACCGCCGTTAAGGATTAATGCGGTGCTAGTAGGACAGTTTCGGCTGTTGATTCAAATAAAAGTATTAAGTAAACGTGGCCTTACGCAAGGGAGTCTAGCGAGTCAGCTTAATGTCCATCCTTATCGGATTAAATTGGGATTAAAAACTGCGCGTGATTTCTCAATGCAGGCGTTAGAAAATGCCTATTTGGGATTAATTCGTATTGAACAATCGTTAAAAACGACACAGCGCGATCCATCGCTTTTATTTCAGTTATTTATGTTACAGTATTCTCAGCAGAGCAAAGGGGCATGAGATACAAAAAGGGGATAAGAAAATCTGTTTTCTTATCCTCTTTTTGTGAAAAGTTAAAAATAAAAAAGCAACTAACTTAATAGTTGCTTTTTTATTACTTAGCGTAACGTGCTGAGAGACGTGACTTGTCACGTGCAGCCTTGTTAGCCTTGATAAGGCCCTTAGAGTGGGCACGGTCAATTGCTGAGATAGCAGCCTTGTATAAGTCGTCAAGGTTATCTGCGCCAGCAAGCTTTGCCTTATCGAACTTCTTAATAGCAGTCCGCATTTGGCTTAATTGTGAAGCGTTACGTGCTTCAGCTTTTTCACTAGTACGAACACGTTCAATTGCTGATTTGATAATTGGCATGAGTTTCACCTCCGTTACCCGATTTTCAGTTGACCAGAATTTTCAACATTTGTCATTATACAAAAGACTAGCGAGCAATGCAATAGCTAACGACGATCAAGTCAAAATTTCATAGAAATAGTTGCAACATTAGTAAATTTTATGTATATTTGTATAGGTTACTTCAAACAAGTAATTAATTGCCTCTTCTCAGTTTAACGATCCTCACCGACGTTATACTTAGATCTTAGGCGCATTAATATTGAAAGGTGGGAAAATAGCATGGCTATTTCAAAAGAACGTAAAGATCAAATTATTAAGGAATTCGCAACTCACGAAGGAGACACTGGTTCTACTCAAGTTCAAGTTGCTGTTTTAACTGCTGACATCAACGAATTGAACGATCACCTTCGTACTCACAAGCACGATTACCATTCACAACGTGGTTTAATGAAGAAGATTGGTCACCGTCGTAACTTATTAGCTTACTTACGTCGGACTGATTTACCTGCTTACCGTGAACTTATCCAAAAGTTAGGTTTACGTCGGTAATATTTTATTATCAAAGCACTTTGCCTTTTACTTGGAGGCAAGGTGTTTTTTGTTTTTACTCCATTATTTTCACTGATTGTGGTAAGATATTTATAACTATAATGAACGATATAAAATTCTTATCGCTACACATTGTAATCGATAAGGGGTTCAAAACTAAATATTAAAGGAGCCAAATCAATGGATAATAATATTAAAATTATTCCTTTTGGTGGTGTACGCGAAAATGGTAAAAATATGTACGCCGTTGAGATTGAAGACCAAATTTTCATTTTGGATACGGGGTTAAAGTATCCGGAAAATGAATTAATGGGAATCGATGTTGTCATTCCTGACTGGGAATATCTTCGTGAACATAAGGACAAGATAGTCGGAGTATTCTTAACACATGGACATGCAGATTCAATTGGGGCACTTCCATATTTCTTGATGGACTTTAATGTTCCGGTATTTGGAAGCGAGATGACGATTGCCTTAGCAAAACTGGCAGTTAAAAACCATAAGGAAGTTAAGAAATTTAATGATTTTCATGTTGTTGATGCTTCAACAGCAATTGATTTTAATGATGTTACAGTTTCGTTCTTCCAAACGACCCATACTATTCCTGAAACTTTAGGGGTTGTTTTAGAAACAAAAGCAGGAAATATTGTTTACACTGGTGATTTTAAATTCGATCAGACAGCTAAAAAAGGTTATCAAACAGACCTTGCTCGGTTAGCAGAAATTGGATCACAAGGTGTATTAGCACTTTTAAGTGATTCTGCTGGTGCTGGAATTACGGGTGCGTCTGCTCGTGAGCAAGATATTGGAGACTACATTAAAGAAACATTTAAATATCAAAACGGTCGGATTATTGTTGCTAGTGTAGCTTCAAATATTATGCGCGTACAGCAGATTATCAATGCTGCTGTTGCCGTTGGGCGGAAGATTGTTTTATCTGGTAAAGATATTGAACAAATCATCGATACAGCAATGTCTTTGGGAAAGTTGCACTTACCAGATGACTTATTCATTAGTCGCAAGGAAGCAGAAAAACTCGAACCAAATCAAGTTGTTATTTTGGAAACTGGTAAAATGGGTGAACCGATTAAGTCATTACAGCAAATTGCAAACGGTGATAATCCTAATTTACAATTAACAGATACCGATCTTGTCTTTGTTACTACTACTCCTTCTTATGCTCAGGAAACTGAAGTACAAAAGACAAAGGACATGATTTATCGTACAGGAGCAGAAGTTAAGTTTATTTCTGATGATTTAAATCCTTCTGGGCATGCTAACCAAAATGATGAACAGTTAATGTTGAATTTCATGAAGCCCAAGTTCTTCATTCCAATTCAAGGTGAATATCGACTGTTAGATCGTCATGCAGAATTAGCAGAAGAAGTAGGAGTTCCAAAAGAAAATATCTTCCTCGTTAATAAGGGAGATGTTCTAACTTACAAAAATGGTAAATTCCATGTTGGTGAACATATCGATGTAAGCAATACTATGATTGATGGTACAGGCGTCGGTGATATCGGTAATATTGTTTTACGAGATCGACGTGTCCTATCAGAGGATGGGATTTTTGTTGTGGTAGCAACTATTGATCGGAAAAAGAAAAAGATTGTTGCTCGACCACAAATTACGTCACGAGGATTCGTGTTTGTAAAGACTAACCGTCAACTAATGCAACAGAGTGCTGACTTAGTTGAAAAGATTGTTCAAGAAAACCTAGATCAAAAAGAATTTGATTGGAGTCATTTAAAACAAGATGTTCGTGATAAATTAAACCGGTTCTTGTTTGACCAAACTAAACGGCATCCAGTTATTTTGCCAGTTATTATGGAGATTAATCAACATCAAAAGAAGATTAAAAACAATGTTGAGAAAAAAGAAGAAAAATCTGCAAAACCACGTTCAACTAAAGAACATCACCGTGGTCGTGGTAAAAAACGAATGGCAAAAGAAAAAAAGTAGCTGTTTAATATAAGTGATGTGAAGGGAGGCTGGGAGAAAACTTTCGTTTTTCTCCCAGCCTCAACTTGTTTTTATGAATAATTGTATAAAGTAATGAATAAAAAAGGGTGATAAAAATGAATGAAACCCAACAAGATCAATATCTTCAGGCCCAGAAATTAATTGCTGAAGAAAAATGGCAAGAAGCTAGTGGTATTTTGGAAGATCTTATAAACGAGGTTGATGATTCAGAAATCGGTCGATTGACGATCATTGCTCTATATCATTCTCAACAATATACCAGGGCTTGTACTTACTTGTTTGAATATTTAGAAGTAATGTTTGACAGCTTGTCGGATGCTCAGATTGCCATTAAAATTTTGTGTCAAAACGAATTATTTGTTCTAGCAAGACAGGTGATTAGTAGTCTTTCGCAATGGCAGGAAGATTTGCTAACAATTGTTACAATGGGTGAGGAAAAATCTCGTCAAGAGTACCAGGAGACGTTACAAACACGTTTGCGAGACTTTTACCATTTAGGAGATTACTCCCTTGAAGAGCAGCAAAGTAGATTGCAGGCTGCTTTTAAGCTTCCTTTAAATGAATTTATTACAGGTGCTAAATTCCTGCTTCGTGACCCCTATACGCATCCACTGGTAAAGTCTAGCTTGGTTGAATTGCTTAGTAAATTGCAAGTTGCAGATCCGGTTACTGTTTATTGGCTAGATAAGAAAGAATATACAGTTGTGCCAGCTGATATCCAGCCTTTAAATTTATTGCCAGTTGTTAGTGAAGGTAAGAGATTAATTACAGAAAAATGTGGAAATCAAAACCCGCAGACAGAAAAGATGGCAATTCAAGAATTTCAATTACAGGTAATGTTCCTGTATCCGCGAATTAATCAAATTATTAAAGACATTGATGAATGGACAGATGTTTTAATCGCTAGAATAGAAGGAAAGAAAGTCGCAACAAATACAGTTTCTAGTACGTGGCAGGAACGACTAGGTAAGCAGATTGACGAATTAATAGAAAAACATTAGTCAAATACATTTACAAATGAACAGATAGTTGATATTATATTTAAGAATTCTTCTTCAGAGCCTAAGATTAAAGCTTTCAATTGGCGAAAAGAAGTTGTACAATATGTATAAGGGTATGTCAGTCATCGAATTAGATGATCTGGCATTATACTTGTAAATTATCAGGAGGTTTTCATTAATGGCTGAAAAAGAACATTATGAACGTACAAAACCCCACGTTAACATTGGTACTATTGGCCACGTTGACCACGGGAAGACTACTTTAACTGCTGCTATTACAAAGGTATTGGCAGCCAAAGGTTTAGCAAAGGCAGAAGATTACGCTGATATCGATGCTGCTCCAGAAGAAAAGGAACGTGGTATCACTATCAACACTGCCCACGTTGAATACGAAACTGAAAAGCGTCACTACGCACACATCGATGCCCCTGGACACGCTGACTACGTTAAGAACATGATCACTGGTGCTGCACAAATGGATGGTGCTATCCTTGTTGTTGCTGCTACTGATGGTCCTATGCCACAAACTCGTGAACACATTCTTCTTGCTCGTCAAGTTGGTGTTCAATACATCGTTGTATTCTTGAACAAGACTGACTTAGTTGACGATGATGAATTAGTTGACTTAGTTGAAATGGAAGTTCGTGACTTACTTAGCGAATACGATTTCCCTGGTGACGATGTTCCAGTTGTTCGTGGATCTGCTCTTAAGGCACTTGAAGGTGACCCAGAACAAGAAAAAGTTATCCTTCACTTAATGGATGTTATTGATGACTACATCCCAACTCCAAAGCGTCCTACTGACAAGCCATTCATGATGCCTGTCGAAGACGTATTTACTATCACTGGTCGTGGTACTGTTGCTTCTGGTCGTATTGACCGTGGTACTGTTAAAGTCGGTGACGAAGTTGAAATCGTTGGTTTAACTGAAGACGTTCTTAAGTCAACTGTTACTGGTTTGGAAATGTTCCACAAGACTCTTGATCTTGGTGAAGCTGGGGATAACGTTGGTGTACTTCTTCGTGGTATTTCACACGACCAAATCCAACGTGGTCAAGTTTTGGCTGAACCAGGTTCAATCCAAACTCACAAGAACTTCAAGGGTGAAGTTTACGTTATGACTAAGGAAGAAGGGGGACGTCACACTCCATTCTTCTCAAACTACCGTCCACAATTCTACTTCCACACAACTGATGTTACTGGTACTATCGAATTACCAGATGGTGTAGAAATGGTTATGCCTGGTGATAACGTTACATTCACTGTTAACTTACAAAAGCCAGTTGCTCTTGAAAAGGGTCTTAAGTTCACTATTCGTGAAGGTGGACACACTGTTGGTGCCGGTGTTGTATCCGACATCTTAGACTAATTTTTGAGTACAGATGTGCTAAAAGGCTTGGGGAAACCCAAGTCTTTTTCTTTAACAAAAATATTTGAAAATAACTTAGGGATCAGCCGTCAATAAGTTGCAATTACTGGTCTCCTACGGTAAACTAATATAGTATGTAAAGACTAATTATAAATATTAATTAGTCAAATTGATTTGTTATTGGAGGAAATAAAATGTCAGCAAAATGGGAACGCGATAGCGATGCCAGCAAAGGTACATTGACATTTGAAATTGATGTCGACACTATTAACAAGGGAATTGACGAAGCTTTCGTTGAGACTCGTAAAAAGATCACTGTTCCGGGCTTCCGGAAGGGTCGTGTCCCTCGTCAAATCTTTAACCAAATGTACGGTGAAGAATCATTGTATCAAGATGCCTTAAACAAGGTATTGCCTGATGCATATAACGAAGCAGTAAAGGAAACTAACATTCAACCTGTAGATCAACCTAAGATTGATATTAAGAGCATGGAAAAGGGTCAACCATGGGTATTAACTGCTGAAGTTGACGTTATGCCAGAAGTTAAATTAGGTGAATACAAGGGTATGGAAGTTCCTGCTCAAGACACCACTGTTACTGATGCTGATGTTGATGATGCACTTGAAACTAAGCGTCAACAACAAGCTGAACTTGTATTAAAAGAAGATAAGCCAGCCGAAAAGGGTGACACTGTCGTTATTGATTACAAGGGTAGCGTTGACGGTGAAGAATTTGATGGCGGTTCAGCTGAAAACTACTCACTAGAATTAGGCTCAGGCTCATTTATTCCAGGTTTTGAAGATCAATTAATCGGTCACAACGCTGACGAAGATGTTGATGTAAATGTTACCTTCCCAGAAGATTACCACGCTAAGAATCTTGCTGGCAAGGATGCACTTTTCAAGGTTAAGATTCACGAAATCAAGGAAAAGCAATTACCAGAACTTGATGATGATTTCGCTAAGGATGTTGACGAAGATGTTGATACTTTAGCTGAATTAAAGGAAAAGACTAAGAAGCAACTTCAAGAAGAAAAGGATAACCAAGCTAAGGCTGCTATTGAAGATGCTGCTATCAATAAGGCTGTTGCTAATGCAGAAATCCAAGATATTCCACAAGCAATGTTGGATGATGACACTAACCGTCAAATGCAACAATACTTAGCAGGAATGCAACAACAAGGTATCAGTCCTCAAATGTACTTCCAAATTACTGGTACAAAGGAAGAAGATTTGAAGAAGCAATTTGCTAATGATGCTGCTCAACGTGTAAAGACTAACCTTGTCTTAGAAGCAATTGTTGACGATGCTAACTTAGATGCTACTGATGAAGAAATTGCTAAAGAAATTTCTGACCTTGCAAAGCAATACGGTATGGAAGAAGATGCTGTTAAGAAGGCATTATCTAAGGACATGTTAATGCATGATATTAAGATCCGTAAGGCTGTTGACTTAGTTGCTGATTCAGCAAAGCAAGTTAAGGATGACGAAAAGTCTGACAAGTAATTTGTTAAATAATTACTAATCAATGAGGCTGGAAGAAAACAGTAGTTTTCTTCCAGCCTCGCTATTTTAATCAAATATTAGTAAGATAAAGTAGAAAATAATTTACTGAGTAATTTAGTCGAAATTAAACAGTAATTTTGTTATTATGTTTTAATAAGTCTTAGAGGAGGTTCATTTATGTTTGAAGATACCACTGGTATGGATTCAGTTCACTGTTCATTTTGTGGAAAGTCCCAAGATGAAGTGAAAAAAATTGTTGCTGGTCCTGGCGTCTATATTTGTAACGAATGTGTTGACCTTTGCAAACAAATTATTGATCAGGAATTAGCAGAAGATGAAGCTAAAAAAGCTTTCCGTGTGCCAACTCCAGGAGAGATTGTTAACGAACTGGATGACTATGTAATTGGTCAAGGTGATGCTAAAAAAACATTAGCAGTTGCTGTTTATAACCACTATAAGCGGGTTAATGCAATGATGAGTGGTGATAATAATGATACAGAACTTCAAAAGAGCAACATTGCCGTAATTGGTCCAACTGGTTCTGGGAAAACCTATCTTGCCCAGTCACTTGCCCGCATTCTAAATGTTCCGTTTGCGATTGCAGATGCTACAACTTTAACTGAAGCTGGATACGTTGGTGAAGATGTTGAGAATATTATCCTTAAACTACTTCAGGCTGCTGACTTTGATGTAGAACGTGCTGAAAAAGGAATCATTTACATTGACGAAATTGATAAAATCGCAAAGAAGAGTGAAAATGTATCAATTACACGTGATGTTTCTGGAGAAGGGGTTCAACAAGCTCTTTTAAAGATTCTTGAAGGAACAATTGCTAATGTACCGCCTCAGGGAGGACGTAAGCATCCACAGCAAGAATTTATCCAAGTCGATACAAAGAATATCCTCTTTATTGTGGGGGGAGCCTTTGATGGGATCGAAACAATTGTTAAGGAACGACTCGGTGATAAGACAATTGGATTTGGAACAGACTCACGAGAAGCTGAAGAGGTTACGGATAAAAATATTTTGCAACATGTTATCCCAGAAGACCTTCTTAAGTTTGGTTTGATTCCAGAATTTATCGGACGATTGCCTGTGATGACTGCTCTTGAAAAACTTGACGAAGATGATCTTGTTCGAATCCTTACTGAGCCAAAGAATGCATTAGTTAAGCAATATCAAGAGTTAATTCGCCTTGATGGAAGTCAGTTGACCTTTACTGATGGTGCATTACGAGCAATGGCACAACTAGCAATCAAACGGAATACAGGTGCTCGTGGTCTCCGTTCGATTATTGAAGATGTAATGCGGGATGTAATGTTTGACTTGCCAAGTCGTAAAGATGTAGAAAAGGTAATTATTGATAAACGATGTGTAACGCAACATACAGAACCTCGTTACGTTTTAAAGGATGAAAAAGCTTCTTAATGAAATGAGGTAAGCAAATGGAAGTTCACAATGTAGATTTAACAATCAGTGCCGTAAGTGATGAACAATATCCTAAAACAAATATTCCAGAAATTGCTTTAGTTGGTCGTTCAAATGTTGGGAAGTCATCGTTGACAAATGTCTTAATCAACCGGCGCAATTTTGCTCATACGTCTAGTCAGCCAGGTAAAACCCAGACGTTAAATTTCTATGACGTTGAGGATAAGGTATATTTCGTTGACGTTCCAGGCTATGGGTATGCCAAAGTCTCGAAAAAAGAGCGAGAACGATTTGGAAAAATGATCGAACAATACTTAACCCAACGTGAACAATTGCGCGGAGTTATTCAACTAGTTGATGCACGGCATGAACCAACCCCGGATGATGTAAATATGTATAATTGGTTACAATATTATAATATTCCAACATTAATCGTAGGGACAAAGATTGATAAGGTAAAACGTAGTGCATGGAATCGCCAACTAAGCCTTATCAAAAAGACCCTTGATGTTGAGAGTTCAACACCGATTATTCTATTTTCAGCTACAGAGAAAAAGGGTAAAGATGATGTTTGGCAGTGGATTGAAGAGCGAATGGGGAAGAACTAAGTTGGATTTTAATGAATACCAAAATGCAGCAAAACGAACCTTATATGGGAATGAACAAGTTTTAACAAATTGTGCATTAGGATTAGCTGGCGAGTCAGGACAAGTCGTTGATTTAGTAAAAAACTATACTTTTCGTAGTCGAAAATTAGATCGTAAGGAACTAATTCACGAAATGGGTGATGTCTTATGGTATTTATCTCAAATTGCAGAATGGGCCGATATTCCATTTGAAGAGGTCGCCAAAGCAAATATTGAGGAATTAAATCAGCGCTATCCGACTGGTTTTAAAAAACAAGATTAAAAAAATAAGCGGGGATATGAGTGATCACATCTCCGCTTTTGCATTATTTCTTTTCTTTATCCTTGTTATCTTTTTCTTTTTTGTCGTCGTTTTTTTTAGTTGCTTTTGGTTTTTTAGGGTCAACCGCAAATTGATCAAATAATTTATCAAGCTGTTCGCTTCTTCTAGTAACTAATCCCATTTTTTTAGCTCCTTTTTTATATTTGACAAAATGCTAGCATAAATTTTACTAAATGTACAATTATTTCTAAACACTTTCTTTGCCTTAATGATGATTTTTCAGATATAATATATTGTTAGATAATTTTTCGGAGGGATTTTGCGATGGCCAGTGAACATTTAGAACATAAACTAGCATTGTTACCTGACAAGCCAGGTTGCTACCTGATGAAAAACATTAATGATCAGATAATTTATGTTGGTAAAGCTAAAAATTTAAAGAATCGGGTGCGTTCTTACTTTAAGAGTAGTCATACCGGTAAAGTAGCTAAAATGGTTTCGGAAGTTGCTGACTTTGAAACCATTGTGACTTCGAATAATAAGGAGTCGTTCTTACTTGAAATAACGCTGATTCAAAAACATCAACCTTATTTCAATATTAAATTAAAAAAGGGAACTGGTTATCCCTACATAAAAATAACAAATGAGCGGGATCCTCAAATTAAGATCGTTAGTAAAATAAAAAAAGATGGGGGATATTATTTTGGTCCCTATCCTAATGTCTATGCTGCAGAAGAGACAATGCATTTCATTCAAAAGGTCTACCCATTGCGCCGTTGTAATGGGTATCAAGGCCGTCCATGTTTGTATTACCATATGGGACAATGTTTAGGAGCTTGTTTTAAAGAAGTTCCTAAAAGTGACTACGAAGAGCAAATTAAGAAAATTAAGTCATTTTTGAGTGGAAACACAGCGACAGTTAAGCGACAGTTAACCAAAAAGATGCAACTAGCAGCAGAAAATATGGAGTTTGAACGAGCGGCTGAAATTCGAGACCAGCTTCACTATATTGAAGTGACGGTTGAAAAACAAAAGATTATTTCAAATGATAAGACCCCTCGTGATTTATTTAATTTCTATATGGATAAAGGGTGGCTTTCTATTCAAATTTTCTTTATCCGACAAGCACGATTAATGAAACGAGAAAAACGCCTATTTCCAATCGTGGATACGGCAGTCGAAGAAATGACCAGCTTTATTCTCCAGTTTTATAATCGTCGTAATAATATTTTGCCTCGTGAAATTCTCCTCCCCAAGGGCCTCCCTAATAAGGAAATAAGTGAAATACTAGGAGTACCGGTTCGGACCCCTGTTCGTGGTGAAAAACGGGATCTTTTAGCAATGGCACACGAAAATGCTCAGTTGTCTTTAGATGAAAAATTTCGACTGCTTGAGATGGACCAAAGTAAGACTACTGGTGCGATGAAAGAGATTACAGATTCCCTTGGACTTCCAGAAGGTCACCGGATTGAAGCGTTTGATCATTCTCATATTCAGGGGGCTGACCCCGTTAGTGCAATGGTTGTATTTGTTAATGGAGAACCAGCTAAAAATTTTTACCGGAAGTATAAATTGAAAACGGTGATTAATCATGCTGATGAAGCTGCCAGTACCCGTGAAGTTATTCGGCGGAGGTATTCGCGTCTCTTAAAAGAAAACAAGCCAATGCCGGATATGATTTTTATGGATGGTGGCGAAATTCAGATGGATGCGGCTAAAGATGTTTTAGAGAATGAACTTGGTCTTGATATTCCTGTAATAGGGATGGTAAAGAATGACAAACACCAAACCGCTGACTTATTGTTCGGGGATGATGATCATCATATTAATTTAAATCCACGGAGCCAAGGCTTTTACTTAGTTCAACGCATTCAAGATGAGGTTCACCGGTTTGCGATTACTTTCCACCGGCGCGTTCATACCAAGCATTCGTTGAGTTCGCGTTTGGATGAAATTAAGGGAGTGGGACCGCGGACTCGGACGAAATTACTAAAAAAATATGGATCAATTACCAAAATTGCTCAAGCATCAGTTGATGAAATCCATTCACTAGGGATTAATCGACCTACCGCCCAGTTAATCAAGGTTTCATTGCAGAAAAATGCTGAGGTGGCGAAGGGTAGTAGTCATGATTGAGTTTTGACAGGCTTATAAATTTTAAATATACTAAACAATAGACTAAAGAACGGAGACAATCATTATGAATATGTTTGTTGATCAAATAAAAATTGAAGTACATGCAGGTAAGGGTGGCGATGGAATGGTAGCATTTCGTCGTGAAAAATATGTTCCTAACGGTGGCCCAGCTGGTGGCGATGGTGGCCGTGGCGGCAGTATCATTTTAAAAGTTGATGAAGGATTACGGACATTAATGGATTTCCGTTATCACCGAATTTTTAAAGCTAAAAACGGTGGCAATGGGATGAGTAAACAGATGACTGGTCCAAGTGCAGAAGATACAATTATTGCTGTTCCCCAAGGTACTACTGTAAGGGATCTTGATACTGGTGAGATTATTGGTGATCTCGTTGAAAAGAATCAAGAATTAGTAGTTGCCAAGGGTGGCCGTGGTGGTCGCGGCAACATTCACTTTGCTAGTGCTAAAAACCCTGCTCCTGAAATTGCTGAAAATGGTGAACCAGGAGAAGACCATTACTTAGAATTAGAATTAAAGATGCTTGCTGATGTCGGATTAATTGGGTTCCCTTCTGTTGGAAAGTCAACTTTATTATCAGTAGTAACCGGTGCTAAGCCTAAAATTGCTGCATATGAATTTACGACGTTAACCCCTAATCTTGGAATGGTAATGTTACCGGATGGTCGTGACTTTGCAATGGCCGACATGCCTGGTTTAATTGAAGGGGCATCTAAGGGTGTCGGCCTTGGTTTGAAGTTCTTACGACATATTGAACGTACGCGCGTTCTTCTTCACTTAGTTGATATGAGCAGTGAAGATCCTCATCAAGCAATTGAACGTTACCGGCAAATTAATAAGGAGCTTGCTAATTACGATCCTGAGTTATTAAAGCGACCACAAATTGTAGTTGCGACGAAGATGGATTTGCCAAATTCTGCTGATAACTTAGCTGCTTTTAAAGCTGATTTGGCGGCAGATAAGACTTTAGAAAAACAGCCAGAGATTTTCCCTATTTCAGCGGTTACTCATCAAGGTGTTCAACAATTAATGCAATTAACTGCTGATCTCTTAGATAAGACGCCCGCATTTGATAGTGAGAGTCATGATAAAGAATTGGTCGCTGAATATCGTGCTGCTGCTCCTGACAAGAAAGATGAAGCGGACTTTACCATTACCAAGGATGAAGACGGCACCTGGGTATTGGGCGGTGAAAAACTTATTCGGTTATTTAAGATGACTGATTTAACTCATGAAGAAAGTCAATTACGCTTTGCTCGTCAACTTCGCCATATGGGGATTGATGATGCGTTAAGAGCTAAAGGTGTGCAAGATGGCGATCTTGTAAGAATTGAAAAATTTGTTTTTGAATTTATTCAATAAAATTATACGTAGCAAAGGTAGGAAAAATATAAATGCAACTTGAATTTTTAGGAACAGGCGCTGGTTCCCCAAGTAAGCAACGTAATGTAGCAAGTGTTGCATTGCGGTTGTTAGAAGAACGAAACGCAATTTGGCTATTTGATGTGGGAGAAGCTACTCAACATCAAATTCTCAATACGACAATTAGGCCACGAAAGATAGAAAAAATCTTTATTACTCACTTGCATGGTGATCATATCTTTGGTTTACCTGGTTTACTAAGTTCCCGCTCTTTTCAAGGAGGAACCGAACCATTGACGATCTATGGACCAGTAGGAATAAAGCGGTATGTTCAGACGTCTTTGCAAGTAAGTGAGTCACGCCTCAGTTATCCTTTGCACTTTGTTGAAATAACAGATGACGGGGAACTATTTAATGATCATGGTTTTAGAGTGGTTGCACGAAAGTTGGATCATAAAATCGCTTGTTTTGGATACCGGATTGAAGAAGCGGATCATCCAGGAGAATTACAAGTTGAGAAATTACGAGAACAAAAAGTACCATCAGGACCAATTTACGGCCAATTAAAAGCTGGAAAAAAGGTTACCCTTCCAGATGGTCGCGTATTAGATGGTCATGACTTTATTGGTACCCCCCAACCTGGACGTATTGTTGCAATTCTAGGTGATACTAGACAAACGAAGAATGCAATTCTGTTGGCGCAAAATGCAGATGTATTAGTGCATGAAAGTACTTTTGCTAAAGATGAGACAAAGATGGCACACAATTATTACCATTCAACCAGTAAACAAGCAGCTGAAATTGCGAAAAAAGCTGGTGTTAAAAAATTATTGTTAAATCATATTTCAGCACGATACACTGGTAAAGCAGCTTATCAATTGGCATATCAAGTTCGTAATATTATTCCTGATACTCGAGTTGTTAATGATTTTGATGTAATTGATATTCCGTTCAAAAAATGAAAAGAGATGGCAAAAGATGCTGAGAAGAGTAAAGACGTTACGTTTTCTGCGAAATGAAGTTGTATTAATTACTGGTGGTTCAAGTGGAATCGGCAAGGAGTTGGCTTTTGAGGCAGCTCGTCGCGGCGCAATTGTTGTTGTTGCTTCTCGTAATCTTGAGAAGTTGCAAGAGGTAGCTAAAAAATGTCTGATTTTATCAGGTCGGCCAGCATTTGCTTATCAATTAGATGTCACCGACCCTGATCAGATTGATGATGTGCTTTCGAAGGTTCAACATGAAGTAGGAGGAATCGATGTATTAATTAATTCTGCTGGGCTTGGTGACTTTATTCCCGTAGTTAAGGAATCTTACCGCTCAATGGAAAAAATGGTACATACAAACCTCTTAGCTTTAATGTATATTAGTCGGTGTGTAGCTAAACAAATGATGGATCAAGGGTATGGTGCCATTATTAATATGGGTTCATTAGCTGGTAAATTGCCTACACCAAATAGCGCTGTATATTCAGCAACGAAAGCCGGAGTAATCCAGTTTGATAATGTTTTACGAATGGAAGTAGCTGATTATGGTGTCCAAGTCTTGACAGTCAATCCTGGCCCAATTGATACACCTTTCTTTGATAAAGCAGATAATGATTATACGTATCGGGCCCATTTACCAAAATGGATGTTTATCTCTCCTGAAGACTTAGCTCGACGAATTTGGAATAATGTTGGGTATAAGACGAGAGAAATTAATGTTCCAGGATATGTGGCTTATCTTGGCTGGGCTTACCAAGTTATTCCCGGTTTAGGTGACTGGGCAATTAAGAAATTTTTTGATTTCCAACAGGATAAGAAGAACTTATAATATGCTCCCTTATTTTTGAGAAATTGCAGAATTTAGCAGTTTCTTTCAAAAAATGAAAGGGGCAAAATAAAAGAGACTGAGTTTATCCCAGCCTCTTGTTTAATTTTGGCGTTGAAATGGTGGTTAATTTTAAATGATTGATGCAAAATTTAAGTGGAAACTTGCCGATAATGCTTCCTCAGCAACTGTTGATAATCTTGAAAAAGAGTTAGGCATTTCTAGAATATTAGCAACCTTATTAGCTCAGCAAGGAATCGATTCAACCGAACAAGCAAAAAAATTCTTTGAACCATCGATGGAAGAGATCCATGATCCAACCTTATTGCATGATATGGATAAAGCAGTTGAGCGGATTGAGCAGGCAGTTGAAAAACAAGAACAAATTACTATTTATGGTGATTATGATGCAGATGGAATTACTAGCACATCCTTAATGTATGAAACGTTATTATCCGTTGGCGCTAATGTTAATTATTATGTGCCAAATCGTTTTACAGATGGATATGGGCCTAACATGGATGCTTACCAACGGCTTATTGATAATGGTACCCAGCTTTTTATTACGGTGGATAATGGCGTTAGCGGAAAAAATGTTATCGATAAGGTAATGGCAGCAGGAGTAGATGTTGTAATTACTGACCACCATGAGTTGCCAGCTGATCTGCCAAATGCGGTTGCGATTGTTCACCCTCGCTATCCTGGTAGTAATTATCCTTTTCCTGATTTGTCAGGCGTTGGGGTTGCATTTAAGGTAGCCTGGGCTTTAACTGGTGAGTTTCCTGTTGAAGAACTGGACTTAGTTGCAATTGGTGAAATAGCTGATGTAGTAAACGTTACGGACGAAAATCATGCGTTAATTTCCTATGGCATTCAGCAATTACGGCAGGGGATGCGTCCGGGATTAGCGGCTTTAATGAAGTTAGCTGATATTAAGGCTAACAATCTAACTGATCAGGATATTGGATTTGGAATTGCACCACGGCTAAATGCACTGGGGCGAATTGCTGATGCTAATGATGGAGTTAAGCTGCTGACGAGTTTAGATGAGAATGAATCACAAAAATTAGCTAAAGAGGTAGATCAGGCGAATAAAGAACGTCAAAACTTAGTTGCTGAGATTATGAAAGAGGCAGAAAAACAAGCTAATAGTTCAGCTAACCAGCAGAAAAAGACCTTATTAATTGTTGGAAAAGGTTGGCATCAAGGCGTATTAGGAATTGTTGCTAGTCGGATTATGAGCGAGACCGGAAAGCCAACAATTGTCGCATCAACTGATCAAAATAATCCAACCTTAATAAAAGGATCTGGTAGAAGCGTTGACAGTTTTAATTTGTTCAATGCCTTGGAGGCTCATCGTGAACTATTTACAACATTTGGTGGGCACCCTGCTGCTTGTGGTCTTTCTTTTGACCAGGGAAATATTGCACCCCTGCAAATAGCCTTGGAAGAAGAAGCAAGTCAACAAAAATTTGATCCAACGGTAAAGCAAACTCTTCCGATTGCAATGCAACTTGAACCAGCTGATGTTACCCAACAGTTATATAACGATATTCAACGAGTTGCTCCATTTGGCCCAGGAAATATGGAACCAGTTTTTGAATTAAATAACGTTAAAGTTGTCGATGTCAAAACAATGGGGCAAGAACACCAGCATTTAAAATTTTCGATTGTAAGTGGTAAAGAAAATCTAACGGTCGTTGCTTTTAGTCAAGGAAACTTGGCAACACTATTATCCGCGCCGACCGGACAAGTTAATTTAGCTGTTAAAGTTAGCCTCAATGAGTGGCGTGGTAAAAAAAGCGTCCAACTGATGCTAGAAGACCTGCAAATCAATGGAACAGTAATTATTGATGAGCGAACGAATAAGTTAACTCCTCAGCTTTTTAGTTCTTCAGATTATTACATTGTAAGAGAACCAAGATTACGAGATAATATTGCTCCTCATGTGGCCCCCGGCTATACTTTATCGATCGAAGAAGCAATTAAGACTGATTTTTCTGGTCAACGAGTTACGTTGGTTGACTGTCCATCTAGTGAAGAGATGCTAAAACAGATTTTTGCAGAGGATGAAGGGGAGCCGGCAACTATTCGCTTATTGCTATATCAGCGAAAAAGTGCCTATTTAGCTGGACTGCCAACACGAAATGATTTTGCACAGCTTTATCGATTTATTTATAAGCAAAAAGAATTAAAATGGCCAATCCAAGCTAAAGCAGTTAGCAATCAGTTAAAAATTAATATGGATCGATTAAATCTAATGATTCAAGTGTTTTCTGAAGCAGGATTTGTTACAATAAAAGATGACGTGTTAAAGTTTAATGAGCCAACTAATAAGACTGATTTAACACAAACTAAACGTTATCAAAAACAATTAGCACAATACAGAGTTGAGCAACAGTTGCTTTTTAATGATGCGGCAACGGTTGCTAACTGGTTATTGAAATATTTAAATTTAGAATAAGGAGACTATTTATCTCATGGCTTTAGACCTTTATAAATACGTAGCTAGTGTTCCTGATTATCCAGAAAAGGGTATTATCTTTCGAGATATTTTGCCATTAATGGCGGATGGAGCTGCCTTTAAGCAAGCTACTGACGAATTAGTTGATTATGCTAAGGATAAAAAGGTAGATATGGTAGTAGGCCCAGAAGCGCGGGGCTTTATTGTTGGGTGTCCTATTGCTCGCGAATTAGGTGTTGGATTTGCTCCAGCACGTAAAAAGGGTAAGTTGCCAAGAAAAGCAATTAGTGCATCTTATGACTTAGAATACGGAACAGCTACCTTGCAAATGGAAGCCGATGCAATTAAACCAGGACAACGGGTTCTTGTTGTGGATGATCTCTTAGCTACAGGAGGAACAATCTCTGCAACAATTGATATGGTTGAACAAATGGGTGGTATTGTTGTTGGCTGTGCATTCTTAATCGAATTAAAAGATCTTCATGGTCGTGATAAGCTTAAAGATTACGATATGAAGGCATTAATGGAATTTTAATTAGGAGGAGGCTGGGGATACTAGCCTTTTTTCTTTTTAAATTGCAGTTGTATATATAAAACGAATGCGGGACAATAACATTACGTTGATAAAAAGGAGCCAGTTAATTTATGATTTTCTTAGTAATAATGGGAGCCCTATTTTTAATTTTGGGTGGTTTTTATCTTGCTAATTCATGGCAACAGTACCGTGAATGGAAAAGTGGGACAATCATTGTTGTATTGAGTATTATCGCAATTGTTTATGGTGTGATTAATTTGCCTTATTTCCATCATAATAATTCCGCTAGCTCAAGCCAAAGTACATCATCTTCACAGGTTGCGCGGTCCAGTAGCTTTTCATCATTTTCGAATGGATTAGCAATTGGTAATTCAAGTGCAAATGAAGCGCAACAAGAAAGTAAGACAATGGCTGTTTTGCGTCAAATGCAAAAGGGGTATTCAAAATTAGGTTCAGTTGACTATAACGAAGATAGTAAGACATTCCAGATCACGCCAACTGATGATAATACGGTTGAAGCATTGAAAGCTTTAGCACAAGATCCAAGTCAGGCTGAACAAATGGGCTGGCCTAACTTAACTAAGTCGATTAAAAGTAATTCAGGGCAAGTAGAAAAAGCATTAGGTGAAGGATATTCAATTAGCATTATGAATCCAAGTGATTCTAGTAAGGCGTTGTATACTGCCAAAGACGGCAAAACCACATACGATATTGCTAATCAATAAAACTAAATAACCTAAGATTAGTTCAAGAAAGATTGGGGCACTTAATAGGTGTCCTTTTTTGTGTAATAAAAAAGCTGATATATCAATGTTTTAACAACTATTGATTATCAGCAAAACTTTAGATAAAGGAGACAAGGGGATTTGAACCCCTTATCTATAAATCATTGATATATCAACGATTTATTACTGTTTGGGCCGTCCTTCGACAGCGTTTGGCAACATTTTGGCAACATCCTATAAATTTTCGATAACATTGCCAATTTCGTTGTCTGTTATTGGGTGAAGATCATTGTAGACTTGAATTGTTATTGTAGCGTCTTTATGACCTAATACCGTAGCAACTTCATTAACGGGTCTCCCATTCTCAATTAATAAACTGGTGTAAGTGTGTCTTAGACCGTGTGGGGTTACGTATAATGGCAGACCATAGTTTTCTTCAATTTTTCTTAGCCATTTACCCGGCTTTGATGGTGAAAGAATACCACCGTTTTGACTAGTAAATACTAATTGATTAGGTTTCAGTGAAACAACATTAAAATACTGGAGTTCGTGGCGTTGTATTAAACGCCACTTTTTTAATATCTTGATAGTTTCATTACCAATCGGTACATGACGATTAGAATAGATATTTTTAGTTTTGCCTATTACAAGCTGATTATCTTTGTTACGGGTAACAGCTTGCTTAATATGCAGCATACCATCATTAAAGTTAATGTTTTGCCACGTTAAAGCCAATAACTCGCCTTTTCTTAGTCCTGTATGTGATAACACATATAGAAAAGCAAACGCCTTATAGTTAGTTGATTTGTAATATTCACGAAGTCCTTTTTGAAAGGTAACAAACTCATCTTTAGTAAATGACCTTATCTTTCGCTTGGTGCTAACTTTGGGGCGTTCTATTTGTTTGAAAGGATTATCATGTACCACTTTGTATTTGATGGCCAAGTTAAATATGCTGCTAGCGTCATTAACTAACTTGTTATAAAGTTTTAATTTTTTTGACCACTTATAAACTAATAACTGGCAATCTGCAATAGTAATATTTTTAATTAGTTTATTACCTAGTGCAGGGATTAAATGAAGTTTACATTCAGTTTCATATTTGTTGTAAGAAGAACTAGCGACGGTGTGCTTTTTATTCAATAGCCAACGATTAGCTACTTCCTCAAATGTGACGTGTTCACTATTAATAAAACCATGATTTTCAATTTCAATCATTTTACGACGATACCATGCACGAGCTTCCGTCTTAGTAGTAAACCCTCTTTTTGAGTGTTGTTTTCCGTCTGGAGTTCGATAGATTACACGGTATCTTTTACCGTTATTTGTACTATATGCGTATGGTGTCATTTACATTCTCCTTATATTTAGCGCCGTTGGGCACGTTTCTAAATAACACGGGGGATGTGTTAGGAGAATTAAATAAATCTATTAAGCCTATTAGTACATCAAAGTGTAACCTTGTAACCGCACCTTATAAACGTTGATATAACAGCGTTTAGAGGTTACATTTTACTTTTTGCGGTTACACTTTTAATTCAAAACAAAAGCGTAACCCTGATTCAGGGGACTGGTTCTAATTACAAGTCCAAATCAGTAATTATTATGACTTTTTATAGATAAAATCATATTGAAAGACTATATCATTATTAAAGTCTACATAGTCAAATTGAAGTTTAATTTTATCTTTCTTGTTATCAAATTCACCACGCCGCTTAGCTTTTTCCATAATAACAGGTATAGGCTGTGTAATTTCTGCTTCTATTTGATGCTGAAATAGTGGCGATAACTCATGATAGACTTTTATAAAATCGTTATCTGCCCCCATCGGATCGTAAACCGTTATGAATACATCGTAATTATCGCCAGCTCCATAATCCATATCGTATTCAATAACATAATAAAGCTCAAAAGCATAACGCCGCTTTCCGCTTCTCATGGTTATTTCTAGAACGGCTTCTACTTGTTTTGCGGTTGCTTTAACATCAGTATCTGAAATTTTAACATTTGACTTTAATTCATAAGAAAACCGCCACTTAGAATAATCAAAAAAAATAGCCGGTGTAACTTCTAAATAATTACATAACTTATCAATGTTTTCAGTGGATATATTCGCAAAGGGTTTATTAATCATGTTTGACAATACATTTCGCGAAATACCAGTATCTTCTATCACATCTTTAATTGATAAGTCACGTTCTGCAAGTAAAATTTTTAGCCTATTGGCAAGCATTTTAACACCTTCTTTCAGAATAAATATTACCATTCATTTCGACTAAATTCTATGATAATTCATTATATAATGATTTTTTAGTACAAATTGAGTTGACATGCTATGATTTAAATGTATTATATTAGTTGTACATAATGATTAAATGTTATAGATGAACTGATTAATCATTATGTAATTAAATTAAGGTGGTGAAAGTAAATGGAAGCAATGAAGGTTGAACTATCAAAAGAAATAACTGATTCTATCAAATTAGAAGTCCTAAACGCTTTTCAAGAAGCAAAGGACAACGCACAGCGTGAAAAATTCCCGTTGTACTTGTCCAAGAAGCAAGCTTGTGAATATTTGGGAATTACTAATCGCACGTTTGATGAATGGCTGGAGACTGGCAATATTCCATACAAGCATATTGGCAAGGTCTATCGTTTCAATCGTAATGACCTAGATAAATTCATGGCCACAAAGTAATAACCTGTAACATGGGGGATGTGTTAGGAGGTGTTTAATATTTGGCAGCGCAAAATTGCGCCACCAAAACTAACAGTGGCTGGCACCACTTAAAAAATTAAAGGGTTGAATTTGATTGCAAAATAAAAAAGCACCATATATAACGATGCTTAATCTTTATGATTATTAATATATTCGTTGATGGCAACGATAATTTCTTTAGACAGTGGTCTGAAATTTTTATCAGCCAATTGCTTCATTTCTTTATATAAATCAATTGGCAAGCGTAAAGTAAAGTTTTTGGTTTCGCTCATGATTAACCTCCATATTAATCATAATATACCAATTTGATACCAAAATGGGTATTGATACCAATTTGATACCAGTATATAATAAAGATACCAAGTTGGTATCAAAAAGAAAGGTGGGACGTTATGAAATGTTTTACGTTGCGAATATCAGAAAATCTAGACGCTAGCATAAATAGCCTAGCGAATAAACAGGAAATTAATAAAACTCAGTTAATTCGTAAAATCTTACAGGAATATGTAGAAAGAAGGAAATAACATGGAAAAATTAGACAAGGCACAAGAAGCATATTTAGCAGAAAAGAAGTACAAGGATACAAATTTTAATGCACGAGCTAAATTAGGATTAGCAAAATATGATATTGATTTTGTTTTATCACGTTTAAACGCTGATTCAGCAATTGAAGTTGATCACAAGCTTAGCGCTACTGTATTAAAAGAAGCTCTTAGCCAATTGCAAGATTGTGTCGAAATCATCAACGAATTATAAAGGAATGATAAATAATGACCAAGTTAATTAATTCGAGAATTGTGGCACTTCTTATTGGTGTTTGGATCGCCTATTGCTTAGGTGTCAAAGCATACGATGGCGCAATTGTTTTACTTGCTGTCTACCTGTTTGCTTTATATGAAAACAAAAAAGCCGCTAATAGCTCACAAGATCCTACCCAAGTAGCTACTAACGACTAACAATCAAAAAAGAGAATTGAATAAAGAAAAAGTCTATTGATGAACCACTAACAATAGACAGCATGACTTTATTTAATTCTCTTTTATTTTAATACAGAATATAGGAGAAATCAAAAGATGAAGATTAATGTAAATAATCTTGAGAACATGAATTCTAATTTAGATGTAATAGAGGGGTTACTTGGTGCATTAAATGATGAATTAGATGCAGTATTTGAGCGTACCCCAAAAGCTAAAGAGAACCTTTTACAAGTTAACGATGCACTTTATACCTTTCACGAATTAATAAGAGATGAAAATATAATTAAATCTTTAATGGTATCTATTACTGATATATTGAAAGAAACAAATTAGACACTAAGCAAAGAGATTGATAATTCATATGGTCAATAGAAAAAAGGGGAATTTCTTAAAGATATGGCTAAAAACAACTTCAACAATAATGAAACTGCAACCGACGAACGTTACTTTATCACTGCACATGATCACATTGGAAACCGCCTATTTGTAATGGTTGAAGGTCAAATAACAGATGAAATGATTAATCAAATGCAAATAAGCGATGATGAGGCTTTACTTAAAGCAGTAAGACGCCTTTTGAACACGCTTGATGAGAGGTGAAACTATGAATAAGAAATTAGATACAGCCTTAGTACTTGCCGCTTGTGGTTTTAAGGTTTATCCCCTAACTGCTGGTACTAAGATACCTGTTAAGGGAATGCACGGCGAACATGATGCAACTAGCGACAAAGCTACTATTATGAACTGGTTTGAATATGATTCAAGCTATAATTTAGCGCTTAATTTACAAGCTAGTGGTTTAGCGGTTATTGATTTAGATTATCACGGCAATGGTATTAATGGAGTGAAAAATTATAGTCAGTATTTAATGGATCATGGCAATACCTACATGGATTCATTAAAAACCTACACAGAATTAACCCCACGTGGTGGTATACATATTTTCTATAATCTTAATCATGATTTAGGAAATAAAGATATTCAATTAATGCCGGGTGTTGAACTTCTAACGGGTAAAGTTGTAATTGCTCCTAGTTATATTTCAGAAATTAACAAGTGGTATATGCCACAGTATCAAGGGTATCAAACATTAAGCCGTGAGAATGTTCAACCGTTGCCCGATTGGATTATTGAACTCGCTGCTTATAGAACATCCCCGATGGCAGCGCAAAATTGCGCCACGAAAAACATTAGGACGTCACCGACCCGTAAGACTTGGACGGGAAAGCTCCTTGATGAATTGGTGCAAGGAGCAAACAAAGGTGATCGCAATAATTACTTAACACATTTGATGGGTAAATTAGTACGTACAGGGGCGAATAGTGACACAATCTATAATTTGCTCGATTACGCTAATAGTAACTTCACATCCCCTTTACCAGACAATGAAGTAAATAATATTTTTGGTTCAATCTTAAAAAGAAGTGGAGATTATAAATGATGACAATTAAAGATATACCCAATGAATACAAAGACTTAGCGAACAAGCGAGATGATGAAATAACTAAAGATGCAGAAAAAGTAACTCCTATTTGGTTATACCGTGATGACGACGATAAAAAGAAAGTTAATGTAGTTTTATTTGCTAAAACGATTATTAAAGAAAATCCGATGGTTAATAATAAGTTTAGCCAAGATGGTTATTGGTACGATAAAGAAAATGGATACTGGTTAACGGATACTAAAACCCACTTAGAAAAGATTATTGCTAAAAATCTAATTAAAGTTAATAAATGGCAATTAGGACTTTACGGAAACACTAAAACATTAGTCACAATTATGGCTACCTCAGAGAATAACGAAAATCCATTTGATAATAGCAATCCTTACTTAGTTAGCTTTAAGAATGGATCATACAACATTAAAGACGGTTCAATGAAAGCTAATTCTGCTGATGATTACATCTTACAAGGCCACAACTATAATTTAGAAGTTAACGGGGATGCACCAGTTACTAATAGATGGTTTGAAGAAAGTTTTGGTAGTAAAGAAGCTGCTAATGTGGTTAAAACTTATATTGGCTACATGTTTGCCCGTACCTATCAAGATTTTCAAAAGTTCATGATCCTTCACGGTAAAGGTGGCGATGGAAAATCAACAATTCTCAATTACTTACGTTCGTTAGTCGGTGCAAGTAATACATCAAACGTAGATTTAGCTGATTTAGTAGACCGTTCAAGCGGTAAGTTTCTAACCTCAAAGCTATATCAAAAAGATTTAAACTATTTCGCCGATATTGGCGATGGTTTCATGGAACAAACTAGCATGCTAAAGGGTTTGACTGGTGGGGATGCTATTACAGGACAATTTAAGAATAAAGATCCGTTTGAGTTTGTTAATCATGCTAAATTAATATTTAGCGCTAACAGCTTACCAGTATTTAATGATTTTACTGATGGATTCATTAGACGCCCACTTATTGTTGAAGTATATAAAATTAAAGACTTCAATAATAAATACTCATTTGATGTTATTAATAAAGAACGTGGGGCTTTTGCCTATGAATGTATGCAGCTATTCAAAAAACTATTAGAAAATGATTATCCGGGTCAATTAGATAAGTGGGGCTTTCCTACTACTGATAGTATGCAAACATCGTTACATAATTGGGTTATTAGTAATGACTTAGTAGCTAGATGGCTAGATGAAAGATGTGATACCACCGACACAAAAGCATTTGAAAAGAATGTATACGTTTATGACAATTACAAGGAGTTCTGTGCTAGTGAGGGCGCTCATCCGTTGGGCAAACAGAAATTTAATAATAACTTGCAAAAACACGGAATTAACCCCAAAGCTTCAAAAAAGATTGATGGTAAAACCTTCAGAGGGTATAGAGGTCTGAAATTACTATCTGATTAGATAGAGGTTACACTTTTAATTCAAGTAAAAAACGTAACCTCAAAAAGTAAAATGTAACCCCTAAACGCTGTTATACCAACGTTTATAAGGTACGGTTACAAGGTTACGCTTTGATGCACTAATAAGTCTAATAGATTACGAGAAAGGACTATAACAATGCCAGTATTCAATCAAAATAAAAAAGCAAAAAAGAAAATACTCCTATTCAAACTAGCGATGGATAACGGCAAGTTTATTACACGGATACAGACGGATCAGAAAAACTAGACGAGTTCTCGAAAGATTCGCTTGTCATGGTTAGAGAATATAAACGGCGTACGGAGATATATGCAACATGGGAAGGTAATTTTCTAGTTAATCCACACCATATTTGTTACGCCACGCCAGTTATGCTTTATGAAGTATTAGAAGGGGATTTAGATAATGCTTAATTATGATATAACCAGAATGAAAGCTAAAGCAGAGTTTGGTGTCACACAGTCATTCAAAGCTAATAATTACAATGGACGAGTTGAATACTTTGTTCCACAGTTTAGTGTTTGGTGTGGTGAATATACCAATACTCAAACGCAAACATATGATAACTTGGGAACACACGTTGATGTAGATATGGTTATTGTCATTCGCCACAATCCTAACGTTAACAGTAACAAGATTCTAGTTTGTTATAAGAATGTTAATTATAAGATCGTAGCAATTAGCAGTGATGATCGCCTTAATGCTTTTGATACAATATCATTAAAGCGGGATAATAGCTTTCCTAAACGTATACCAAGCGATACAAGTAAACTAATCCCATACTAAGATGGCAAGTAAATATTAAGGGTGTCGGTAATTGCGACGCCCTTTTAGTTTGGAGGTAATTAAATGAGTAAGCCAATGCATGTATGCAATCACCCAGGATGTAGTGAAGTAATACCATATGATCAACGCTATTGTAATAAGCATGATTATAGAAAGCCGGTCACTTATGCTAACCAAGAACAACGACACGAGTTCAACAAGTCAATATATTATAAGCGAACCCACAGTGACCGTGAAGGCAAGTACCAACTATTCTATCGTAGTACGCAGTGGCGAAAGCTAAGCCACCATTGGTTAATGCTTCACCCGTTCTGTGCAAGCTGTGAGGCACAAGGAAGAATGCGAAAAGGTGATGTTGTCGATCATATAACAGAAATAAGGGATGATTGGAGCAAGCGACTAGACGCAAACAACCTACAAACGCTGTGCTATGCTTGTCACAACCGCAAGACATGGAAACAGAAGCAAGCACGAAAAAAGCGCCGCGAGAGCCAAACAGACAGATCACAGCGCTAAAAATCAATATAGGGGGGCTATGCTTTTGCCAAGAAGAGCGGCACATCCACTTTTCTTTGCATAAAGTTCCAATTTTATTAGTTTTTTTCTAAATCCAATATAAAAAGCGCACAGAACTAAAAATTCCATGCGCTTTAGCAAGTTTTATGATTAATAATATTATAACACTGAAATTGTGCGAAGTCGCATAATTTTTATCAGAACGTTCGTTTGCCTTTTTTGCTGAAAAAAGCTATAATATTAGTATAATAAAGATTATTGGGTACATTTAAAGACCGGGCTCGTTTGGGTTCGGTCTTTTTTTGTCTAATAAAGGTGGTGAAATTACATGGCTAATATAAAATCAGTAGACAATCTAAAAGGTCACTGGACTAAATCACAATTAGCAGATCGTGAAGAAGTCCAAAATAATCTTGAGAATAATTATGATTCTATTGATGATGAAACTCCCAATGAATTACAAGGTTACGCTCGTAAGGAGTGGTTGAGAATTGTTCCCTTATTAAAGAAGCATACACCAGCCAGCAACCTAGATCGTAGCCAACTAATTAACTATTGTTTACTTGCTCAAACGGTTCATGATTGCCAAGAGCATATTATCAAAGATGGATTATGTATCACAACAGACAAAGGAATTGATAAGGCAAATCCTTATTTTACAATGCAAGATAAAGCAATTAAAAATATGCGTTCGATTGCTAATGACTTCGGATTAACCATTTCCAGCCGTGCTAAAATCGAAAATCAGAAAGTTCAACAAAAAGAACCAGATGATCCGTTCGCTAATTTCCTAGAAGGTGAAGCTGGGTGATTAGGTATGTTGATGATGTGCTATCTGGGAAGATAACAGCAGGAAGAAAAATACAACAAGCTTGCCAACGTTTTAAGAATGATTTAGAGCGTTCAAAATCCAATGATTTTCCTTATTATTACGATGAGAAAATGGCGCACAAGGCTTGTCAGTTTGTTCAAATGCTGCCACTTACTAACGGGGGTAAATTCAAACTAGCGGAATATCAAGAATGGATTGTTAGTGAATTATATGGTTGGCGTGTTAAGGAAACGGGCGAACGACGTTATACTCAAGGAATGGTTAGCATGGCGAGAAAATCTGGCAAAACTTACCTAGCGGCTTCATTAGCTGCTATTGGATTAATGATGGAACAAAAACCAGCTAAAAATAGACAAGTTCTTTTCGTTTCTAACGCACTGAAACAGGCTAAGTTAGGTTATGATATGCTTTCAAGTAGTCTGAGACAGGTTCAGAAGTCTAGCCGGTTGATACGTCACCGGATAAAAGTACAAAAAGAACGTATTACGGACTTACCCACTGATAGTTTTGCGACAGCATTAGCCAGTGATACAAATACCCTTGATGGTTATGCTGGTACAACTATTATTCTTGATGAGTATGCAGCTGCAAAAGATAGAAAAGTATATGATGTGTTAAAGTCTGGTCAAGCTCAAGAGCCTAATAGTCTACTATTGATTATTTCAACTAGTGGGTTAGATTTGAATGTTCCTATGTATGCAGAGTATCAGATGTTAAGTGACGTATTAGCCGGTAAGAAACGAGCTGATAGATATTTTATAGCAATATGGGAGCTAGACAATCGAAATGAGGTTACAAAGCCTAAGAATTGGATAAAGGCGAACCCTATTTTTGAAATCCCAACTATAGAAAAGCGGATGGCCTCTAAGATTAAAGACGATGTTAATTTAGGAATTGCGCAGGATGATTTAATACCCGTATTAACTAAGAATTTTAATATGTGGTTGCAAGCGGCGGATAATTCTTATATTAGCGTTGACGATTGGGATAAAACAGAAATAGAAAAGCCAAATATAATTGGGCAAGATGTTTATATTGGCTTTGATATGAGTAAAACAAATGATTTAACGGCGATTAGTTGGATTATTCCAATTGGTAGCCGTTTTTATGTTGATTCACATTCTTTTGTTGGCACTAAATACGGGCTGGATCAAAAGATAAAGCGAGATGGTTTTGATTACCGAACTGGTGAAAAACGTAAAGAATGCTCAATTACTACTTTGGACAGTGGAGTTATTGATATAGACGATGTTTTTGATTATTTGCGCAAGCTTATAGAAGCCAATAATTGGAATGTAAAAGCTATCTGTTATGATCCTTGGAATTTTAACAATATTATTGCCAAGTGTGAAAGAGAATTTCCAAACATTCCTTTAATCGAAATAAGGCAAGGAACATTAACACTTAACGTCCCTACAAGAGAGTTTAGGGATAATCTTTTTCAAAAGAAAATTGTTCATAGTGATAATAGATTGCTTAGATATTCAATGATTAATGCTCGGATTAAAGAAGATAATAACGGGTGGCAACTGCAAAAGAAAAGTCGTAACTCAAATAGTAGGATTGATCCGGCCGCCGCCCTTATGAATGCTTATGTGATCGCTAGAAATTATTTCAATGAACATGAGCAGGTTACAAATGCTAATGATTACTATACTAGCGATAAATTTACATTTTAAGGAGGTGATTTTTAAATGAGTTGGGTTAATAATTGGTTTGCTAAAAAGACAGCAGCAAATAATGGCGATCCTGTGCTAGATGCTTTAGTCAGTATTTCAAGTGATGATCCTTATACATATGTATCACCTAGCAATTTACGTAATAGTGATGTATTTACTGCAATTAATATTATTGCTAGCGATATTGCTTCTAACCCTGTTCAGTGTGATGTAGATGTAATTAATAAAATGTTGAACATAGCACCTAACGACACTATGGACGGTTACCATTTTAAGTTTGCGTTAGCTACTAATATGCTGCTAAACGGAAATTCATTTGCTGAAATATTACCTAATCATACATTAAGGTTTATTCCTAATAATCAAATGGTAGTAAGTCAAGATGATATTACGGGACGACTTAAATATACTTATTCCCCTAATAAGAGAATTAAGCGGGATATATCGCCTAATAAAATACTCCACTTTAAGTATTTCACATTAGACGGGGTAGCCGGTTATAGTCCGCTATACGCATTAAGGGATGAAATACCAATTCAAAACGCAGGCAATAAGCTAATTTTAGGATTCTTCAATCAAGGAATTCATGGGACAACGGTAATTAAATCTAATCAAGCAGAATTAAGCCCAGAAGCAAAAGAAGCGATTAGAAAGAAGTTCGATGAGGCTACTACTGGTAATAACGCGCTTCATACGATCGTTACTGATGCTTCAATGGATATTAATAACTTATCGCTTAATACAGACGTATTGAAATTAGTTAATTCTAATGACTGGACGACTAGACAGATTGCTAAAGCTTTTGGGTTACCAGTGGAACGGCTGGGACTAGAAAACCAGCATAGCAATCAACAACAAAGTAATCTACAGTATCTTCAAAGTACCTTACAACATTACTTTGATTGCTTTACAAGCGAACTAACAAAGAAATTAGGCCACGATTTTACTTTCAATACTGATAAGCTTTTAAGCCTTGATCCTGCTACTGTTCAGCAACAAGCGATAGATGGTTATACTAATGGATTACTTACACGCAATGAAGCCCGTAATAAGTTAGGTTTGCCACCTGTCGATAATGGGGATGAGTTTAATAGTATACAGAAAGGAATGATAAAAGATAATGCAAGATCGTAGATTAACAATTAATGCAGAACTGCGGGCAAACGAACCAGTATCGCAAAAGGTCACGCCGCCCACTGATAGCGACAATGAAGATAATCAAGATAATACTTCACAAGAAGATAAACCCGCGCAAACAAGCCCTAAGAAGCTTTCGGGATATGCTATTGTTTGGAACACACCCAGTAAGGACTTAGGCGGTTTTAAAGAAGTAGTATCACCGAATGCACTTAAAGGTGTTGATTTATCTAATGTGTTGATGCTCAATGACCATGACTATACAAAAGTATTGGCTAGTGTTAAGGCTGGTACGTTGAAATTAACACCAGATGACAAAGGGCTACATTTTGAGGCAACATTACCGGATACTACAACGGCTAACGATGTTTTTGCTAATGTTCAAGCTGGCAATTTAGATAGTTGTTCATTTAGCTTTGATGTTGATGATGGCGCTGATAAATGGGATAGAGACGATCAAGGAAACATTACACGAACTATTAACCAGATTAAAGATTTGTTTGATGTTTCTGTAGTTGCCGTTCCTGCTTATGATTCGACTAATATTAGTACAGACAAGAAGAATGTAAATGTAAACACTCGTTCCTATGAACAATTTATTAAAGGAGAAGATGAGAAAATGGATAAAACAATTATTGATGGAAATAACGGATCAGAAACTAAGAGTGCTACACGGAGTTTCGAAGATTTTATTCGCTCACGTGGTGAATTACGGGACGGCTTAACCACAAGTGGAGTTCAAGCAGTTATTCCCGAAGAAGTGGTAACTCCTGTATTGCAATTAAAGAATAGCAAGTATAATCTTGCTCAATATGCGACGGTTAAGACAGTATCATCCGGTTCGGGCCATTATCCAATCGCCAAACGTAACAATACAGCAGTATTAGCCACTAAGGAAGAATTAGCAGATATTGCGGATGTTGATGCTAACATGTTTGAAGATGTTAAATTCGACGTAAAGACCCGTGCCGGCAAGATTGCATTATCTAATGAAATTGTGGATGATTCTGCTGTTGATATTGTTAGTGAAGTCAAAAATCAATTACAAAAGTTAGTTGATAATACTGATAACAAAAATATTATGGATGTTCTTACTGGTGATACTTTCAAAAAAGAAAAGGCAACAACTACCGACGATTTGAAGAAGATTTTTAACGTTGACCTTGACCCAGCGCTGAACAAGACGTGGTTTGTTAACCAATCCGGCTTTAATTATCTTGATACTTTAAAGGACAATGAGGGACGTTACTTATTACAGCCTAACCCAACCGCCGCTAGTGGTTTTGCACTCTTTGGCGCTCCGGTGGTTATGATTAGCGATGTTGTAATGCCTAATAATTCTGATGGATCGTTCCCTATGATTATTGGTGATATTGCAGAAGCAGTAGTAGTATTCCGGCGTAACCAAGTAACCGCACAATGGGATAAGTTCGACCAATTTGCGCAAGGTTTATCTGTAATTGTACGCAATGATTATCAACCAATTTCAGCAGATGCAGCTATTAATGTTTCTTTGTCTAACGGTACTACACCTAGCAAGTAATAATTGAATAAAAATATTTGCTTCCTGTGTGGTCAATTTGAACATGCGGGAAGCTTTTTATATTTAAATTCATAACCAGTTCAGAATGGCCACGAACTTAATGGCCGAATTTTCGGCTGCCAAAAAGAATGAACTGAGCGCAATTTTGCGTTGAGTAAAGATGTCCTCAATTTTGAGTACATCTCCCCAAAATTGGGGTGAGGTAAGTTGTGTCCAATTTTGGACAGATGTAATCAACCGAATTTTCGGCCGATTGAATTAGGAGAGCGCAATTTTGCGCCCACATCTAAGTTACACTTTTAATTCAAAACAAAAACGTAACCCGCAAAAGTAAAATGTAACCCCTAAACGTTGTTATATCAACGTTTATAGGGGTGGGTTACAAGGTTACACTCTAATGTACTAATTGATAGAGTTAAATATTAAGAAAGGAGATTCAAAACATGGAAGATAGTAATCTACCAGAAGTTAGTGTTAATAGTATTAAAGACGCTTTACGTATTGATGGAAACCAAGACGATTTAATGATTCGATCATATATTGATACGGCTAAAGATTATGTGGCGAGCGCAATTACAAATTCTAATGATATCGATTTTATGAAGTTCAAGAAATATAGGCTTGCGGTTATCTTATTAGTACAGTTTTGGTATAGTAACCGCACAACGGATATGAAACAAACACCCTATCAAGTTGTTAGTTTAATTCAGCAATTACGTGGTGAATTATGGTAATTATGTATTGTTTATTCTTAATTATGCGTTATAGTCATACTATGGTATAATTTATACGAAAGGTAGTTGTCATTTTTACCTTTAGTCATTCGATTTATTGATTTCCATTGTATCTTTTAAATAAAATAGCTTGACTATGGAGCTTTGCTCACCGAGTAATCGGCAGAGTTGCAAATAGTCACTAAAGTGTCGTTTATCACGACGCTTTTTTTATACCCAATAATCACTATAAAGGTGGTTATCTATTTTGAAAAAAGAAATTAAAATTATCCGGCAAATATTAAAAGACTATGCCCGTATAAAGGAAGACTTAGAATTACTCAATGTAAGAGAAACACTGATTAGTAATCCTACTGCTGAGGTAACAGCTAACCATAGCAACTTGAATTACGCTGAAAACAAATTTGTACACCATGCGGATTTAAGCAATAGATTGTATCGGATTGAAACAGCTATTGATAAGATAGACAATCAAAGGTATCAAACGATTCTTTGTGAATACATCGTAAACAAAAAGTATAAGCGCCAAGAATTATGTGACTTATATAAAATTAGTTTGCGTAACTTTAATAGACTCAAAAACCAAGCATTAGTGGAATTTGCTAAAAATTATGATATTAATTTGCTCTCAGACGAAACGAAAAATAGTTTAGCGTATAATTAATCAACTCGTTATTGCTAATGTGATATAATTAGTTTGTTTTAAATCTTTGTATAAGGGGCGCTCTCACAGTAGAGCGTCTTTTTTATTTTAAAACAAAAAACCATCACATTTTACTGTGATGGACGTGCCCAATCGGTATTGGTATGTTGTCAGTGGCAACATTTTGGCAACAATTAATTCCAATTAGTTGCCATTTATTGAAAATAATATTTTTGAAAAAGCTTAATATAACGGCTTTTTGATATTGTTTGCCATTAAATGCAAACGTATTAAGGAGACAAGGGGATTTGAACCCCTGCACGCTTTTACACGCCTAACGGTTTTCGAAACCGTCCTCTTCAGCCACTTGAGTATGTCTCCATTTCAACTTTATTATTGTAACAAAAAAATTGTAAAGCGTAAAGAGAATATCAATCAAGGAAAGGGCTATTTAATAATTTTGCAGAAATGATTTCTTGCTGATATGATATTCTAATATATGATGTAATTTGAAATTTAATTAGGGGATTTTTATGGTAAAAAAATATTATGCAGTCAAAAAAGGTCGTCATCCAGGAATATATAAAACTTGGGCTGAATGTCAGAAAGAAGTTAATGGGTATCCAAATGCTAAGTTTAAAAGCTTCTTAACGCTTAAAGGTGCTAATGAGTGGCTTCAGGCTACGGGAAATACCGTGTCCTCGACTAAAGCAGTTGATTATTCTGATAGTATTCTTGTTTATACTGATGGAGGCTCCCGTAATCATGGCAATAAGTTGGGGCAGCATGTTAAGGCAGATGATAAAGCGGCCTGGGCTTATTTTATTCAAACTAAAGATCAAGCTTATACAGGAACTGCTGGCGAATTTGGGGCTACTAATAATAAAATGGAGATTACAGCTTTAATCCAAGCACTAACTAAACTATTAGAACTTGGCCTCAAAGATCAACCAATTACAGCGATTTTGGATTCACATTATGTACTGGACCCAATTATGAAAGGCTGGTTAACTAATTGGCAGCGGCGGGGATGGTTAACCGCTGGTGGCAAGCCGGTAGCAAATCAGAAGCTATGGGAAGAAATTATTACCCTTTTACCTCAGTTCCCTAATTTACATTTTGATTGGACTAAGGGTCATGCAACGAATGCTGGAAATAATAAGGTCGATGAATTACTAAATAAAACGATGGATCAGTTATAATTATTTAACAAGAGGATGATAAGAAATGAGAATTGGTATTGACAGAATGGCTTTTGCAACAACAAATGATTATTTAGATCTTGTTGAATTAGCAAAAGAACGCGGCGTAGATCCCAATAAATTTACCATTGGAATTGGACAGGATCTACAGGCAGTTGTGCCACCTACGCAAGATATTGTGACTTTAGGAGCTACGGCAGCGAAAAAATTGCTTACTCCGGAATTAGAAAAAAATATTTCGACAGTAATTGTGGCAACTGAGTCAGGGATTGACAATTCAAAAGCAAGCGCGATCTACATTAAACACTTATTGGGGCTTAGCGACTTTACCCGAACGGTAGAAATGAAAGAGGCTTGTTATTCTGCAACAGCTGCTATCCAATTTGCAAAGGGAATAGTGGCGCTTAATCCTCAAGAAACTGTGTTGGTGATCGCTGCTGATATTGCTCGTTATGGATTAAATACTCCAGGAGAGGTGACTCAAGGAGCTGGAGCAGTTGCAATGCTGATTTCACAGAACCCGCACATCCTAACCCTTGAAGATACAACTGTCGCTTATAGCAAGGATATAATGGACTTTTGGCGGCCGTTATATGCAACAGAAGCTTTAGTAGATGGAAAATACTCTACTAATGTTTATATTGAATTCTTCCTTCAAACTTTTACCCGTTACCAGCAATTAACTGGGCGAGAATTAGCGGATTTTGCTGCCCTTACGTTCCATATGCCGTTTACTAAAATGGGAAAGAAAGGGTTAGAAGGGTTGCTCAAAGATCGTAATGATAAGGTAGCCCAACAATTACGAACACAATTAACCGCAAGCCAGCTATTTTCGCGCCAAGTTGGTAACCTTTACACTGGCTCCCTATATTTATCATTAATGTCATTGTTGCAAAATAGTGACTTAAGAGCTGGAAGCCGAATTGGGTTATTTAGCTATGGTTCTGGTGCAGAAGGGGAGTTCTACACAGGAATCTTAGAAGATGGCTACGAGCATTATATGAATAATATTCAAGAAGAATTAAAACATCGTCGCCAGGTTTCGGTGGCAGAATACGAAAAACTATTTAGTAGTCAATTAGGAATGAATGATCGGGATATCGAGTTTGATGTTACTAATGATCCATTGCCTTTCGTTCTTAAAGGACAAAAGGATCATCAACGGATTTATAAAGCTAAATAACCTAATAAAAAAGGAGTCCTCCCAAAATGGACTCCTTTTTTATTTAGAAAATATGATCACGAAATAGTCCCACTACTTTACCAAGGATTTTAACATTGTCTAAGAAGATTGGCTCCATCGTATCATTTTCTGGCTGTAAACGAAAACGTGTTTTTTCTTTATAGAATCGTTTACAAGTAGCTTCATTATCATCGTTCATTGCAATAACGATATCACCATTTTTAGCAGTGGATTGTTTACGCACGATTACTTGGTCGCCATTAAAAATCCCTGCTTTAATCATACTAGTTCCACGAATGGTAAGCATAAACAAATCATTATTATCTTGAATAGAAGGAGGTATCGGGAAAAACTCAGTAGCATTTTCGACTGCTAAAATTGGTTGTCCAGCCGTAACAACGCCAAGCATTGGAATTTCTTTTTGAATCGGTTTTACACCTAAAATATCAAGTCCCTTGGGTGTAATCTCAAGTGCTCGAGGCTTAGAAGGGTCTTTTTGTAAGAATCCTTGTTCAATTAAGCGGGAGATGTGTCCATGGACTGTTGAAGTTGAAGACAGGCCAACAGCACTACAAATTTCACGAACAGTCGGTGGATAGCCATGATCTTCAACTTGTTTGTGAATATAATTTAGGACGGCCATTTGTTTATTTTTTGCTACCTTTGCCATATTGACACCTCATTATCATTAATTGTGTTAAGCTTATCATAGATAGATGCATATTTCAAACGTACGTTCGCGATTTGCATTGATTTTATAAAATAAGTAAAATCGACTTTATTAAGGAGATGATTATAATGGCTGAATCTAAAGAACAAGATGCTTTATTGAAGCGAATTAATGAACTTGCTCATAAGAATAAAGAAGAAGGTTTAACTGAAGAAGAAACAAAAGAACGAGATCGTTTACGTAAGGAATACCTAAAGAACTTTAGAGAAGCAATGCGTAGTAATATTGAAATGATGCGGATTTTTGATAAAGAAGGGAAAGAAGTTACTCCTGAAAAGGTTCGTGAAATCCAACGTAAAAAAGGACTTCGTGACGATTAACAGCGATTTGCTCTTTTCAAAAATTGCTCTTTCGTGTAAGATGGATAGGTAACGAGCAAAGGAGGAAGTAATTGTGGGTATGACGATCATGCTAATGATTCTTGCATTATTAGTCGGTTTGGTTATCGGCTTCTTTGGTGCACGTAAATACATGGAAAACTACCTCCGCAATAATCCACCGATTTCGGAAGAGATGCTGCGGACGATGATGCTTCAAATGGGGCAAAAACCATCAAGTCGTAAATTACATCAAATGATGCAAGCGATGAAAGCACAAGCTAAAAAGTCGAATCGTAAATAATATAAAAGGATGTGATAATTATCACATCCTTTTATATTGGAAATTAAAATTCATCATTCTTCGGCTTTGGAGGAACAATATATTTATAATTGGGATCAATTTGTCTATCTAATTGGTCAAAAGCGTCTTGCATTTGCTTTTCTAAGTCAGCCTGTACTTCGGGGGTGAGCCGTTGCTTTCGGTCAATATAAATAGGCTTCCCAAATGCAATTTGGCGCGGCTTACGAGTAAATAGCTGGCCAAATTTTAGAGGTCCTTGGTAAACAGCAGGAACTAAGGGGACATTTGCCATTTTAGCGATCACGGTAGCCCCGCCTTTTAATTTAGATGAATAGCGTGATCCGCTAGGGAAAATAATGGTCGATAAGTCAGTCTTCTTTAAAATTGTAACCGGCTTTTTAATAGCAGACGGACCTGGATTTTTCCGATCAACTGGATACGCATTTAGTGCTTTTAAGAATTTGCTAGCAATTGGATTCTTAAAAAGTTCTTTTTTAGCCATGAAGCTAAATTTTTTGGGCCATACGGCAAGCGCTAGTAAGACAGGATCCATCCAAGTACGATGAGGTGCAATAATAATATAATTGCCTTCAGGAATGTTTTCCCGATTGTATATTTTAGGTCGTCCGTTAATCAAATTTAAAAATGGATTAACGATTTTAACGAGGAAAGTGTACAACATGTCAATCTTCCAATCTATAACAAAATTAAGTTTTCGTTCCTCAGTATGACGAAAAAAAGTGGATCTTGCAAGTACAAAAATAATGGAGGACATAATGGAAAACAGAAATATTTTAAAAAAGGATGAAAGAATTGATCAGTTATATAGTCAGGATGTACGGATAATCCAAAATCCCCATTATTTTGCTTTTTCATTAGATGCTGTCTTGTTAGCAAATTTCGTGCGTCCTAATCATCGACAGAAATTAAAAATTGTTGACTTGTGCGCTGGAAACGGGGCGATCGGCATTTTTCTCCACGATAAGCTTGGCGGAACATTTACTGAAGTTGAATTACAACCACAGATTGCGGATATGGCTGAACGGACAATTATGCTAAATAATTTACAAGATCGGTATACTGTCATTAATGATGATATTGCTAACGTTAATGATTATATTTCTAAGGATTCGATTGATGTTGTCCTTTGTAATCCTCCTTATTTCCCAGTTACAGCCCAAAGCCAGAAAAATCCAAATAAAGCTTTAGCGATTGCTCGGCATGAAATAGCGACTGATTTAGTGACAGTTATTAAAAAGATGAGTGGCTTATTAAAAATGAATGGTCATGGGTATCTTGTGCATCGTCCAGATCGTTTAGGTGAGATTTTGCAAGTGTGTCAGGAAAATAGATTAGCACCTAAAAAAATTCAGTTTATTCATCCTAAACCTGATCGTGATGCGAATATTTTGTTGCTTGAAGTGATTAAGGATGGCCGGCCTGGAGGAGTAAAAGTAGTACCACCATTAATTGTTCATGGAGCAGATAACGAGTATACTCCAGAGGTTCAGGAGTTATTATATGGCAAGTGAGAAATACTATATTTATGTATTGTATTGCGCGGATAATAGCTTTTATTGTGGCTTTACCAACAATGTTAAACGGCGCTTTCATACTCATCAGACTTATCAAGGGGCAAAATATACTCGTGTGAAAAAGCGTCATCCGCTAAAGCTTATTTATTCAGAGGGATTTGAATCAAAGCATGATGCCCTGAGTGCGGAATATTATTTTAAACATCAAACCCGCCGCCAAAAAGAAAAATTTTTACTAGACCATGGTGTCGATTTATTGAAACTACGGAGGAATTAAGATGAAGATTTATATGTATGGTGTTTATCAGGATGAAGTTCCTTACATTAAGGAATGGCAAGAGGAACATCCTGAAGTAACTGTAGACTCAACAACGAAACTTTTAGATGAAAATACAGTTAACTTGTCTAAAGGAAGCGATGGAGTAGTAGTATTCCAGCAAAAGCCTTATTCAGACGAGGCCTTACGTCAATTAGCACTTAATGGTATTACAAAGATGTCATTGCGAAATGTTGGGGTTGATAATCTTAACCATGAATTAGTACAAGAACTTGGTTTTCAAATTACCAATGTACCGGTTTATTCCCCAGCTGCAATTGCTGAATTTTCAGTTACTCAAGCACTTAACCTTTTACGTCGAACGAAAGAATTTTATTTGAAGTTAGCAAAAGGAGATTATAACTGGGCACCGCATATTGCTAAGGAAATGAATAAACAGGTTGTTGGAATAGTTGGAACAGGAAACATTGGATCTACGGCGGCTAAAATCTTTGCTGGTTTTGGTGCCAAAGTGATTGCATATAGCCGTCACCAAAATAAGGAACTAAAAGGAATTGTTGAATACGTTAGCCTTGATGAATTATATAAACGGGCAACAATTATTTCGCTTTATTTACCTCATGTTCCAGCGACAGATAAAATGCTTAATGAAGAAACATTTGCAATGATGCGAGACGGGGTCTTACTGGTTAATACTGCACGTGGACCATTAGTCGATGAAAAGGCATTGATTGAAGCATTGAATAGCGGTAAAGTCGGAGGAGCTGCTCTAGACGTAATGACTGGTGAAACCAAGATTTTTAACCAGCAAATTAATTTCCAAGAAGTTGATTATGACGAATTTAAAGATTTAGTTGATCGACCAAATGTTTTAATCACGCCACATATTGCTTTTTATACTGATCAAGCAATTAAAAATATGGTTAAGATGAGTTTGTCTGCCAATCTAGATTTGATTAAAACTGGCACCTCAGATAAACTAGTTAAATTTTAAAATAAGTTAAGTGAAAAACCTTGTCAGTTTGCAAGGTTTTTTGTATACTATATTTCGGTGTTACACGCCAATTTCACACCCAGAATGATGGTGGTGAGGGTGCTTAATTAGTCCCATTGCCAGAAGAAGACTGGGGAGGAAAAACAATTTGGAGGTATATTTATGTCTGTTGTATCTATGAAGCAATTGCTTGAAGCCGGTGTCCACTTCGGTCACCAAACTCGTCGTTGGAACCCAAAGATGGAAGAATACATCTTTACTGAACGTAACGGTATTTACATCATTGACTTACAAAAGACTGTTAAGTTAATTGATACTGCTTACAACTACATGAAGGATGTTGCTGCTAACGATGGTGTTGCTTTATTTGTTGGTACAAAGAAGCAAGCTCAAGATGCTATTGAAGAAGAAGCTACTCGTGCAGGTCAATACTACGTTAACCACCGTTGGTTAGGTGGTACTTTGACCAACTGGAAGACTATCCAATCACGGATCGCTCGTTTGAAGGAACTTAAGAAGATGAGCGAAGACGGTACATTTGATGTTCTTCCTAAGAAGGAAGTTGCTGTTTTAACTAAGCAACGTGAAAAGCTTGAACGTTTCCTTGGTGGTATTGAAGATATGCCACGGATCCCAGATGTTATGTTCATTGTTGATCCTCACAAGGAACAAATCGCTGTTAAGGAAGCTCAAAAGTTACACATTCCAATCGTAGCTATGGTTGATACTAACACTGACCCAGACGACATTGATTACGTTATCCCATCAAACGATGATGCTATCCGTGCCGTTCGCTTAATTACTTCAAAGATGGCTGATGCTTTTGTTGAAGGTAAGCAAGGTCAAGACGATGCTCAACAAGAAACTGCTGATGATAACGCTGCTAACGAAACTGTTAGCGAAGATTCATTAAAGAACTTGAAGAACAGCGTTGAAGGTAAAGAAGAATAAAAATATTAAATTCTTGGGCTGTTTTGTACGGACCATTCTGGCCTAAGTACTAAACAGCCCTTTTTTCAAAAAAGATTATAAAAGGAGAGATTTCGTCATGGCTGAAATTAAAGCTGCTCAAGTTATGCAATTACGTAAAAAGTCCGGTGCCGGTATCATGGATGCTAAGAAGGCATTAGTTGCTAGTGATGGTGACATGGACAAAGCAATGGACTACCTTCGTGAAAGGGGTATTGCTAAGGCAGCCAAGAAGAGTGATCGTGTTGCAGCTGAAGGATTAGCTGATATTGCTGTTAATGGTAATACAGCTGCAATCGTTGAATTGAATTCAGAAACTGATTTCGTTGCTGCTAGTGAACCATTTAAGGATTTATTGAAGAAGGTTACTAAGTTAATTAGTGAAAACAAGCCTGCTAATGTTGAAGAAGCATTAGAAATCAAGACAGAAAATGGTACATTAAATGATGATATTATCAGTACTACACAAAAGACTGGTGAAAAGGTTAGTCTTCGTCGGTTTACTGTTGTAGAAAAGGATGACGGCGATAGCTTTGGTGCATACTTACACCAAGGTGGTCAAATTGCTGCATTAGTTGTCTTAGAAGGTGCTGATGATGCCACTGCTAAAGACGTTGCAATGCACGTTGCAGCTATCAATCCTGAATTCATGACTCGTGATGATGTTTCTCAAGAACGTCTTGACCATGAACGTGCTATCTTCAAGGAAGAAACTTTAAACGAAGGAAAGCCTGAAAAGATCGTTGACAAGATTGTTGAGGGTCGTTTAAACAAGTTCCTTTCACAAATTTGTTTAGCCGATCAAGACTTTGTTAAGGATTCTGACCAAACTGTTGAACAATATGTTTCAAGCAAGAATGGTAAGTTGAAGTCCTTCATTCGTTACGAAGTCGGTGAAGGAATCGAAAAAAAGCAAGATGACTTTGCTCAAGAAGTTAAGGACCAAATGAACTAAGCGTTCGGTCAAAAGGAGGACGTACTCAATGTAGTGCGTCCTTTTTTAAAAATTAACTTACCAATTCAAGGAGGATATCATATGGCAGATATTAAATATAAGCGAGTAATTTTAAAGCTCAGTGGAGAAGCATTAGCTGGCGACAAGGGTTTTGGGATTAACCCTCCCGTTTTAAAGGATGTAGCTAAGGAATTAAAAGAAGTTCATGATTTGGGCGTTCAAATTGCTATTGTTGTTGGCGGTGGTAACATGTGGCGTGGTGTTACTGGTGCTGAATTAGGGATGGAACGTGCGCAAGCTGACTACATTGGAATGTTAGCAACTATTATGAATGCCTTGTCGCTTCAAGATGCGCTTGAATCAATTGGTGTTCCTACCCGGGTACAAACTTCAATTGAAATGCGCCAAATTGCTGAACCATATATTCGGCGGAAAGCTATTCGTCATTTAGAGAAAGATCGAATCGTTATTTTTGCTGGTGGAACAGGAAGTCCTTACTTCTCAACTGATACTACTGCCGCATTGCGAGCAGCAGAAATCAACGCTGATGCCATTTTAATGGGTAAAAATGGGGTTGACGGTGTTTACTCAGCTGATCCAAATAAAGTTAAGGATGCTACTAAGTTTGATCATTTAACCCATATGGATATCATTGAAAAGAATTTACATGTAATGGATACTACTGCTAGTTCACTATCGATGGACAATCATATTCCATTGGTAGTCTTCAACTTGAACACATCAGGCAATATTATGAAAGTAGTAACTGGTCAAGAAGTTGGTACAACAATTGAAGGAGACTGATAATATGGCTACAGGAAAAGAAATTTTAAATGATGCCAAACAAAAAATGGCAAAATCGGGTGATGCACTTCAACGGACACTTGCTGATATTCGTGCGGGTCAAGCCAATGCAAGTTTATTAAATTCTGTTAAAGTTGAATACTACGGAGCACCAACTCCATTAAATCAAGTTGCATCAATCACAATTCCAGAAGCACGGCAATTATTAATCACCCCTTATGATGAAAGCGTGCTTGAAGAAATTGAAAAAGCAATCTATGCATCTAATTTAGGATTAACTCCTCAAAACGACGGAAGTTCAATTCGCTTAATCATTCCACAATTAACTGAAGATCGGCGGAAAGAATTAGTAAAGGACGTTAAAGCTGAATTAGAGAAGGCAAAAGTTGCAGTTCGAAACGTTCGTCGTGAAGCGATGGATGACTTAAAGAAGGGTAACAAGAACGGCGACTTTAATGATGATGAATTCCATGATCTTGAAAAGAAAGTTCAAAACGAAACAGATGCTGGAATTAAGAACCTTGAAGATATTGCAAATGCAAAAGAAAAGGAATTAATGGAAGGCTAGTTTTCAAAAATAAAAAGGTTGTGAACTTTGCGTAAGTCCACAACCTTTTTATCCATAAATTTGCGAGAATACCCCCATTTCTATAAGTAGGGGATGAATCGCTCTCTTAAAGCACGTTAGTGCTTTTTCTTTTGTTCTATGATATATTTAGTATATATCTATAAAATGTGGTGATAACAATAGAATTAGATAGAAATCAGCATTCAGTATACTTACTTAATTACCATTTGGTAATGGTGGTTAAGTATCGTCGAAAAGTAATTAACGATGAAATATCTGAATATCTTAAACATCGTTTTGTAGTTGTAGGACAAGCATACGGCATTAATTTGCAAGAATGGAATCATGATCAGGACCACGTACATGTTTTGTTTAGAGCAACGCCTCATACGGAAATGGCTAAATTTTTAAATGCTTACAAATCGTCTAGCTCCAGAATGGTCAAAAAACAATTTCCAGAAATCAAGCAGTATCTTTGGAAATCAGCCTTTTGGACACAAAGCTATTGCTTAATTAGCACTGGTGGAGCGCCTTTAGAAGTTTTAAAACGATATATTGAAAGTCAAGGGAGAAAATAATGGTTCTAAAAGCCGTTAAAATGCGCATCTATCCAAATTTAGCACAACGAAATCAGCTCTGGCAAACCTTCGGTTGTGTTCGTTTTGTATGGAATCAAATGCTTAATATGCAAATTGAACGGCGCAAGAACAATCCGGAAGCTAAATTTGTGAATGCCTTTGGGATGAATAATCTGTTGAAACAACTTAAGGTTGAGTATCCTTGGTTGAAACAAGCAGAATCAACTGCTTTGCAAAGTGCTAATCGCAATTTAGCCGATGCTTTTCAACGCTTTTTTAAAGGTCAAAATAAGTTCCCTCGATTTAAATCCAGAAAATATTCTCAGAGCTACAATTCAAAGTACGTTAATGGCAATATTAAAGTTTTAGATTGCCATCATATAAAGTTACCAAAACTCGGTATCGTCTATTTTAGGGCTGGTCGATTGCCAATGGGTAAAATTAAGAATGTCACTGTTCGTCTGAACGTTGCTGGTCAATATTACATTACTGTTTTAGTGGAAAGCGAAAACCAAACTCTTCCTAAAACAAGTAAATATATTGGTGGCGATTTAGGACTTAAGTCATTACTTAATCTTTCAGATGGATGCAAGGAACCGATCAATCATTTTGAAGACAAATACCGTAAAAAGTTGTATCGTTGGGAGAAATTGCGTAGTCGTCGGTTCTTAAAGGCCCAGCAGGAAATCGCCTGGGATCATCATAATAAAGTGTTAGTTCCACGGCAATTAGACGATTTTAAGAATTATCAGAAAGCTCGTATTATGGTGGCGAAGTATCGGCAAAAGATTGCCAACCAACGGTTGGATCAGCTACAAAAATTCACTACTAAATTGGTCAAAAAGTACGACATCATTGTGTTGGAAAAACTTAATACTAAGGGAATGATGAAAAATCACCATTTAGCTAGAGGAATCGCTAACGCTAGCTGGTCAAAATTAGTAGATATATTGCAATATAAGTGTGACTGGTACGGTAAAAAGCTTATTCAGGTCAATCCGTCATATACTAGCCAAATTTGTGCTAATTGTGGGAAGAATAATCATCGGTTAGGATTAAATAAATCGGAATGGTTAGCGGTACGTGAGTGGGATTGTCCAAACTGTGGTAAACATTTAGATCGTGATATTAACGCTGCACAAGTCATCTTGCAAAAAGGATTAGCTATCCGATAGATAAAGTTAGGCTCGGGACGAGCCTTGGTTAATAGTCGTAACCTCTGCTTGAAGGTTCGTTCAGAATCGGTAGGGTAAGTATGCGATGTTTCCAGAATCTCCCACTTCAAGCATTAAACCGTAGGTTTAGCTAAGTGGGAGTAGTTCAATTTGGCTAAAATTGAATTGTTATGATAAAACTATGTAACAATTTACTGTGGATTGACAAATCGAAATTTGCCTCTGGTATAATAAAGGCTATAATTAATTGGCAGACGTGAATTTTTAAGAAGTGTCTGTAATTAATCTTAAGTACATGATAAAAAATGGAGGAACAATTAGTGTTTTCCAAAAGTAAACATGATGAAATAAATCAGCAACTTGATATGGAACGTATTCCTAATCATATTGCAATTATTATGGACGGTAATGGTAGGTGGGCACAGAAACGGCACCTTCCACGGGTTGCTGGTCATAAGCAGGGAATGCAAACAGTAAAAAAGATTACAATTGCTGCTAGTGAATTAGGGGTAAAAGTCTTATCATTATATGCTTTTTCAACCGAAAACTGGAAACGTCCTTCTTCAGAGGTAAGTTATTTAATGCAGTTGCCTGTCCGCTTCTTCTCAACATTTGTTCCAGATCTTGTCAAACATAATGTTAAGGTGACAGTGATGGGAGATATTACGCAACTACCTGAAGCTACGCAAAAAGCTGTTAAAGACGCAATGGCTGATACAGCCCACTGTACAGGAATGATTCTCAACTTTGCTTTGAACTATGGAAGTCGAGATGAGATCACTCAAGCTGCTAAAAAGATTGTAGAAGACGTTCAAAATGGGAATTTGGCACTTGCGGATATTGATGAAGATTCGTTTGGTAAGTACTTGATGTCAGCACAGTTAGGTCAATTTGCGGACCCTGACCTGCTAATCAGAACAAGTGGCGAAGAGCGGATTAGTAACTTTATGCTGTGGCAAATTGCTTATAGTGAATTGGAGTTTGTTCCAGAACACTGGCCAGACTTTGATGAAGATTCATTGCGATCAGCAATAATTGCCTATCAAGGACGTCATCGGCGGTTCGGTGGGCTAAAAAATCAATAAATAATAAGGGGATTTTGTTTTGAAAACACGAATAACGACCGCGGTAATTGCACTTGCAATCTTTATACCGCTTATTATATATGGTCATTGGCCATTAACAATTGCAGCAGTTGCCTTAGGAATGGTTGCAATGTCAGAAGTATTGGTAATGAAAAAAATGTTTGTAATTTCGTTTGAAGCTTTGATCAGTTATCTGGGGGTTGCTTTATTAATATTGCCGGATAGCTGGCTTGACTTCTTACCCAGCGTTGCAACTCGATGGTTCGGATTCTATATTTTAGTTGTTCTACTTCTATTACATACGGTTATTCGAAAACAACGCTTTACTTTTGATGATGCTGGGGTTTTAACATTGGCAATGCTCTATATTGGAATGGGATTTCGCTACTTTATTGCTGCCCGGGCAATCAATTTTCAAACGCTATTATATGGAATGCTAATCGTTTGGATTACAGATAGTGGAGCATATTTAATTGGTCGAAAACTCGGGAAAAATAAACTTGCTCCTAAGATTAGTCCTAATAAAACTTGGGAAGGTTCAATTGGTGGTACATTAGCGGCTGTTATTATTTTGGCTATTTATTGCTACTTTATCCCTGTTGGCGCAGGTTGGGTAACAATGATATTCGTTACTTTGATTCTTTCAATCTTCGGTCAATTTGGTGACTTAATCGAATCATCATTAAAACGCTACTACGGTGTGAAGGATTCAGGAAAAATTCTTCCAGGCCATGGTGGAATTTTAGATCGGTTTGATAGTATGCTAATTGTTATGCCAATGCTTCATTTATTAGGGATCATTTAATCAAACGTAAGGAAGAGATTTTTTGATAATAACAATTATTACATTTATTATTGTTTTTGGAATCCTTGTCCTTGTTCATGAATATGGTCATTATTATTTTGCTAAACGAGCAGGAATTCTGGTTCGTGAATTTTCAATAGGAATGGGTCCAAAAATTTGGTGGAGACGAAAAAATGGTACTACCTATACTATTCGAATTTTGCCCCTCGGTGGTTATGTTCGTTTAGCTGGGGCTGATGATGAGGACCAAGATGAGTTAAAGCCAGGTACCCCGCTAACGATTCAACTAAATGATCAAGATAAAGTTATTAGTATTAATGCTAGTGATAAAACAACCTTATTTCAGGGGATCCCCCTTCAACTAGTTGCTTGTGATTTAGAAGATGGCTTATGGATAAAAGGATATGTCAATGGGGACGAAGATCAGCTAAGGGTATATAGTGTTGACCATGATGCAATGATTATTGAGCGAGACGGAACCGAGGTACAGATTGCTCCACGTGATGTGCAATTTCGTTCAGCAAGTCTGCCTGCTCGGATGATGACCAATTTTGCTGGTCCGATGAATAATTTCATTTTGTCCTTAGTGGTATTTATCATTCTTGGCTTCACCTTAACGGGCGTACCAACTAATAGCAATCAGTTAGGGCAAGTGAATGCTGGTTCCGTAGCTGCCAAAGCGGGCTTAAAAGCAAACGATCGGATTGTTAAGGTTAATAACCAAAAAATAAATAATTGGACTGACCTTTCAACGAATATTTCAAATAAGCCTAATAAGACAGTGTCAGTAACGTATGAGCGTGGCAATAAAACTTATCATACTAAGCTAACACCAAAAGCGGTTGAGCGAGGTCATCAAAAAGTTGGCCAAATTGGAATTGTTGAAAAGCAAGAGAGAAGTTTAGCTGCTCGATTAAAGTTTGGTTGGCAACAATTTATCCAAGCGGGAACATTAATCTTTAGTGTTCTTGGCCACATGGTTACTCATGGGTTTAGCTTAAATGACCTTGGTGGACCGGTAGCAATTTATGCTGGGACATCGCAAGCCACCTCATTGGGAATCAATGGAGTTTTAAATTTCTTAGCCCTCTTATCAATCAACTTAGGAATTGTTAACTTATTACCAATTCCAGCATTGGATGGCGGGAAATTGTTATTGAATATTGTTGAAGCGATCATTCGGCGACCAATTCCTGAAAAAGCTGAGGGAATTATCACAATGATTGGTTTCCTAATCTTACTAACACTTATGGTTCTAGTAACATGGAACGATATTCAAAGATATTTTATTCGGTAATTAAAAAAACAAAGGAGTATATTTTTTAATGAAACAGTCAAAGGTATTAATTCCAACAAAAAAAGAGGCCCCAAGTGATGCGGAAGCCTTAAGTCATAAGATGATGATTCGTGCCGGATACATTTACCAAGTATCTGCGGGGGTATGGTCATATTTGCCATTAGCTTACCGGGTTATTCGAAAAGTAGAAAATATTATTCGTGATGAAATGGATAAGGCCGGAGCGGTTGAAATGCTTATGCCGGGACTTCTTCCAGCTGATTTGTGGAAGGAATCTGGTCGTTACGAAAGCTATGGTGATAATCTTTTCAAACTTAAAGATCGTCGTGACCGTGACTTTATTTTGGGCCCAACCCATGAAGAAACCTTTACTGAAGTATTGCGTGATAGTATTAAGTCGTACAAGAAGCTTCCATTAGTAGTTTACCAATTACAAGATAAGTTTCGTGATGAAGATCGTCCTCGGTACGGTATTCTACGTGGGAAAGAATTTGAAATGCTTGACGGTTATTCCTTCTCAGCAGATCAAGAAGGATTAGACGAAGCCTACAATAATCAAGCAAAGGCTTACCGGAACATTTTTGATCGGATTGGCTTAAACTATAAAGTTATTCTCGCTGATTCGGGAACCATGGGTGGTAAGAACTCACAAGAATTCTCTGCACCAGCTGAAGTAGGGGAAGACATAATCGCTTATACTGATGGAGATTACGCTGCCAATATTGAGAAAGCTGAAAGTAAATTTACTGGTGTACAACAAACAGCAGCTCCGGCACCAATTGAGAAAAAAGCTACTCCGGGTGCTCATACGGTAGATGAAGCTGCGGAAAGTTTAGATCTTGATCCTAATCAAGTAATCAAATCAATGCTTTACATTGCTAAAATGAGTGAAGATGAATACCAACCAGTCTTAGTATTAATGCGTGGCGATGATGAAGTTAATGAAGCAAAGGTAACAAATGATCTTGATTGTGAAGAACTTGAATTAGCTACAGAAGAAGATGCCGAAAAGTACCTTAATGCTCATCCTGGATCATTAGGACCTGTAGGAGTAGGCGAAGAAGTAAAAATTCTTGCTGATAATTATGTTAAGGTCTTAGTTAATATGGCATGTGGTGCCAATGAAGATGGTTACCACTATGTTAATGCTAATATTGATCGCGACTTCCGCGTTGATCAGTTTGGTGACTTCCGGAATGTTAAAGAAGGAGAAATTGCTCCTGATGGCCAACCGCTTAAATTTACTCCCGGAATTGAAATTGGTCATATCTTTAAGTTAGGTACTCATTACTCAAGTAAACTTGGTGCCCAAGTCCTTGATAGCAATGGTCGGTTGACAGACGTAATCATGGGAAGCTACGGTATTGGTGTAACTCGTCTATTGTCCGCCGTTGCTGAACAAAATGCTGATGAAAATGGTCTTGTCTGGCCTGATAGTATTGCTCCATTTGATGTTCACGTAATTCCGGTTAATGCGAAGAAAGAAGATCAAATGGCAATGGCTGATAAGATCGATCAACAATTAACTGAAGCTGGTTATGAGGTATTAGTAGATGACCGGAAAGAACGAGCAGGGGTTAAATTTGCTGATTCAGATTTGATTGGTATTCCAATTCGGGTTACTGTTGGTAAGAAAGCTCAAGATGGTATTGTTGAAATTAAGATCCGTAAAACTGGTGAAACTGTTGAAGTTAAACAGGAAGAGCTAGTAAATACGGTGGGAATTTTACTAAAGCAATTGAACGAAGAAAAAAACAAATAATTTAAACTAATGTGGCTGCGATGTTAAGATAAGTAACGTTACTCGCACCACATTTTTAAGTAGGAGGATTAAACGTGGGATTAAGTCGCCAAGAATTATTTGGAAAACTATTAGAACAAATTCACTTTCCGGAAAAAGACAATTCTGCATTCAGAAATGCCGCAGTTCAATCAGTTGTTGTTCATAAAAAGTCTCGGCAATGGGAATTTCACTTAATCTTTAATAAAGCTTTACCGTATGACCTATTTACGCAGTTCAATCAGAGCTTACAGCTAGGGTTTAAAGATATTGCTAAAGTTAGTTTAAAGATTAGTACTCCCATGACAGAACTTGATGAATCACAGATAGCTAATTATTGGCAGTTCATCATTAATAAGGCAATTAGTGATACACCAATGCTCCAACAAGCTTGCTTACAAACGGCTCCTGAGGTTAAGGATGGGCGTGTGACGCTGGTTGTCGAAAATGAGGTAATTAAAGACTTACTAGCACAGAAAGCATTAGATAAGATTGAAAAATCATACCAAGAGCTAGGATTTCCTAAATTTAGGATTCATCCGTTTGTTGATCAGTCAGCCTCGCAAGCAAAAATTGAAGAATTAAAAGCTAAACACGAGAAGGCCGATGCCGCGCTTGCTGCCAAGGCGGCTGCCCGGATCAAGAAAAATGAGGCCGCAAAGAAGACAGCAAAGAAAAGTGCACCAGTCGCTCCTGCCGATGGTCCAGTCCAACTTGGCCGGTTGATTGATAGTAAGCAGAATGTTATTCAAATGAAAGACATTGAGGGTGAAGAACGATCCGTAGTTGTTGAAGGATATGTATTTAATGCAGAAATTCGCGAACTACGCTCAGGTCGTCAATTATTAACGTTTGAAATTACAGACTATACTTCTTCTTTTGCTGTCAAGAAATTCTCACGTAACAGTGATGAAGAAGCACAATTTGCCAATATCAAAGCAGGAATGTGGTTGAAAGTTCGCGGACCTGTACAAGAAGATACCTGGATGCGAGACTTGGTAATCACGGCTTATGATGTTAATGAAGTAACTCATACAGCGCGTCAAGATAAAGCTCCTCAAGATGATAAACGAGTTGAACTTCATACGCATACAACAATGAGTCAGATGGATGCCACTAATTCGATTACTGAGCTTGCAACTCGTGCTCATAAATGGGGACATCCAGCAATTGCGGTAACCGATCATGGGAATGTCCAGGCTTTTCCGGAAGCATTTAGCGTGGCCCAAAAAACGGGCATTAAAATGCTATATGGGATGGAAGCTAATGTTGTTGATGATGGAATTCCATTGGTATATAACGAGAATCATGAAGAGCTCGCTCATCAGACTTATGTCATTTTTGACGTGGAAACGACAGGGTTATCAGCAATTTACGATAAGGTAATTGAATTATCTGCAGTTAAAATGCAAGATGGAAATGTCTTGGAACGTTTTGATGAATTCATCGATCCTGGTTTCCCGTTATCAGAACAAACAACTAATTTAACTAGTATCACCACTGAAATGGTGCAGGGTTCAAAAACTGAAGAAGAAGTTTTTCAGATGTTCAAGGACTTTTGTAAGGGCTGTATTATTGCTGGTCATAACGTTTCATTTGATATGGGTTTTATGAATACTGGCTATGAACGTCACCAAATGGGAAAAATCGCGGAACCAGTAATCGATACATTACCACTGGCGCGATTCTTATATCCTGATATGCGAGGATACCGATTAAACACGCTTAGTAAAAAGTTTAAGGTAGCGTTGGAACATCACCACCGTGCTAACTATGATTCGGAAGCTACAGGACACTTGCTTTATAAGTTCTTGAAAGATGCTGAAGTCCGTTATGATGTGAAGTATGTGGATGATTTAAACAAGCATATGGAAGAAAATAATGCTTACCGTCATGCGCGGCCTTTTCATGTAACGATTTTTGCGCAGACCCAGGCTGGCTTGAAAAACTTATTTAAGTTAGTATCGCTATCAAACGTTGAATATTTTTACCGGGTACCGCGAATTCCGCGAACAGTGCTGACGAAATATCGTGAAGGATTGCTTTTGGGAACTGCTTGTTCATCGGGAGAAGTATTTACCGCAATGATGGAGAAGGGTTACGATCAAGCACTAGAAAAGGCTCGCTACTATGATTTTATTGAGGTCCAGCCCAAGCCAAACTATGCACCGTTGCTTGAACAACATGTGATTGCAGATGAAGACCACCTTGAAGATATCCTCAAAAATATGGTCAAATTAGGGGATGAGTTGGAGAAAACAGTGGTTGCCACTGGAGATGTCCATTACCTCGATCCACATGATGGAATTTACCGTAAGATCCTGATTAACTCGCAAGGTGGCGCAAACCCGTTAAATCGAACTGAGCGTCCAGAAGTTCACTTTAGAACGACTGATGAAATGCTAAATGAATTTGCTTTTCTCGGTGAAGAAAAAGCCCACGAATTAGTTGTAGAGAATAGTAATAAGATTGCAGCTGAGATTGATGACAATATTCGGCCAGTAAAAGATAAACTTTATCCACCGCATATGAAGGGGGCCGAACAGGAAATCCAAGATCGGACATGGAATACTGCGCGAAAATGGTATGGTGATCCTTTGCCACAACTAGTTCAGGACCGAATTGAATTAGAGTTGAACAGTATTGTTAAGAACGGTTTCTCTGTTCACTATTTAATTGCCCAACGACTAGTAGCTAAGTCCAATAAAGATGGATACTTAGTAGGTTCGCGGGGATCTGTTGGTTCAAGTGTGGTTGCAACGCTTTCGGGAATTACAGAAGTTAACCCGTTGCCACCACATTACCGTTGTCCAAATTGTCAATTTACCCACTTCTATACACAAGGGGAATATAGTTCAGGTTTCGATTTGCCAGATAAAAAATGTCCAAAGTGTGGCACTCTAATGGTAAAAGACGGTCATGATATTCCATTCCAAACTTTCCTTGGATTTAAGGGGAATAAGGTGCCGGATATTGATTTAAACTTCTCCGGTGACTACCAGCCAATTGCCCATAACTATATGAAAGTCTTATTCGGTGAAAAAAATGTATTCCGTGCCGGGACGATTGGTACGGTTGCCGATAAAACTGCATATGGATATGTGAAAGCTTACGAACGAGATACAGAAAAGGAATTTAGAAAGGCAGAGGAGGATCGCTTAGCAAAAGGAGCTACAGGTGTTAAGCGGACTACTGGTCAGCACCCAGCGGGAATTATTATTGTCCCTGATGATATGGATATTTATGACTTTACACCTGTACAGTATCCTGCTGATGACCAAACAGCTGCCTGGGAAACAACTCACTTTGATTTCCACTCGATTCACGATAATATTCTTAAAATGGATATTTTGGGGCATGATGATCCAACGATGATTCGTGCCTTACAAGACCTATCAGGAATTGATCCTCAATCGATTCCAATGGATGATCCAGGGGTGATGGCCTTATTCTCTAGTCCTAAGGTATTGGGTGTAACTGAAGAACAAATTCAAAGTAAAACTGGTACACTAGGATTGCCGGAATTCGGGACGCGATTTGTCCGGGGAATGCTGGAGGATACTCATCCGAAAAACTACTCGCAATTACTACAAATTTCTGGTCTTTCACATGGAACTGGGGTGTGGCTAGATAATGCCCAGGAACTAATCAAACAAGGAATTGCCACTATCGCTAATGTGATTGGTTGTCGTGATAACATCATGACCGACTTAATCCACTATGGAATGGACTCAGAAATTTCTTTCCAAATTATGGAACACGTAAGGAAAGGTCGCGGAATTCCAGACGAGTGGCAAGAAAAGATGCATGAAGCTAATGTTCCGCAATGGTATATGGATTCATGTTTGAAGATCAAGTACATGTTCCCGCGGGCGCACGCGGCTGCTTATGTTTTAATGGCGCTGCGAATTGCTTACTTTAAGGTTTACTTCCCGTTAGTTTATTATTGTGCATTTTTCTCCGTGCGCGCAGATGACTTTGATGTAGTAGCGATGTCTCACGGTAAAGATGCGGTTAAGCAACGGATGAAAGAAATCAATGATAAGGGAAATGATGCCAGTGCAAAAGAGAAGAATCTCTTAACAATCCTTGAACTAGCTAATGAGATGCTGGAACGGGGCTTCAAATTTAAGATGGTTGATATTGAAAAATCAGATGCCTCCGATTGGTTGATTGATGGTGATTCATTAATTGCACCATTCCGAGCAGTTCCTGGATTAGGACTAAACGTTGCTAAGCAAATTGTTGCCGCACGTGAAGAACGGCCATTCCTTTCTAAAGAAGATTTGGCAGAGCGCGGGAAGGTTTCGCAGACACTGATTGATTTCCTCACCGATAATCATGTATTAGATAAGCTGCCTGACGAAAATCAACTTAGCTTGTTTTAAGGAATAACAATGAAAACATGCTTCATTGCTTGCCAGTAGCGATGTTACATGCTACAATAGATTATGGTAAATAACTCGTGGGAGTGAGCAGAGATGCTCGCTCTTTTTATTGCAAATAATGGAGGTGACACGTTTGAGCAGTGTTGTAGAAACTGTAACAGATCTTGTAACGCCGATTTTACAGGACCATGATTTTTACTTATATGACTTAGAGTTTGTAAAAGAAGGTAAAAGCTGGTACCTCCGCGTTTATATTGATAAAGACGGTGGGATTACGCTAGAAGATTGCGCACTTGTCAGTGATGAATTAAGTGAAGCATTAGATAATGTTGAACCTGATCCAATTCCACAGGCTTACTTTTTAGAAGTTTCCTCACCAGGTGCTGAACGCCCACTAAAGAAAGAGGAAGATTATCAACGAGCAATTGACCATTACATTCACATCTCTCTTTACCAACAGATTAATGGTCAAAAGGTTTATGAGGGTACCTTAACGCAATTATCTGATAAAGAAATTACGTTGGATTATTTAGATAAGACTCGTCATCGGCAAATTACGATTGATCGTCAGAAAATTGCCCAGGCCCGATTAGCGATTAAATTCTAGTATTAAAGGAGTGTCGAAAGGTGAGTAAGCCAAAAATTAACACTGAGATGATTGGCGCCCTTGATTATCTTGAAAAAGAAAAGGGTATCAAGAAAGAGATTGTTATTGAAGCGTTAGAACAAGCACTTGAATCAGCATACAAGCAAAATTACGGTGATAAGAATGTTGAAGTAGAATTCAATTCATTGACTGGTAATATTAAAGTCTACGCTGTAAAAACAATTACTGATGATGAAGAAGCAGTCGAAGCAGATAGCAACGAATTCATGAGTTTAGCTGATGCGCGGAAGCTCCCTCATGGTCAAGGTTATGACATTGGCGATGAAATTCGCGAAGAAGTTACTCCTCGTGACTTTGGTCGGATTGCTGCCCAAACTGCTAAACAAGTGGTAATGCAACGTCTCCGTGAAGAAGAACGGAAAATCATTTACGACAAGTACAAGACTTATGAAAACGAGATTATCACTGGTGAAATTTCACGAGAAGATAAGCGTTTCACATACGTTGATTTAGGAGATGGCGTAGAAGGTGCCATGGGCTTTAGAGATAAGATGCCTAATGAGCACTACCATGTCCATGATCGGATTCAAGTATACGTAACGAAAGTAAATGACGATCGTCGGGGACCACAAATCTTTGTTAGCCGGACTGCTCCAGAACTTTTAAAGCGATTATTTGAACGGGAAGTACCAGAAATCAAGGATGGGACTGTCTTAATCGAAAATATTGCTCGTGAAGCAGGTGATCGTGCTAAGGTTGCGGTATACTCAAATGATCCTAATGTTGATCCGGTTGGGACTTGCGTTGGTCCACGTGGTTCTCGTGTCCAAGCAATCGTTAATGAACTTGATGGCGAGAATATGGATATTGTGGAGTACGTTAAGGATCCCGCTAAATTTATCGCTAATGCTTTGAACCCAGCAGAAGTACTTGATGTAATCTTTAACGAGGAGAAGGCAACAAGCGAAACTGAAGATAGCGAAGGGGAAGAAACGACTGAAGGACAAACAGAACGTTCATGCACTGTCGTTGTTCCTGATAGTCAATTATCCTTAGCCATTGGTAAGCGGGGACAAAATGCTCGTCTCGCTGCTCGTTTGACTAAGTACAAGATTGATATCAAGTCTGAATCTGAAATGGCTGAAAATGATCAAGAATCTGAAGAAGTAGCTGATTCAGAAGAAAATATTGACAATAACGAAGAATAACTAGAAATTAAGCAGCGGGGTGAAAATAATGAAAAAGAGAAAAATACCGATGCGTAAAGACATTGTTACCGGTGAAATGATGCCCAAACGGCAATTAATTCGGGTAGTTAAGAATAAGGAAAATGAGGTATCCTTAGACCCAACCGGTAAGAAGCCTGGTCGTGGAGCTTATGTTGCAGTAGATGTGGATATTGCAAAGCGCGCCAAGAAAGAAAAAACTTTTGAAAAAGCTTTTCACGTTCAACTTGATGAATCATTTTATGATGAATTAATCAAGTATGCAGACCACCTACAGGCACGACAAGAGTTATTTGGTAATGATCAAAAATAAAGAACAGGTCTTAAACCTCCTTGGAATCGCTCGGCGTGCCCGGCAACTTCAAAGTGGGGAAGAGATTGTCTTAAAAAATATTCAAACTAAGAAGGCAAAGTTTGTGTTCCTAGCTTCAGATGCTGGAAAGGCTAGTGCAAAAAAGATTACTGATAAATGTAAGTTTTATGGCATTCCTTTTTCAACAGATTTCACTAGGGAACAGCTTAGTCAGGCAACAGGGCAAGCACGAACAGTTTTTTGTGTAATGCAATCAGGTTTTGCAAGAAAGTTTGAGGAACTACTAACTATGAGATAAGGAGTGTGAGCATATGGCCAAAGAACGAATTTATGAATTAGCTAAGGAATTAAAAATGCCTAGCAAAGACTTAGTTAATATGGCCAATCGGCAAGGAATGGGAGTTAAAAGTCACATGTCTTCTGTTACCCCAGATCAAGCGCAACAATTACGTCAACTTGCAAAGGGTGGACAAAAAACAACTAATAATCAACACCAACCAGTAAAGAAAAATGATGGTCACAATAAGCAAAATAACCATCAAGCACAAAATCATAATCAACACCATGATCATGATAAAACTCAAAATGAGCGTCCACAAAAGAAAAACAATAGCCGGCCAAACAATGGAACAAAAGAAAATAATCAACACCAAAACAACGGTGGTCGATTTGGCGGCAGCTTAAATAACGATCAAGGCCGTAATGGCAAACGCTTTAATAAGAAAAATAAGAAGAACAAGAAACACAATAAGAACAAGCGGTTACGTGAGGTAGCTCATAAGCAACCAACACAACGAAAAGATAAGCCGCTTCCAGAAGTATTAGAATATACTGATGGGATGAATGCTCAAGACTTAGGAAAGATCTTACACCGTTCACCAGCAGAAATCGTTAAAAAATTATTTATGCTTGGTGTAATGATTAACCAAAATCAGTCACTTGATAAGGATACAATTGAATTATTAGCAACTGATTACGGTATTGAGGCTAAGGAAAAAGTTCAAGTTGACGTTTCAGACATTGATAAGATGTTTGAAGATGAACAAAATAATACTGAACACCAAGTAACGCGGCCAGCTGTTGTTACCGTTATGGGACATGTTGACCATGGTAAGACAACCTTGCTTGATAAGTTACGTCACTCTCATGTTACTGAACATGAAGCGGGGGGAATCACCCAGGAAATTGGTGCTTACCAAGTTCACTATAATGATCAATTAATTACGTTCCTTGATACGCCAGGACACGCTGCCTTTACTGAAATGCGTGCACGAGGAGCTAATATTACTGATATCACGGTCCTTGTTGTTGCAGCTGATGATGGAGTTATGCCACAGACAGTTGAAGCGATTCACCACGCGCAAGCTGCCCAGACACCAATCATTGTTGCAGTGAACAAGATTGATAAGCCAGGTGCAAATCCAGATCGTGTAACTGAAGAATTAGCAAAGTATAACTTGATTCCTGAAGATTGGGGTGGAGATACGATTTTTGTTAAGATTTCTGCTAAATTTGGCAAGAATCTTGATGAATTGCTTGATATGATTCTACTCCAAGCTGAAATGCTGGAATTGAAGGCTAATCCAGATCAAAATGCAGCTGGATCAGTTGTGGAAGCCCGTCTTGATCAAGGTCGGGGATCAGTTGCTACTGTTTTAGTTCAACAAGGTACTCTTCATGTCGGGGACCCAATTGTTGTTGGTAACACATTTGGTCGTGTGCGGACAATGACAAATGAAAATGGTCGTCGGATTAAAGAAGCCACCCCATCTACTCCTGTTGAGATTACTGGGCTAAATGAAGTACCAGAAGCTGGGGACCGGTTTGTTGTCTTTGATGATGAAAAGACTGCCCGTGCAGCAGGTGAAGAACGGGCTAAACGTGCCATGGATAAGGAACGTCAAAAGACTTCTCACGTTACATTAGACAACCTTTTTGCTACTATGAAGAAGGGTCAAATGAAGACCTTACCAATTATCATTAAAGCCGATGTTCAAGGATCGGTTGAAGCTTTAAGTCAAAGTCTTCAAAAGATTAAAGTTGACGGTGTTCGTGTTGATATTATTCACCAAGCCGTTGGTGCCATTAATCAAAGTGATGTTACCTTAGCTGAAGCATCTAATGCGGTTATCATTGGCTTTAATGTCCGTCCAACTGCCGTAGCTAAGACATTGGCTGATTCTAATAGTATTGATATCCGTCTTCATCGTGTCATTTACGATGCAATTGAAGAAGTTGAAGATGCGATGAAGGGGATGCTTGAACCGGTATACAAGGAAGAAACAATTGGTCAAGTAGAAGTTCGTCAAATCTATAAGGCATCAAAGGTTGGTACAATTGCCGGGGGAATGGTTACTTCTGGTAAGATTACCCGTGATGCAAAGGTTCGTTTAGTTCGTGATGGCGTTGTTATTTACGAAGGTGAATTAGGTAGTCTTAAGCGCTTCAAAGATGATGTCAAAGAAGTTAAGCAGGGTTACGAATGTGGTTTGACAATCGAAAACTACAATGACATTAAGGAAATGGATGTTATTGAAGCCTACAAGATGAAAGAAGTTCCAGTTAAGTAAAAGCTGAGGAGAGATAAAGATGCCAAGTAAACAATATCGAGTAGATCGTTTAGCTCAAGAAATTCAAAAAGATGTTGATGAAATCTTGTTAAAACGTGTTCGTGATCCACGTGTACAAAACGTTACAATTACAGGTGTGGATGTTACTGGTGATCTCCAGCAAGCAACTATCTATTACAGTATCTTGTCAGATCTTGCTTCTGATGCCGAAAAGGCACAGGCTGGATTAGATAAGGCGACTGGGTTAATTCGCAGTGAATTAGGTGCACGTCTTAATATTTTTAAGACTCCAGAAATTAAATTTGTAAGAGACCCATCAGTTGCTTACGGTAGTCGAATTGATCAACTCATTAACGACTTACACAAAAAAGAAAAATAATTAGCAAAAAGGGGAGCGAGACAGAAGTTACTTGTGACTTTGTTTTTCGACGCGAAGCTAGCCTCTGTGAGCCCCCCGTAAGCAACAATAGGCCTCCAACGTTCGGTTTTACCGAGCGATGGGGGCCATTGTTGTACTGCGTTATTTGTCTTTTGCGAAAGTAACTTGACTTATATCACAGCCACTTGGAGGAATAACGATGGATGGAATAATACCCTTATATAAAGAACGTGGGATGACTAGTTTTGCCTGTGTTAGTCGACTACGACAAATTTTAAAAACTAAAAAGATTGGTCATTCAGGGACACTTGACCCAGGTGTAGCAGGCGTTTTACCAATTTGTGTTGGAAATGCTACCAAAGTTGTTGACTATTTGATGCAATCAGGAAAACAATATCAAGGTGAGCTTTTAATTGGGTTTGCGACTACTACCCAAGACCTTGATGGAGATAAAATTGAAGAAAAAGTAGTTGCAGATGAAATTCCCACTAGTGAAATATTAGCAGCCATGAATTCATTAACGGGGACAATAGTACAAATCCCACCGATGTATTCGGCGGTAAAAGTAAATGGAAAAAAGCTTTATGAATATGCAAGAGCTGGTGAAACTGTTGAACGGCCCAAACGGCAAGTGACTATTAGCAAATTTGAATTACTAAGCTCAAAGTATGATGAGGAAAATAAACAACAACGAATCCGCTTTAATGTTGAATGTAGTAAGGGTACTTATATTCGGACGCTTGTTGTTGACCTTGCACGTAAACTAGGATATCCAGGAGTAATGAGTTTGTTAACGCGGTTGAAGAGTGGAGGCTTTACTCTTGATCAGACTTTAAGTTTAGACGACGTTCGCGATGCTGTTGCGACCCAAACTCTCCAGCAATACTTGTATCCTTTAGATTATGCTTTGAAGGACTATCCGCAATTAACGATTCAAGTGGCTCAATGGAAAAAGGTTCAAAATGGGGGATGGCTTTCTCCAAGTGAACTTAATACTAGTGAGAAGGAAATTGTGTTATCATTTGATGGACAAGTAAAAGCACTATATCATTTTGATCCGAAAAATAAAATGTATAAGCCAACTAAAATGTTTGCAGTTAATTGAGGAGTGTAGGAGTTGCAAGTTATAAAAATTCACCATCCTTTGGAAAAAAGACTAATTCCTGCGGGGCCAATTGTACTTGCAATGGGTTTCTTTGATGGTGTTCATCGGGGACATCAAGCAGTAATCAAATGTGCCCGTGAAATTGCCCGTAAAAAAGGATTGCCGTTAGTAGTTTTGACGTATGATCATGCTCCTGGAATTGTTTATCGTCAATATAAGGGCGGCTTTAAATATTTATCAACGGTCGATAGGAAGCTTGAATTATTAAATGACCTTGATGTCGATCGGGTTTATCTAATAAGTTTTACATCATCGTTTGCAAGCCTTTCCCCTCAGCAATTTGTTGATGAGTATTTGGTAGGCTTTCATGCTCAAACGGTCGTAGCAGGGTTTGATCATACTTATGGAAAAGAAGATATTGCATCCATGGAGTTGCTTCCTAAATATGCAGCGGGGCGGTTTGAAGTTGTGACCGTTCCCAAATTTACTGAGGATGGAAGTCAAGAAAAGGTCGGTTCGCGAGAAATTCGGAAATTAATCGATGCTGGTAATGTGGAAGCAGCCAACCAAGCGTTAGGGTACCCTTATCAAACAACTGGCTTAGTAGTTCATGGCTTAGCTCGTGGACGAACACTTGGTTTTCCTACAATCAATGTTGAGCATCCAGAAGAGGAGCGAATTCCTGGGATTGGGGTCTATGCTGTCAAAGTTAAGCTCGGTAAGAAGTGGTATGACGGTATGGCAAGTGTTGGCCACAACATAACATTTGGCGATGCTAATCAATTAACGGTTGAAATTAACTTATTTGATTTTCAACAAATGGTGTATGGCGAGGAAGTAGTTGTTCGTTGGTATCAGTACCTTCGTGGCGAAGAAAAGTTCACGGGAGCGGATGCATTAGTTGCACAGATGAAACAAGATGAACAAAACGCTCGTCGTATTTTAGAAAAATATAAATAAAAGAGGTTTAGATTGATCTTTCGTGGCAATTGCGCCACCAAGATTCATCAAACCTCTTTTTTAATGCCGACTCCCACGATGACTGGTAGTCTGGTTAATCTTATGAATGTTTCGTTCAAATTTGAATCCGCCATCAGTCACTAATTTGAAATGCCGCATTTTCCCGTTAAAAGGCTGGCCGTTTAAGCGCATCGCTGTCCAGTTACGCATAATTTCGGTCATGGAAGTAAGTGCTTTAAGTTGATTAGGATTGTTCTCCTTAATTGCTTCATCTTTAATATCTGACTGCAAGCGATAGATTAGGTTGTTATGGTATTCCAATAGTTCATTCGTTAGGGGCGCATTACGGTATTTATTAAATAACTTCTGAATTAATAACATTGCTTCTTGAGTATTCTGGGGTTGAATATAGCGATGTTCTTTATGTTTCATGGATAAAGCTCCTTTAAAAAATTGTTTGACGTTTCTTGACTTTTAGGGTAGTAATTGGTATATTATACAGTGTGTTTAGCACTTGACCCTAATGAGTGCTAAAAGGGGAAGTGATATACGATGCTAACACAACGACAGAAAAAGATTCTGCAAGCGATTGTACGTCAATACACATCAACTGGTCAACCGGTTGGATCAAAACATTTAGCAGAAAAGTTGCCTTTTAAGGTCAGTTCAGCAACTGTCCGTAATGAGATGGCGGTTTTAGAGGACAATGATTTGATCTTAAAAGAGCACTCTTCATCGGGCCGGATTCCATCGAAACGAGGTTACCGGTATTATGTTGATAACTTGCTTGATCCACAAGCAGTTACTGATAATGATCTGGTAGTGATTCAAAATTCACTTGGAACCGGTTTTCAAAAGATTGACGAGATTATTTCACATTCAGCAGATATCTTATCAAATTTAACTTCATATACTGCTTTTACACTAAAGCCTGAGCAAGAAAGTGTTCGTTTGAGTGGCTTTCGAGTTGTACCGCTAGGAAATCATAAGGTTATTGCAATTTTGGTTACCGATAGCGGTGAGGTTGAAAATCAGTCATTCACTTTGCCGCCGGACATTGACACAGATGCAATGCAGGCAGTAATTAGAATGATTAATGATCAATTAGTTGGTTTGCCGCTATCAGAAGTGGTAAAACGACTAAAAGATGATATTCCACTTCAGGTTCTGCATTATATGCATAGTCCCGATGGCTTCCTTGATATTTTTGATAATGTCTTATCTCAAGCAGCACGTGAGCGGTTTTTCGTTGGTGGTCGACTGAACTTACTGGATTTTGCAAGTACTCATGATCCTCACGCAATCCAATCACTGTATGGCTTGTTAGATAAGAATGACAATTTATCAAATATCTTGGATTCGACACTTACCTCAGATAATGGAGTTAATGTTAAAATCGGTCAAGAAATCTCTAAGAATAAGCTTCTTGATGATTATAGCTTAATTACTGCAAGTTATAATGTTGAACAATATGGACGAGGAATTATTGCAGTTCTTGGCCCAACAAGGATGCCTTATTCACGGACAATTGGAATTGTAAATGCCTTTCGCCAAGAATTAGCAAAACGGCTATTAGATTTCTACCGTCACTATTATGATTCATAGGAGGCGAGTTAATTGGCCAAGGAAAAACAAGAAGATCAACAAAAACAAACTGCGCCTGAAAATGAAAAGGCACCTAAAAAAGATATAAAAAAAGAGGCTTCAGATAAGAAGGATGATCAAACTTCTAAATTAAAAGAAGAGATCGCTGACTTAAAGAAGCAGCTCGCTGATAAAGATGACAAATATTTACGAGCAGAAGCAGAAATTCAAAATATGACTAATCGTTTTAATAAAGAACGGGCTCAAATCCTTAAATATGATGGTCAGGATTTAGCAAAGTCAATTTTACCAGTGCTTGATAACCTTAAACGAGCATTAGCGATTGAAGTTGTAGACGATAATGGTAAACAACTTAAAAAGGGTATTCAAATGGTTCATGATCACCTTGTCAAGGCATTAAATGACCATGGCATCACTGAAATCAAAGCTGATGGTGAAACATTTGATCCTACTCTTCACCAGGCAGTTCAAACTGTTCCGGTCGAAGAAGGTCAGAAGCCTGAAACTGTTGTTAATGTTCTTCAAGCAGGATATCAACTCAAAGACCGGGTATTACGCCCAGCAATGGTTGTTGTAGCTCAATAAATTTGTGAGAGAAGGAAATAAATTATGGCAAGTAATAAGATTATTGGTATTGATTTAGGTACTACTAACTCTGCGGTTGCTGTTATGGAAGGTAATGAACCTAAGATTATCACCAACCCAGAAGGAAGTCGGACAACACCATCTGTTGTTTCATTTAAGAATGGTGAAACTCAAGTTGGGGAAGTAGCAAAACGTCAAGCAATTACTAATCCTAACACTATTTCATCAATCAAGAGTCACATGGGTGAAGCAGGATACACTGTTGAAGTTGATGGTAAGAAATATACTCCACAAGAAATTTCAGCAATGATTTTGCAATACCTTAAGAAATATGCTGAAGACTACATTGGTGATACTGTTACTCAAGCAGTTATTACTGTTCCTGCATACTTCAACGATGCTCAACGTCAAGCTACTAAGGATGCCGGTAAAATTGCTGGCCTTGATGTAAAGCGGATTATTAACGAACCTACTGCTTCATCACTAGCATACGGTCTTGATAAGAAGGATAAAGATGAAAAGATCCTTGTTTATGACCTTGGTGGTGGTACATTTGATGTTTCCATCCTTGAATTAGGTGACGGTGTCTTCCAAGTTCTCTCTACTAATGGTGATACTCATTTAGGTGGGGATGACTTTGACCAAAAGATTATGGATTGGTTAATCGATGGCTTTAAGGAAGAACACGGTGTTGATCTTTCTCAAGATAAGATGGCTCTTCAACGTTTGAAGGATGCTGCCGAAAAGGCTAAGAAAGACTTGTCAGGTGTTCAAGAAGCGCAAATCAGCCTACCATTTATTTCAGCTGGTGAAAACGGCCCATTACACTTGGAAAAGACATTAAGTCGGGCACAATTTAACCAATTAACTAATGACTTAGTTGAACGGACAAAGCAACCGGTATTGAATGCTTTGAAAGATGCTGATCTTACTTTTGATGACATTGATGAAGTTATCTTAAATGGTGGATCTACTCGTATTCCTGCCGTTCAAGAAATGGTTAAGGAATTAACTGGTAAGGAACCTAACCACTCAATTAATCCTGACGAAGCCGTTGCTCTTGGTGCAGCTATTCAAGGTGGGGTTCTTACTGGTGATGTTAAGGATGTCGTATTACTTGATGTTACTCCACTTTCACTTGGTATTGAAACCATGGGTGGTGTCTTCACTAAGTTGATTGACCGTAACACAACTATTCCTACTTCAAAGAGTCAAATCTTCTCAACTGCTGCTGATAACCAACCAGCTGTTGATATTCACGTTCTTCAAGGTGAACGTCCAATGGCAGCAGATAACAAGACTTTAGGTAACTTCCAACTAACTGATATTCCTGCTGCTCCTCGTGGTGTTCCTCAAATCAAAGTTACATTTGATATCGATAAGAACGGTATTGTTAATGTTTCTGCTGAAGATCAAGGAACTCACAAGAAGCAAAACATCACGATCAAGTCTAACTCAGGCTTAAGTGATGAAGAAATTGAACGGATGAAGAAGGATGCTGAAGAGCATGCCGAAGCCGACAAGAAGAAGAAGGAAGAAGTTGACTTAAAGAATGAAGTTGACCAAGAACTCTTCCAAGTTGATAAGACTTTGAAGGAAGTTAAGGGTAAAGTTCCTGAAGATGATATCAAGAAGGCTGAAAGTGCTCGTGACGAATTAAAGAGGGCTAAAGAAAGCGGCAACCTTGATGAAATGAAAGCTAAGAAGGATGCTTTGAACAAAGTTATTCAAGACCTTAGCGTAAAGCTTTACCAACAAGCTCAAGATGCACAAGGTGGCGCTGCTAATGGTCAACCTGGTGGTAACCAACAAAATGGTAATGACAACGGTAATGATGACAATACTGTTGATGGTGATTTTAAGGACGTTACACCAGACGACAAGAAATAGCCTGCGGTAAACAGTCTTAAAATGTTAGTGTAAAAGCCAAAGGCCAGAAAAAAGGACTTTGGCTTTTACTTTCGTTTGCTGGCTGTGGTATAACTAAACAAGCAATAAAGTAATGAGGTATTTATTATATGGCAGAACAAGATTATTATGACATTTTAGGTGTCTCTAAGGATGCATCCGAAAAAGACATCAAGCGTGCATATCGTCGGCTTGCGGCAAAATACCACCCAGATGTTAACCACGAGCCTGGTGCAGAAGAAAAGTTTAAGAAGATTAATGAAGCATATGAGACATTGAGTGATAGTCAAAAACGTGCTCAATATGATCAATTTGGTTCAGCTGGCCCACAAGGTGCTGGCGGTCAAGGCTTCGGCGGCTTTGGTGGTGGTCAAGCTTATTCTAACTTTGGCGGCGGCTTTGACGACATCTTTAGTCAATTCTTTGGTGGCGGCGGTCGTACTCGTCGGGACCCAACAGCCCCGCGTCAAGGGCGTGATTTACAATATGCAATGACTCTTGATTTTATGGATGCGGTTTTTGGTAAAACAACTACTATCAAGTATGACCGTGATGCAGAATGTAAGACTTGTCATGGAACCGGAGCTAAGCCTGGTAAATCGCCAATAACTTGTCCACGGTGTCATGGTGCCGGAGTGATTACGAGTGTTCGTCAAACACCACTAGGCAATATGCAAACTCAAACCACTTGTCCAGAATGTAATGGAACTGGAAAGATTATTAAGCCAGAAGATCGTTGTGATACTTGCCATGGTGCAGGACATGTTCACGAACGTCATGAGCTAGAAGTAAAGGTGCCTGCCGGTGTTGATGATGGTCAACAAATGCGGCTTCAACACCAAGGAGACGCTGGTGAGAACGGTGGCCCAGCCGGAGATTTGTATATTGTCTTCCGAGTAACACCAAGTCGAGAATTCCGGCGTGATGGTTCAACAATTTACGTTGATCGTGATATTTCGTTTGCTCAAGCAGCCTTGGGAGACGAAGTAAAAGTTAAAACGGTTCATGGTGATGTCAACCTTAAAATTCCTGCTGGAACACAATCAGAAACTAATTTCCGCTTGCGTGGCAAGGGTGTTCCACACCTTAACGGTAATGGTAACGGGGATGAACATGTTACTGTCCATGTTAAGACACCTAAGAGCCTTAACAAACGTCAACGTGAAGCAATGCTAGCGTTTGCGGCTGCTAGTGGTGAAGATGTTAAGGGTGTTAAGAAGACAGTTCTTGATAAGTTACGTGATGCCTTTGAGGATAAGTAAATAGTTTTTATGAAGGGACTGTGACATAAGTTAGGTCACTTCCATAAAATACGAACAGCGCAGTACAACAATGGCCTTCAGCGTCCGGCAAAAGTCGAACACTGAAGGCCTATTGTTGCTTGCGGGGGCTCGAAAACGAAGTCACAAGTGACTTCTGTCTCGCTCCCTTTTGTATATCTAGTAGAAGGTTTCCCATTCTAAACGATGATTTGGTATACTAGATAAAGAATATTCGTTGAAAGTGAGTCTTTTTAAATGAACCTAGAAGAAATGAAAGAGCGGCAAAAACACATTCGAAATTTCTCGATTGTTGCCCACATTGACCATGGAAAATCCACGCTTGCTGATCGGATTTTAGAAATGACTGATTCAATCAGTAAACGTGAAATGAAAAACCAGATTCTTGATGATATGCCTCTAGAACGAGAACGGGGCATTACAATCAAATTAAATGCTGTTGCCTTGACATATCATGCTAAAGACGGTGAAGATTACATTTTCCATTTAATCGATACACCAGGCCACGTCGATTTTTCTTATGAAGTATCACGGTCTCTTGCTGCCTGTGAAGGTGCCGTCTTAGTAGTTGATGCAACGCAAGGGGTAGAAGCACAGACCCTTGCTAACGTCTTTTTAGCACTTGACAATGACCTTGAAATTTTACCTGTTATCAATAAGATCGATTTACCTTCTGCTGATCCTGAGGGTACTAAGAAGCAGATTGAAGATGAGATTGGTTTAGATACTGATGAGGCAGTTGATATTAGTGCTAAGACTGGAATGGGCGTTGATGAAGTTCTGGAAAAAATCGTTAAGGATGTTCCAGCACCAACAGGAGATTTAACTGCGCCTTTGAAAGCTCTTATCTTTGATTCAAAGTATGATGATTATCGTGGAGTTGTCCTTAGTGTCCGGGTTGTTGAAGGAACTGTAAAAAAAGGTGACCGAATTAAATTAATGAACGGTGGTACCGAATATGAGGTAGCAGAAGTAGGAATTAACTCTCCTAAACCATTGGCCCGTGATGTGTTAATGGCTGGAGATGTAGGTTATATTACAGCGGCAATTAAAGACATTAAAGATACCCGGGTCGGTGATACGGTTACAAGTGCGGATAATCCTACAGATAAGCCGTTAGAAGGATACCGGCAAATGACGCCAATGGTATATGCTGGACTCTATCCAACCGATAATGCTAAGTTTAATGATTTGCGTGATGCGTTGGAAAAACTTCAACTTAATGATGCAGCATTGACTTTTGAACCGGAATCATCGCAAGCATTGGGATTTGGTTTCCGTTGTGGTTTCTTAGGGTTACTTCATATGGATGTTATTCAAGAACGACTTGAACGTGAATTTAATCTTGATTTAATCACGACCGCTCCATCTGTTACTTACCATGTTGAATTAGCGGATGGGACAACAAAGGAAGTGGAAAATCCGGCTGAAATGCCAGACGCTTCTTCCATTAAAGCGATTAAGGAACCATATGTTCGCGCTTCAATCATGGTCCCCAATGATTATGTTGGCCCAGTAATGGAACTTTGCCAACGAAAACGGGGAGACTTTGATACGATGGAATATCTAAGTGATACCCGGGTAAACGTTATTTATCATATTCCGTTGTCAGAAATTATTTTTGACTTCTTTGATAAGTTAAAGAGTTCTACACGAGGATACGCTTCCTTAGATTATGAAATTGATGGCTACCGTCCAAGTAATTTGGTTAAGATTGACATCTTGCTTAATGGCGATAAGGTGGATGCATTGAGCTTTATTGCTCACCGTGACTTTGCGGCAGAACGTGGTCGGGAAATTACTGCTAAATTAAAGAAGATCATTCCGCGGCAAAACTTTGAAATTCCAATTCAAGCTGCAATCGGCTCAAAGATTATTGCACGAACTAATATTAAAGCCTACCGGAAGGATGTTACTGCCCGTATTCATACCGGGGATCCAGACCGGCGTGCTAAATTATTAGATAAGCAGAAACGCGGAAAGAAACGGATGAAGGCTGTCGGAAAAGTTGATATTCCTCAGGCCGCCTTTATGGCAGTTTTGAAGACCGATGAGCAATTGGATGAAAAGTAAATATTGATGTAAAGGCATTTCTAACTTGCTAAATTTCACAAAGTAGACCAATTTATAGACCAATTAAAGTGTTTTGCCCACCATTTGCCCACATGAAGTACCTTCGTGGGCAAGACGTAAAATACTTTGTGGGCAAATGGTGGGCAAGATTTTACATTTTAGCTATTTGATCAAATAGATTTGCTGTTTGATGTTTCTTCTTATTGCTAAGATGGACATAGGTATCTAGAGTGGTGGCAATTTTGTTATGGCCCAATCGTACTTGGACCTCTTTAGCAGATGCACCCGCTTCTAGTAACATGGTTGCGTGGGTATGACGTAAACTATGGAAATTAAATGGGAAACCTAGCTCTTTAGTAACAGTACTTGCATAGTACTTAATCGAATTGGGAGTGACAGGTTTCCCATTTTCTTTTGTACATACAAAGTTAGATTCATGGTAATTTTTACCATAGCGTAAACGATTTTCATTTTGTAGTCGCCGCTGAACTTTAAGCGCATGGATAAGTTGATCACCGATTGCAATTGTTCGATAACTGGCGGCTGTTTTTAGTTTTCCAAGTCGGATATCCGTTTTGGAATACTGTTTCATCTGCTGAGTAACATTAATTTCAGCATCTGGTAAACTAACATTATCCCATTCAAGACCAGCTACTTCTCCACGCCTCATTCCAGTATAAAAGCTGATTAAGAGAGGAAGGTGAAATGGGTGGCCAAGAGGAAATTGCTCTAAAAGTTGATTAAATTGTTGTAGAGTAATAATTTTTAGATCTTCTCGTGTAGTTTTAGGATGGTTATATTTTGGTTGTCGGACGTATTCTGCAGGTGATTGAGTAAGAATATGCCAAGGATGGACTGCCTGTCGAAAACCTTCCTTGATAACCATAAGAATAATTTCGACAGTATGGCCATGTAGTTGTGTATGATCAGGTTTATATTCGGTAGAGTCTGCGATCTTATTAATAGTCTTTTGGATTAATTCTGGGGTGACTTTAGATAATTGATAAATTCCGAGGGTAGGTTGCACATATTTATCTAAAACATGCCGATAATTCAGTTGAGTGTTTTTAGATAAGTTAGTCTTAACATAATTGTCATACCAAAATTCAAAGTAATCATGAGTTGAAATCTTATCAGTATTGGTAACTGCTCCTGTATTTTCATAAAGCTCTAAAGCAACGCGTAATCGGTGCATTGCTTCCTTGTAAGAATCGCCTCCGACTCGTTCATACTGTCGTCTTTTTCCATCTTTGTCAGCAATATCAAAGCGGTAGTACCATTTTTTACCACGCTTTCTAACATTACCATTCATAGTAAAACTCCTTTCTGTTATAATAAAGACGTACTGAGGGTGTACTCCACCCCTGGTATCTCAACACTTACCTCAATGATCAGCCGGCCAAAGTTGGATCATTGAGGTTTTTATTTTCAGCTTTTTATGTCATCAGGGCTTGGACAGTTACTAATCAATCATTTTTTGATTAATGCTATAATGTTCATAGGTTTATAAAAACGAAAGAAGTAGAAATTATGAAACAATACAAAGTAGTTAAAAAAAGTATACCGGTTGAAGCCTACCAGACAAAGAAACCTTTAGATATTAAAACACTAGAGGGTACAATGCATGCAGATGCTGGAGATTGGATTATTACAGGTGTTGAGGGGGAACAATGGCCTGTAAAAAAAGAAATATTTGAAAAAACATATCGTATTATTTCGGAAAAACAGTAATCTTTTTTCGTACAGGAGCTGATCTTTTATCAAAGGCTGCATCAATATATAAATTTGGGGAATTAATAAAGTCGTCCCACTTAACTAAAATGCAATATCTATCATCGATTCCCCAAGCGCATCCTTCATGATCAGGAATGTAGTAATTTGTACTAAATTCTTTAATAACTGTATTTTCATCAATGGCAACATAATTATGTTCTTGTCCACATGTTTTGCAAGTATAGGTGCCTTTATAAATTTTATCGATCATTTCGGGAAGAACTATTCCGAGGACACCATTGGGATTATCATATAAACTTGCTTGTAATTCTCGCTTAATATAATGTTGATTTTCAAACGGATCATTTTCAGCACTGTGTTCTCCAATTAAGCATATGGTAACTGTAGAATCTTTTAAATAGTCTTCTCGAATCTTACGCATTATATATTCTTCATTTTCAGAGTTAATTGGTTCATTAAGTGATTTATCAATCATATCAACGTCTAAGTTATTTTGAATCTTTTCTTTATAGGAGGTATCTTCTGTCTTAAACGAGATAAAGCATTTGTGTTTCATTAAATAGTCTTTCCTTTCTTTTTTCCTAGAGAAGCCCAGTTAGTATTTTCGTTAGAGATAATATTTTCTGTACGATCTACTAATGTATGGAACTTATCATTATCATTTAAGTTAGAATAAGCGCCTGAAGAAGTTAGATAAGAATACTTTTCATGTTTTAATGCTTCTGCGTTTGAACGATATGCAATCCATTTTTCATGCCATTTAGTTAGCGTCAAAATCCCTTCTGTAATAGTTGCAATTGCTGCAATTACAGCAGTGATTACAACAGTAAATGATTGGTGTCTAAATGCTACTGATATAACAGGAATAGATGCCGTGCAAATTAGAGTAACTATTTTTGACCAGTAGTACCATTTCTTTTGAGTAGCACTTTTTTTATCGTACCAACTTATTTGATCATCTAATCTAAAATTAATATATTCATCCGGTTGTAAAGGCAAGATCATTTCTCCTTCCGTATCTTTTTGTTTTGTTATATTATTTTGAAATTTTGCAGAAGTCTTAGAGGGTTTATGTTTGTTCTTCATTAAATCTTTTTTATGCCTTATTATTTTTCCGACATGAGCATCTATGCCTACTAAAGAATCCTTATTTAATAACTTGTATAAGTTATCTTCTTCATAGGTGTTTTGGCTACCTGGCTTTTGCTGCACTAATTTTCCAAGATAAAATATATCGTCTAATTTATGAATAATAGTGTAGTATTGGGACTCTTTATAATTTCTATGAAACTCAAATACTAAGGCGTGTTTTGAAGGAATTTTATCCAATGAATAGAGTAGGTATATACAAAATATGAGTACTAATGTCTCAATTGACCAAAAATAATAAGGATGTTTTATCAAGAGCCCCGCTTCAAGGATTACAGTGAGAACAAGTGCGGTTATTACGATAAAAGTGTTAGTTATCGAGATCTGTGCTCTAGTTTTAAAATCCAATAGTGGCCTCTCAAAATCAATGATTTCTGAACTTCTGTAGATGCTAAAGTAGAGAAGTGAGACAAATGGAACCAAGATTGAAACAACTATAGGAGCCGCTAAGCTAGATGCAATAGAAGTTAGACTACTATTTTGATGGCTCTGCTTTTTTAGTTTTTCATTCTCTTTAGTCAACTTTTTATTTTTACGTTCCAATTTTTGAACATAATTTGTATTATTTGAACTGGCATAGATAAGAGAGTGATTTCTATCATAATTAAAAGCCAGAACTCCAAAACATATAGTGATTAGTAAAAGTATTTTTTTTATCAATTTATTTGTCGCTCCCATCAGTTACAACATCATAAATAGTATTACCATCTAAAGCTTCATATAGAACCTTGTCATGATTTTGTGGATTAACGATTGCTAAGCCGACTTTTGCACCATACTTACTAACCATTTGAGAAGAAACGTCATTGATTGAATCAGTTAAATCATTCCAGGTATCTTCATCCCCGTCACCGTTTGCAACGTCAACAACCTCGTCAGTGAATTCACTGTCAGAAGGGATGATTAAGATTGCTTTGCTGTCTTTATCATATGAAACTGTAGCTTTATCCTTAAATTGACTTTGGATCATTGAAACTACTTGATCAACGTTCGAGTCACTAGTTGAACTTGTTTCTGTACTACTTTCAGATTCGTCATCAGAAGAATCATCTATATCATCATCGTCTGTACTGTCTGTTGAACTGTCGTCACTACTGTCGGCATATTCAGATGATTCAGGATCATTTTGCTGAGCATGGTATACAAATATTGCAGTTCCTCCGATAAGTAGTAAAACAGCTAAAATTGCATAAATGATTCTATTAAACTTCAATTCACTATTTTGATTATTCTTTTTCAATTATTTATCCCCCAAAGTCCTAAAGAATTAGAAATAGAATTATAATTATAATCACTGGTATTGTAACTAGTAGAGTAATAAGACACCCGCAACCAGCCATACTATCTCCAGCAGATTGCATTGTATTACCTATTTTTTCTGCTTTTTGACTGGCTTGATACCATTTGTTTTGTTCTAACATTTGCTGAGCTGTTGTGTCATTAATATATGTAACATCTTTTGGCTTTTCATTTTTCAGAAAATCAATTTGAAAAGTATATGGTTCTCGAAAACTTTTAATGTGATCGGCACCATCTTTATCAATTATTACTTTCTTATAACGCCCACCTAAAACATAGATTCGGGGTTCGTAGTTATCATCATTAAGGCGATTAATAAGTTTGCCATCGTCCTTGATGGTCCCGATATTAAATCCCTTACCGTTTCGAAAGCTAAGATAAACCCTATAGTGGCCGTCAGTATTACTAATTGAAGTTTTTATATCATATGAGTCTAAAGGATGTGTTCCAAATTGATAAACTTTTTCATCGTAATGATATTCAAGAATGTCTTGATTAGAAAGACCATCATATAATTCATCTTTATCGAACCATTCTCGTAACTCAGATATAAACTTCTTAATCTGGTTATCATGACCTGTAGTATCGACAGTATACATACATATCCCCCAACATTATCGCAGCTTTTTACGTCGATCAGTATTTGGACGTAGATCATTATTTAATACTCCATGAAACATGAACAGCCTTACCAACAATTCGGCCCGGGTTATCTTTATCCAAGATGATTGGGTCGAATTCTTTATTATCTGGCATTAGCATAATAAGATTTCCTTGATGTTTAACTCGTTTCAGGGTTGCTTCATTGTCGCCGTCAACGAGGACAGCAGCTATTTCCCCATCTTCCACTGTGGGTTGTTCTCTAATGGTTACAATCGATCCATCATGAATGGTTGGCTCCATACTCTTACCTTTACAACGGAGAGCAAAGAGGTTACCTTTTGGAACTGGCTTCTCAAAAATTTCTTCGACGTATCCCTCAATATTTTCCTCGGCTGTGATCGGATCACCACAGGCAATTTCACCAATGAGGGGGATACTGATGCGTTGAAAGTTATCTCCTAATGGATAAATTATATTAGTTGGCCTTTTTTCTGTTTTATTATCAATAACACCTAGTACATTTTCAGGTGTGGTATGCAAAGCAGTAGCAAATTCATCAAGCCTATTTACTGGGAATTCGCGTTTTTTCTTAAAATATAGTGAGACAGTTGACTTTGACATATTAACGCGTCTAGCAAGTTCACTTATAGAAACTTTCTGCTCTTCACGTAAATTATTGAGGTAGTCAACCACTTCAGAGCTATTCCTCATAATTTTCACATCCTAAAATATTTTACACGTATTATTATATTCTTTTTGTTCCCAAAAAGAAACATCTATATATTGTTTTAATAATTATTCGTTGACAATAAAGAACATTGATTGTATTATATATGTGTTCGCAAAAGAGAACGAAAGGAGGGGCGATATGTCATTTAATTTACAAAGATTAAAAGCGGAACGTATGGCAGAAGGATATACTCAAGAAGAATTCGCAAAGAAATTGGGGATGTCTAGAGGAGCCTATGCAAAACGTGAAGCGGGAATTGTTGATATTAGTGTTGAAGATTTATCGCGTATAATGGATGCACTTGGTTATGATGTTTCAAAAGTATCGATTTTTTTTGCTCCATCCGTTCGCTAATGAGAACGAATAAAGTATAAAAGAAGGGTAGCAATGAGAATAATTATTGATGGCAAGCCGGAGGAAATAAAAAAACTGTTTAGCGGTTGCAATACTAAACAGTCTGGTAGGCCTCTCTCATCTGAAGAGAGGAAAAAGATCTGGAAAGATGCTGCTAAGGACCTTAATTAGTCTGCATCTTTGAACGTCTTTAATCCGTATTCATAAGCACTTTGATATATTTCTGCTGCTAAATGTGGATTAGTTGTTTTATCAGTCTTGGATAATTCCTTTTGATATTCAACAACGGTTACTGCATTTGCAAAGGATTTTGCTAGTTCAAATTGTTTATCTGTCACTGTAACTCACTCCTTTCTTTGGGGATGAGTTAAGTATAGCAAATGGAGGAAGGAGGGTAGCAATGAGAACAAATCAAGAAGAAAAAATCCAATCAGATAAAGAAAGGCTGAGTATTCTTCAATCTGAGTTGGCTTTCTATAAGAAGCTAACAAAACGACAGGAAAAGCTTATTAAAAAGCTGCTCAATGCTATTAGCGGTAGCAAAGAACAGCTTCATCAAATTGCGAGTGATACAAGTTATTTACGTGAACGTTTCCCATCATTTGACAGGAAAGCATATCTTGAGAAAGTTAAAAGAATTACTGAAGATCATCAAGAATGATCCGGTAATAGCGATTGAAGTTATCGATGATTGTCGATGTGTTTGGCTTTGATGGATCAGCATCATCTTTAATTGCTTTGAGTTCTTCAAGTCGCTCGTTACCACTCATAGAACTTAGATCAGCCTGAATAAAGGCCATTGCCATATCATGAGCAATTTGTTCATTAGAAGATCGTGACATTAGATTCACCTCCTTAGTAAGAGATGAGTCAAGTATAGCAAAGAAGTCATGTGGTAATAAGTCAAGATAAAATTATCACTGACAAACTTGTTTTGACCAGATTTTTGACGCACTTAAATAAGCCTTGATCCCAAGGTGTTTTAAAAGCTAAGCGTCGAGAATCAGTTTATCTTCCTATACCAATTACCTCTTTTCCTGATAGATTTGATGATTTTTGAGTAGGAAGAAAATCACCCTAATAAGTTTACGTGCGGTAAGGACGAGAGCGCGTTTTGATGGGGTATGCTTTACTTCTTGATATTTACGCCGATAATATTCACCAAAAACTGGATCTTGGATTCTAACTCTGTTGGCAGCTTCAACCAAATAGTATCTAAGATAAGCATTACCAGTTCTCTTGAGCGGAGTATTATCACTAGCGTAAGCTCCGGACTGCTTTTCTCGCCAGGAAAGCCCAGCATATTTAGCCAATTTAGCTTCATTATCAAATCGTTCGATTTGACCAATTTCAGCTAAAATACCAGCAGCGTATACTGGTCCAATTCCGGGAATGGAGCGCAAAATCTGTTCTTCATCAGTTACTTGAACTACTTTCTCAATTGCTTTGTCGAGGTCTTTAATCATCTTCTGAAAAGCTTTAATTTCCTCGGCATAAACGGAGAGAACTGTATCAACTGAATTAGCAATTACTTTGTCTAAACGATAAGAAGCACGAACTGCCTTTTGAATTATTTTCGCCAAGGCTTCAGGGTTCGCGAAGCGACCCCGGCCGTGTTCATTCAGATAATCGGCTAAATCAGTAATCGAAAGATTAAGTAAGTCATCAGTAGTCATATCTTCAGTTAGCAGACTCATCATCGTTGAACCAAAGATAGAAGTATTCAGTTCATCAGAAATTACTAATTTATTGAGCTTGTAGTATAGGTTCTCAATAAAGTGTTGCTTAGCCCGAGCTAAGCTTTGAACAAGCTCATATCGGGAACGCGTTAAGCGTTGCAGGGCAATGTAGTTCTCTTGACGAACAATCCCTACTGAATAGCGTCCAACACGTAGGAAGTCAGCAATGTAAAAAGCGTCGATTTGATCATTTTTATCTTCAGCGAAGACATCATGATAGCGCTTAGTTTTCTTAGGATCGATAACCACGGATTGTGTATTGAACTTTTTAAGGTCCGAGTCTTCTTGGAAAAACATTGCTGGGTGAAAGCTGTAAATGGAAGTGGCTTCCATGCCAATCACAACTTGGTCGAGATGATTTGAATTCGCCGTATCGATAATCATGTTTTTTAATTCTGTTGCGCCTTTCAAATCATTAACAAAGTTACCATGGAAAACAACTTCAGTTGTTTCTTCAGAAATCATTGAAGTTACTAAATCTTTTGAGCTAACGTCAATACCGACAAAAAGTTTCATTGGAATGGCCTCCTTTCATTAAAATTTACTGGTCTTAATCTGATCACTGCATGATAGCCCCTAATTACAATCACTAAAAACATCCTCGCAAGTATCAGTATTCATTGGTTAGAGAGTTAAAGCTGCACCTAATCCTACTCTGAATTAGTAAACTATCTAATCGATACAGCATGTGAGTTCGAAAATCAGTAGATTGGCTGGGCGGCAGACTTCATAAGTAGTTAAAAACTACAGGAGGTATTAACCTATACCAGTTGACCAAAGCCAATGATAATTAGAGGTTATCATGCGGTGACCAGAAAACAAGTTGTAATGTAGCAAAATCCGTAAGGATATATTTATAGAATACGAG